>JBJDZN010000033.1:0-8179 GCA_051868045.1 Eubacteriales bacterium
CGATAAGGAAATCTATCTGAATTTCGAGGGTGTGGACTCCTGTTTCTATGTATTCCTCAACAACAAGTATGTAGGCTACAGCCAGGTCAGCCACATGACCAGCGAATTCTGTGTGACGCCCTATCTTCATGCCGGAGTCAACGAAATCAAAGTACTGGTCTTCAAGTGGTGCGACGGCAGTTATCTGGAGGATCAGGATATGTGGAGGCTTTCCGGTATCTTCCGTGAGGTCTACCTGCTCTACCGTGACCGCACTGCCCGCATCAGCGATCTTTATGTCCATACCGACATTGCCTATGACTTTCTCACTGCCGATCTGACCGTGGATACAGTCAGGGTTGGCAGCGCAGAGACCTTGGAATGGCGTCTGCTGGATCAGGATCAGACGATTATTGAACAGGGACAGGACAAGATTGAACTGACCGTTCAGTGTCCCAAGCTCTGGTCTGATGAGTCGCCCTATCTTTACACCTTGCTGATTCATCTGGGAACCGAGTGGATTGCCCAGAAGATCGGCTTTTGCAAGGTGGAGATTCGCAATAAGACGGTTCTGATCAACGGAAAGAAGGTCAAGGCAAAGGGCGTCAACCGACACGACAGTCACCCGATTCTCGGTCATGCTACCCCCTATGAACATATGGTGGAGGATCTGATGATCCTGAAGCGGCATAATGTCAATACCATCCGCACCTCTCATTATCCCAATGATCCCCGTTTTACCGAGCTTTGTGATAAGTACGGCTTTTATGTGGTTGACGAAACCGATCTGGAGACCCACGGCATTTGGGTCATGGGCAGCGCAAACTATCTGACCGACAATCCCGAATGGCGTGAAGCCTATCTGGACCGTGTCCGCCGCATGGTGGAGCGGGACAAGAATCATCCTTCTGTTATCATGTGGTCCCTCGGCAACGAATCGGGATACGGCGATAACCATCGGGAAATGGCTGCCTATATCAGGGGCAGAGACAAGTCCCGGCTGATTCACTACGAGGGCTGTTATAATACCCGTCACGGCAAGCCTCAGGAGGAGCAATATCTGGACGTGGAAAGCCGGATGTATTCCGGTCTTGATGAGATTGTCAACTATTTGGACGACGAGAAGTACCGCTTGCCCTTCTTCCTTTGTGAGTACTGTCACGCCATGGGCAACGGACCCGGCGATCTTCGGGATTATTGGAAACTGATTCGCTCCCGGGATGAAATTTTCGGAGGATGCGTCTGGGAGTACACCGATCATTCGGTACAGATTGAGGTCAACGGCAAGACCGGATTCACCTACGGAGGCGATTTCGGCGATCATCCCAATGACGGTAACTTCTGTGTGGACGGACTGGTTTATCCCGATCGACGCCCTCATACGGGACTGCTGGAACTCAAGCAGATTCTGATGCCGGTCGCCATCACCGCCCTTGATGCGGAAAAAGGACGTTTTTCGGTCAAGAGTTACCGCTACTTTACCGATCTTTCCGATCTGGAACTTTGGTATACGCTGGAATCGGACGGTAAGTCCGTTGCGCACGGTAAGGTTGACCTGACAGCCGCTCCCGGTGAGACCGAGGAGATCACGGTGAATCTTCCCGAAGAGCGCAAAGGCTTCTGCTATCTGCTGTTCAGCGTTCGCCGGAAACAGCCGACCCCGTGGGCGGATGCCGGCTATGAGGTGGGATTTGCTCAGTTTGAGATTCCCTCTGATGTGGCGATTCTGACCTGCAGTCAAACGACGCCCTCCGCCGTCAGTGTGGATGAGAATGAGAAAAACATCACCGTTTCAGTGGGCGAAACCCAGTACCGTTTCTCAAAAATGAACGGAATGCTGATTTCCATGGAGGACAACGGCAGGGAAATGCTGGCATCTCCCATGGTTCCCACCGTATGGCGTGCCCCGATTGATAATGAGAAGGATCTCCGGAATCGCTTCATCGAATTCGGCTATCGGGATGCCAAGATCAAGTGTTATAATGTTACTCTTGGTGACTGTACCGAAGAACGTGCTGAAATTATGGCGAATATTTCCCTGGGAAGTCATACCAGACGGCCATTCCTGCACGCATCTATCGTCTATACGGTTCTGTCCGACGGAAGTCTGACCGTCTCCCAGACGGTTGCGGTCTGTGAGAATCGGGATCAGCCCTATCTTGATCCGCCTTTCCTTCCCAAATACGGAATGCTTCTGACCATGCCCGAAGGTAATGAAAAGATTCGCTATTTCGGCAGAGGACCGGTGGAGAGCTATCAGGACAAGAATCTTGCTTCCCGCATCGGGGATTTCAGAACCACAGTGACCGACAATTTTGAACATTATGTCCGCCCTCAGGAAAACTCTGCCCATGTTGAAACCAGATGGGCGCAGGTATATACCGAAGCAGGTCACGGTGTTCAGATTTGTGCCGATCCGTCCTTCACCTTCAATGCGCAGCATTACAGTGCAGTTACTCTGTCAAATGTCCGTCATGACTATGAACTCGTTCCCGATCGCACGACCTATGTCAGCATTGACTACAAACAAAGCGGATGCGGTTCCAATTCCTGCGGACCGGCTCTTGCCGAAAAATATCGGCTTTCCGAGAAGAATTTCACCTTCTCCTTTACGATCAAACCTGTTCTGACTGGCGATACCGACCCCTACACGCTTTATCGCTCTCTGAACCTGTAATCATAGCATAAAGATTCTGCCGCAGACACTTCCCGAGAATTTGGGAAATGCTGCGGCAGAATTCTTTGTATAAATACCGGATTTTCATTCTGCGGAACAATGAAAATCAGATGCCATGTTCGTTTTCCGAGACAATACTGACCTTCTCACCGGGGATTGATTCTGTGTTATTTGGATAATATTCGACTTTTATGCCTATGAAGGACAGATACCTTTTGCGTTTGGCTCGAAGGGCATGACTTTCCAGAAAATGCAGATCAACGGCTTCCCATAAGAATACCCATGCTACGATGTCGATCACTTCGTTCCAGACACTGTTACTCAGATAATCGGAGAACAGAAATATCGCAAATAGAATGCCAATGCCGCCTAATGCAAGGAGAATAGACAGAATTGCGTTCCGGCGGATCTCCCGCAAGTTAGCGGCATAGTGTCTCCGATAATACTCCGAAATGGCGTCAGGATATATCTTTTTTTCGTCCTCATCAATGCAGTCGCTGTGAATTCTTAGGGTTATCGGCGTCTTAGGCGGTAGGGAAACCGTGGCTGTTTCGATAAAAACGGCGACTTCGTCGCTGATGACAGGGGTATGATTGATTGAGAATGCCGATAGAAACTCGCTGTCATCCCGCACCGTCATGTTGATGATGGCGCGACCGTCACCGTCATATTTAATGGTTTCGAAAAGACGATCCCTTTTAATTTCCGTGTTCTTTTTCATGGATGCTTTCTCCTTAATTGATACGAAACAAGCACCACAGAAAATCTGTGGTGCCTGTTTTCTGTAAGAGATGTGAATCTCTAATCATCAATCAAGCATTGCTGCTTCCTCGAGATCATTCAGAAGCTTCTCAAGAGCGGCATTGTGAGTTTCGGTGTATCTCTGCAGAGTGGAAACAAATCTGGTGGACTTGTTGTTGGTTCTGAACCAGTGAACAAGGTCAGAGATGGATGCGGACCATGCAGCAGCGAAGTCAGTGTTAACATTGTCGTGAATGATGTCAATCATTTCAGCAGAAGCCTGGTCGTTGGTGTACTTGTTCTTCAGAGCGACATCGTAGTACTTAGGAAGAACATCTCTGTGAGACAGATAAGCCATCCATTCAAGGGTAGCAGCTGCAGCGGGCTTGCAGTCGGAGCCGTAAGTAATACCGTAGATAGAGCATCCGTCATGGATACCGGTTACATAGCCGCCCTGAGTAGCATCCAGCATAGGAGTAGGAATGATGTAGTAGTTGTCAGACATATCCTGCAGGTATCTCTCAGCCTGGAACAGCTTGTTGACAGTAAAGAGAGACTGACCACTTGCGAAGAAAGGCATTACGGTCTTGGAGTCGTCATCCGTAACCTGGAGAGAAGAAGTACCGTACAGTACCTTTTCCAGAGCAGTTACGAAGTTAACGGTTCTGGCACTGGATGCCAGGGTCAGCGTGATGGAGCCATCAGAAGATCTGGTGGAGAAGGGAACCTTACAGCCAAATGCAAGACCGTCGATCGGGTCATTGGGCTCCCAAGCGTAGCCGACGATATCGCCGTCGTCAACAGTCTGGTTAACATCACCGGAAATTGCGCCGTCAGAGTAGCACTTTGTTGCCATCTCTGCAAGCAGATCCATGGTCCACTGGTTGTTCTTTACGATGTCGTAGATGCTGCCGTAGGTCTCATAGCAGTACTGCTGATAAAGAGTCTCGTTGACGTAGGTGCAGTAAACACCGCCGACAAAACGGAGGGAAAGGTCACCGGTAACCCAGTAAACGATATCATTGTAGCTCAGTGCTTCAATGTAATCGGTACCCCAGTAATCCTTGGTGTAGTCAAGGTACTCAATTCTTTGACCGTTGTCATCCTTGAGTTCTGCAAGATTGTCAACGTAAGCCTTGGTAGCCATGATGATGTCGTAGTACTGATAGCCTACGATGACATCAAACTCAGGATCGCCCTGGCTGACAGAGATTCCGATAGCATCCTCAAGACCCTGAATGGAGGTACCCGCCTGGTAACTGTCAATGAAGACACCAAGCTGAGCCTCGATGGTTTTGTTACGGGTGTAGATTGCATTGTCTACATCGTCATCACCCAGTTCGTCTACCGAGATAGAACGGGCAGTGAAGTCATCCTGTGCGCCTTCGCAGAAAGCAAAGGTGATGGTTCTTTCCTCGTCCGAACAATCGGAAAAGTCGGGTGAATAGGTGGGCACATCAGATCCACTGGACGTGTCGCCGGGGGTAGTTCCGCCTTGATTGGAAGTTGTACCGTTGGTCGCACCGTTATCAGCACATGAGGTAACGATCAAGGTACTTGCTACCAAAAGAAAGCACATGACTGTTGAAAGAATTTTACGGGTCATTGTTTTCAACTCCTGTATTAGATTTTACTATATTCTACTACAATTTTTCAGAAAAGTCAATAGGTTTTCCGAATTTATTTCTGAAACTTCGTATAAAAAGAATAAACAAACTGTGAATTTTATTGACTAGGTAAAAAATACGGCAAAATGCCGTATTTTTGTGAATAATTATGCCTGATGATCAGTCTTCATGTTCGCCGCAATGCTCGCAATCGCCTGCACAGAACTTTTCCTTGTCGTAGGGAATTCCGTTCTTTTCGTAATAATCCAGAACGGCAGCCTTGACGGCCTCTTCTGCGAGGACAGAACAATGGAGCTTATGAGCGGGAAGACCGTCCAATGCTTCCACAACTGCCTTATTGGAAAGTTCGAGAGCCTCTTCGATGGGCTTTCCCTTGATCATTTCGGTAGCCATCGAACTGGTGGCGATGGCAGAACCGCATCCGAAGGTGTTGAACTTGCAGTCAACGATGATGCCGTCACGGACCTTGATATACATCTTCATGATGTCTCCGCACTTTGCGTTGCCGACCTCGCCGATTCCGTCAGCGTCGTCCATCTTGCCCACATTCCGGGGGTTGCGGAAGTGATCCATTACCTTTTCACTGTATAACATCGTCAAATTCCTTTCTTTCTCATCAGATAATATGGGTTTTTGTGCCCTTTTCCAGTGCCTCCCAAACGGGGGACATATCCCGCAGATAGGACACGATTCTCGGAACATTTTCGATAATATGCTCAATCTGCTCGGGCGTGTTTTCCTCGGAAAGGGAGAGACGCAGGGATCCGTGGGCAACCTCATGGGGCAGACCGATTGCCAGAAGAACATGGCTGGGGTCCAGGGAACCGGAGGTGCAGGCAGAACCGGAGGATGCGCAGATGCCGACTTCATCCAGCATCAGAAGCAGGGACTCGCCCTCGATGCCCTCAAAGCAGAAGTTCACGTTTCCGGGCAGTCTGTTGACCGGATCGCCGTTGAGGACCGAGTGGGGAATGGCAGACAGTCCTTCGATCAGCCGATCCCGCAGACCGATCAGATATGCGGCATTCTTTTCCCGATTCTGAACGGCTTCCTCCAAAGCGGCTGCCATGCCGACGATACCGGGAACGTTTTCGGTACCCGCACGCTTGCCTCTTTCCTGTGCGCCGCCTTCAATCAGGGTGACAAGGGGGATACCCTTGCGGACATACAGGGCACCTACGCCCTTGGGTCCGTGGAATTTGTGTCCCGACAGGGACAGCATGTCGATATTCTGCTCAGCGATGTTCACGTCCAGATGTCCGACAGCCTGCACGGCATCGGTATGGAAGAGAACTCCTGCCTCACGGCAGACGGCACCGATCTCTGCAATAGGGTTGATGGAGCCGATTTCGTTGTTGGCGTACATGACTGTGACCAGTGCGGTGTCGGGACGGATGGCATTCTTGACATCTTGTGCGCTGACCGTGCCGTACTTGTTCACGTCCAGCAGGGTGATTTCAAAGCCTTCTTTCTTCAGCTTCTGAAGCGTATGAAGAACGGCGTGATGCTCTACCTTCGTAGAGATGATGTGTTTCTTGCCTTTTCTTGCGCCATATGCGGCACCGGAACGGATTGCCTGATTGTCTGCCTCGCTTCCGCCCGAAGTAAAGGTAATCTGTCGGGGATCGGCACCCAAAAGGGAGGCTACTTTCTCTCTTGCGGCGGCGAGTGCTTCAGCCGCCTTCTGTCCGGCAGTATGCAGACTGGAGGGGTTGCCGTAATACTCCGTAAAATAGGGCATCATGGCATCCTGTGCTGCCTTGGAAAGCCGGGTCGTTGCTGCATTATCAGCATATACAAACATAAGTTTATGTCCTTTCGTTTGGTTTCCTACCGATTTTGGTGTGATGAAACTGGTATCCGGGCGGATAACCCATCTTCATGACTCACCTTCAGTACTATACCACATAATTCCTATAAAGTCAATAGGATATTCAGGTTTTTTCAAAAAAATTCATATTTTTTCCAAAAGAACTCACGGTTCATCGGTCGGATCGGGATTCTGTTCATGGGAAACGCCGTTTCCGCCTGCGCAGCTGCAATCCTGATCCTCTTTTTCCAGCAGATCGGCAAGGGTGACGGAAGACAGATAGTCGCAGATCATCTGTTCCAGCTTCTGCCAGACGGGAAGGGTCAGGCATTTGTCGGCTCTCCCGCAGGTGTTGTCCTCACACTCTTTGCACGCCACTGGGGTCAGGGAACCTTCGCTGATGGTCAGGATTTCGGCAAGGGTGTATTCTTCGGGGGACCTTGTCAGGGCATAGCCGCCATCCTTTCCCCGGACAGAGCGAACGATTCCGGCACGGTTGAGCCCTGCAACGATCATTTCCAGATATTTCATGGAGATGCCCTGACGACTGGCGATCAGCTTCAGGGAAATACAACCCTCGTCCCTGTGCTGGGCAAGGTCGATCAGGATCCGCAGGGCATAACGCCCTTTGGTGGATATAATCATGGTTATCCGTTCCTTCCTTTTGCTTAAAAATCCTGTCGCAGGGGCTGCGACAGGATTGAATGAAAGCGATATTACATCTTGATATAGGCTTCCCGATCTGCGCCCACCGATACATAGGTGATCTTACAGCCGACCGCTTTTTCGATGTATTTGATATAGTCGTAAGCGGCTTTGGGAAGGTCTTCTACCTTGCGGCAGCCGGAAATATCGCAATTCCAACCGTCGAGATACTCATATACGGGCTTTGCCTTGTTGAGAGCCTCACCGGTGGGGAAGTTCTTGACAATCGTTCCGTCCACATCGTATGCCACGCAGACGGGAATCTTATCCATATAGGAAAGAATGTCCAGCTTTGTCAGAGCGATCTCATCGGCACCCTGGGCAAATACGCCGTAACGGGAAGCAACCACGTCAAATCCGCCGACTCTGCGGGGTCTGCCGGTTGCGGCACCGTACTCGCCGCCTACCTTTCTGAGGTCATCTGCCTCCTTACCGGACATTTCCACGGTGAAGGGTCCTTCGCCGACACAGGTGGAATAAGCCTTCATGATGCCGATGGAACGGTCGATCTTGTGGTTGGGAATACCGGCGCCCACGGGAGCATAGGCGGTGATGACAGAAGAGGAAGAGGTGTAGGGATAGATGCCGTAATC
This sequence comes from Eubacteriales bacterium, assembly GCA_051868045.1. GTDB lineage: Bacteria > Bacillota > Clostridia > Oscillospirales > CAG-272 > CAKSQF01. Next base: position 8,134 of record JBJDZN010000033.1, read on the forward strand.
AATGTCGGGAAGGTCAGCGAGCTGTGCCTCAAACATGATGTTCTTG
>JBJDZN010000034.1:0-8130 GCA_051868045.1 Eubacteriales bacterium
GCTGCTGTCAGCAGGTTCGACCGATGTTGCCGGACGATTTCATATCCGGACTGAAAACAAAATCAGATTTTAAATTATTATTATGTGAATAGGAGATATTATCATGAAATTTCAAAAACTCAAAAGAATTCTTTCCGGCGTGCTTCTGACTGCACTGCTGGTGTCCAATCTGGCAATTCTGTCCGCCTGCGGCAAGACAGACGACTCTGTTGACGAAAACGCCTATCCCAACGGTTCCCTGACAGTGTCCTTCCCCACGGGAAACATCCGTGTTGCCCTCGATATCCTCGCTCTTCAGCTGGGCTATTTTGATGAGGAAGGCGTAAAGGTTACCCCTGTCAACATTATGGGTACCAATGCTCTTACGGCAATCAACGACAACAGCGACGAGCTGGACATTCTTTCCGTCGGTTTTGTTGCGGACCTTCAGGCGATCGCCTCGGGCTACGATCTGACCTTTATCGCCGGTACGGCAGTGGAGGGCGGTGCCCTGATCACCAAAAAGGGAAATGCGGCAGCTTATCAGGATTCGGAAACCATCATCAATTTTGACGCAATCACAGGCGCAAAGATCGGATTTGTCCGCAACGAGGCAGCCTGGATCATAACCCGCCAGTATCTGCTGGACAACGGCGTTTCCGCCGATACCATTGCAGCCATCGAAGATGAGTCTGCCGGCAGCATCACCTACTATGGAGAAACCACCGAAACGGCACAGGCCGTTCAGAAGGGTGAGATCGAAGTCGGTTTCCTGCCGATGGAGTTTGCCCTGCTCTATGCGGATGCTTACGATCTTGAGATCATTGCCGCTTCCGGCGATCTGCAGCCCAACTATGTATGCTGCCGTGAGCTTACTTCTCCTGCCAAGCTGGCTGCAAAGCAGGACGCATTCGTGGCTTACGAAACTGCCCGCATCAGAGCATGGGAGTATTACAAGCAGGGTGAGACCGACAGCACAATCCGTGCGAACGTGATTCAGATCGTCTCCGATTATTCCGGCAAGGAATCCGATTATGTTGAAACCTATCTCTATGGCGGAGTGACCAAGTTCTCTGCCGATCCCAACACCCTCGGTATCGAAAAATACGTGGTAGCGGCTTATAATTCCGGCGCACTGTCCAGCTCTACCATTGATTTCGGCAGCTATGACATCGCACAGGATGTTGATACCACGGTTTACAAGAAGGCACTGGATAATCTGATTTCAAAGAATCCCACCAACACCTTCTACGCAGAACTGCTGGAGCTGTTCAATGAGTATAACTGATCGGCATACCTGATCAAGAGAGATTTCCGGAGGATTTTCATGGGAAGAGTATATGAGAATATACTGGAACTGATCGGTCATACGCCCCTGGTCCGTCTTCATAAGATCGAGAAAAAAGAAAAATCCATCGCCGCCATATATGCAAAACTGGAATCCTTCAATCCGGGCGGCTCTGTTAAAGACAGAGCCGCTCTGAACATGATAAACGAAGCGGAAAAGGACGGTCTGGTTCAACCCGGTGCCACAATTGTGGAGGGAACGTCAGGCAATACCGGTATCGGAATTGCGGTTGTGTCCGCCGTGCGAAATTATCAGGCGATCATCTGTATGTCAGAGGATTCCAGCCGGGAAAAGATCCGTCTGCTGAAGGCGTATGGGGCACAGGTAGAGCTGACACCCAAAAAAAGCGGATTCGGCGGAGGCGGTAATCGGGCACAGGAGCTGGCTGAGTCCATTCCGGGTGCTTACCGCCCGGCTCAGGGGGAGAACCTCAATCATCCCCAGGCACATTTCAAAACCACGGGTCCTGAAATCTGGGAGGATCTGGACGGGAAGGTGGACATTTTCGTGGCGACCGTCGGAACGGGCGGAACCTCCAGAGGAACGGCAGAGTATTTGCGAAGCCGGAATCCCGATGTGGTCATCGTCGGCGTAGAGCCTGCCGGAAGTCCGATTCTCACGGGCGGAGAGCCGGGACCCCATAAAATTCAGGGAATCGGCGGGGGCAAAATCTGTCCGATCATCGATCGGAGACTGTATAACGAAATCCTTCGCTGCAAGGATGAGGATGCCTATGAGTACGCAAGGCTTTGTCCGAAAACCGAGGGAATCCTGATCGGCATATCGGCAGGTGCGGCTCTGTGGGCGGCAACCCTTGTGTCCCGCAGACCTGAAAATCAGGGGAAAAATATTGTGGTACTGTTTCCTGACGGCGGAAGCAAATACCTTTCCGGTGATCTGTTTGAAGATTCGTAAATGTTCGTATTTCATTATATTATATTATGTTACAAGGAGAAAAAGATATGAGTTGCAATTTTGAATGCTCAAGCGAGCCGATACAGGAAAAGAAGCCCGCAGCGGTGGAATATACCGATGAGGAAGCGGAGCAGCACGCACGGGAGGTGGGAGTTGATCCCAGACCCAGAGAGACGGTCAGCGAAATCAATGAAAGAGGCGTTTTTATTCGTCAGCCCAATGCTTTCACCAAGCCTTTTGGCGATAAAGAAGGGGATCTGAAGGCAGAAGCCGGCAGATATGCCATCTACTGGGCGCACGGATGCCACTGGTCCAACCGCCCCGTGATCGTCCGGGATATTCTGGGACTTCAGGACGTGATTGCAGACGCTTCGACCACACACAGCGGTCAGACCAACGTGTACGGACACGGCTTTGCCGACCGGCCCGGACACAGGGATAAGCTGACCGGCGTATATTTCCTCAGCCAGTTCTATAAGAACGCCGATCCCAACTTCAAGGGCAGAGCCACCACGCCAACCTTCGTCGATCTGAAGGAAAAAAAGGCGGTTAACAACGATTACCACAGACTGACCAACTACATTGAGGTTCAGTTCCGCCCCTTCCAGCCCAAGGATGCCCCCGATCTTTACCCTGTCAAGTACCGCAAGGAAATCGACGAGTTCAACGATTGGCTTTTCCCCACCGTCAACAACGGTCACTACCGTATGGCATTCTGCCTGTCCTGGGAGGCGTATAACGAGGCATACGAAGACTTCTTCGACGCTTTGGATAAGCTCGACAAGCGGTTGGAGACCAACCGTTTCCTCTTCGGCGATTACATCACGGACAGTGACATCCGTTTCTACGTCACGCTGGTCAGATGGGAAATCAGCTATTACAGAAATGTCGGACCCATCAAGAAGAGAATTCCGGAGTACAAGAACATCTGGGGCTATGTGAAGGACCTTTACAGCCTGCCTGTATTCAAAAAGTACACCTTCTTTGAGTTCCCCAAGGACAACAGCAACGTTTCTTTCCGCAGTTTTGCATCCCGCATTGCGTCCCAGGTGCCCTATGATAAGCTGTGGGCAACCGATGGCGAGAGAAAGAAGCTGTCGAAAACTCCCGATGAGGTGTATCTGAGACATCCGGAGGGAGAAACGTACGAAGAGTATGCCGGTGAAATCTCCGCATCCAAGTGGAACAGCCCGGATTGGGCAGACCGTGATCCCAGAAACGTAACGATCTCTGTGGATCCCTCCATTAATCCGCTTCAGGGAAAGCTGTAAGAAACAGAAACCCGGGGCAATCGGGGGTAATATGAAGGTTTACGCGACCTGATTTTGCAGGCAGAACACCTGAATTTGCGGGAAGTGTAACGAGTCGTATTGCCCCCGACGGTCATGCAGACCTTTTTTCTGCTGACCGATGGGCAAAAATCGAAAAATCCCGGGAAACCGGAGGAATGTTGCCGGAGGGCAGGGGACGGTATGCGTCTTCCCCACGGTTCGGAGGATGGAGAGTGAATCCAGTGAGCTATTTTCAGAATCAAAATGAGGAAGGAAACAGGGAATTGTCGGAAAATACCTATAAAATTGAAATCAAGGATGTCTCCTTTGATTACGTCGATAAAAAGACGAGATTCGGGGCATTGAACAATATCAGTCTGAATATCCGGGAGGGAGAGTTCGTCTGCATTCTGGGTTCCTCCGGCTGCGGAAAATCCACCCTTCTGAGTCTTTTGAACGGGCTGAACAAGGCAAAATCAGGGCAGATTCTCATCGACGGAAAGCCGATTCAAGGAGTGGGTACGGACAGAGCCGTTGTATTTCAGCAATATTCCCTTTTTCCGTGGCTGACGGCAAAGGGAAACGTGCTGTTCGGACTCCGGCAGAATAAGAAGAAATACACCCGCAAGGAAAAGAATGAGCTGGCTCTCCGGTATCTGCACAGCGTGGGACTCAGCGATTCTGCCGATAAATATCCCGGTCAGCTGTCCGGCGGTATGCAGCAGAGAGTAGCGGTGGCAAGGGCATTGGCATTGGAGTCGGATATTCTCCTGCTGGATGAACCCTTCGGTGCCATTGATCCCAAGCTTCGTCTGGAGCTTCAGGAGATGGTTTCCAAGCTCTCGGTGGAGCATAGAAAGACCGTGGTTTTCGTCACCCATGATATTGACGAGGCGATTCTGCTGGCGGATCGGATTGTGGTCATGGCACCCGGAAGAATCCGCAGGATTCTGGAGGTAAACCTCCCTCATCCCAGAGTACGGAGTGAGCTGATCAAAACCGAAGAATACGAAAAACTTCACCTTCAGCTGATCTCTTCTTTCTATGATCAGTTGACGGAAGCTATCGACAAGGATGTGGTATTGTGACAGGAAGTGTTGAAGTTAAAAAGAAAAACCGCTTTTTGAGTGCGGTTGCTTCCCGGATGGGGGGATTTTTTCGGCTCAGTCCGAAAATGTATATTGAACTTGGGGTAGCGACACTCCTTTTCCTTATCAACATCGTACTTACGCTGACCCTTCCGTATTTTACCGAGCATAAGAAAATATACGAAAGCGGTCCCTACATTGTTTTGCTGGTGGCGGCATGGGTGCTGTATCTGCTGCACCTGTTTTCCACCAAAAAGAAAAGTTCATCCGATGTTGCCATCGTGATTTACGGCTTCTTTATCCTTTGGGAGGTCTCCTATAAACTGGGCTGGATCCACAACGATCTGCTGGTTCCTTCTCCCGAGGGACTGTTCCATGTTTTCGTGGAGAAATCCGATGAAATCGTCAGCGACGTGGTGGCATCGGTTCAGCTGCTGCTTGTAGGTGTGATACTTGCCCTCATTCTGGGTACGGTACTGGGACTGCTGGCAGGATGGGTTGCACGGGTCCGGGAGGTTCTGCTTCCGATCTCGAACGTCATTACCCTGATTCCTCCTCTGATGTTTTCAGCCTATCTGATCATGATTCTGCCTACCTTCCATGATGCGGCGGTTGCGGTCATATTTCTGGCAGTGTTCTGGCCGACCTTTCAGGGGACGGTGTCCAGAGTGGGACAGATTGACCGTAAGATCATTGAGGCGGCAAAAACCATGGGCGTCGGTACGGTCGGAATGCTTTTCAAGGTCATTTTCCCCTACTGCCTGCCGGGAATCATAAACAGCGTTTCCAAAAGCCTGCGGGGGGCGTTCATGTGCCTTTCCGGAGCCGAAATGCTGGGAATCAACCTTGGTATCGGATTTTTCATCGAAAAATACAAGAGTTTTGCCGATTATCGCTGTGTTCTTGCCGGTATTTTTACGGTGGGTCTGGTGACGACTGTTATTGACATCATAGTAAACAAAATCGAAAAGACTGTGATAAAATGGAAGTGAGTATATGAAGGTATATGACAGTGTTCTTGAATTGGTCGGGCACACCCCTATCGTTCATCTGAACAAGATTGAAAAACGTGAAAACAGTGTCGCAAAACTGTATGCGAAGGTGGAATCTTTCAATCCGGGCGGATCCGTTAAGGACAGAATTGCCCTGAATATGATCGAGCAGGCGGAGAAAGAAGGAAAACTCGCACCCGGTTCCACCATCATTGAGGGAACGTCCGGAAATACGGGAATCGGTCTTGCGGTCGTTGCGGCGGCAAAGGGTTATAAAACCGTTATCTGTATGCCGGAGAATATGAGTAAGGAGCGGGTAACGCTTCTGAAGGCGTACGGTGCCGAGGTCTATCTGACTCCGAAGGAGAAGAACATGCCCGGCAGCGGAGAAAAGGCAAGGGAGCTTGCAGAAGAGATTCCCAATGCCTTCATCCCCGGACAGGGAGCCAATCCGGATAATCCGAATGCCCATTATAAGTCAACAGGTCCCGAAATCTGGGAGGATATGGACGGCAAGGTGGACATTTTCATTGCCTGTGTGGGAACGGGCGGAACGATCACGGGTACCGGAAGGTATTTGCGGGAGAAAAATCCCAACGTTCAGATCATCGGAGTGGAGCCTGCCGGATGCCCGGTACTGTCGGGCGGACAGCCGGGACCCCATAAGATTCAGGGAATCGGCGGAGGGTCGATCTGCCCTGTGACCGATATGAGCCTGATTGACGAAATCATTACCGTTACCGATGACGATGCCTACGAATATACCAGACGGTCTGCTAAAGAAGAGGGCATTCTGATCGGAATTTCGGCGGGAGCGGCTCTGAAAGCGGCAACGCAGGTGGCGGCACGCAGTGAAAACAAGGGAAAAAACATTGTCCTGATCTTCCCGGACGGCGGAGATCACTATCTGTCCGCAGATGTGTTTGATCAATAAACCGAAAAAGAAAAAAATTTGATAATCTCAGTATAGAAAAGAGGAAATCGGAATGAAAGCAATTCGTGCGACGGAGATTCCTGCAAAGGCAGGCGTTTATTATGTGAGAACGGAAGCCATGATTTATGGTTTCGGCGTAACGCTGGATGGAGAATTTGACGGGGATAGACCCGATTCGGAATATATTCTGGTGACCGATGACAACGGTGCCCCTATCAGCACCTGCCGGCTCCATTTTGTTCCGGAAGAGGGATATGCCAAGATTGAACGGGTGGCAACGGTAACGTTTGCCCGTGGACGCGGCGCCGGAAGGCTTGCCATTGAAAGCGCAGAAGAGTGGATCCGGGAGAGAGGGTATAAAAAGATCATCATCACCAGCAGAGATGAGGCAGTGGGATTCTACGAGAAGCTGGGTTATACGGCAGACTATACCAAGGATGCAAGAGCCTTGTCTCCCTCGCCCAAAAAGAAAGCGGAAACCGAAAATCAAAGACCCCATCCCAAGTTTGTGATTGTGTACATGGAGAAAAATCTGTAAACCGTCACACCTTCGGTCAAAGAGGATGGTTACGGCAACCCGGTCCGGACAGGAAAAGAGGGGACTGCTGCAAATGCAGGAAAGGATTTGCAGCAGTCCCCTCTTTCTTTCGCAGGAATATGGGACGGTTTTCCATGTTTTTTGATGAGTTCTGAAAAACTTTACATTCATTTATTATTTAATGATTGCAGATTTTTCATTTGTCTGATAGAATCATTCCGTATCGGAACTTGCCTGCCTGACACGCACCTGTCGCTTGTTTACTGAAGGGAGAGAATGGAATGAATAAGGTTTCTCATCTGCTTATCACAGGAGAAATTCTTTCAAAATATTCTAATGTCAATAAAAAACAGAGATTGATGATCCTGCTTGGGAGTATTTTGCCGGATATTCTGGTATATACCTACCTCAGGGGTCATACCTGGGAAGATCGGTCGTCTCGGGTCTTTGAAAAGATCAGAAAATATGAAGGAAGAAGTCGGCATGAGTTCTTTTTCTTTCTTCAGTACGGCTGCATTCTTCATTATATAGAGGATTTCTTTACCTGGACCCACAATTCAGCTTATGAAGGAACGATCCGGGAACACGTTAACTACGAAAACCGGCTGTACGACTACATGGTAAGCCGGGAAAGCCTTCCTGAGGGGGATTGCAATCTGCAGGTGCATCTGCAGACGGCGGAACAGCTGATTTCACAGTTGAAAACCATGCATGATACCTATATGAAGACGGAACCTGAAATGGTGACCGACCAATACTATATTACGAAAGTTGCAGGCATTGTTGCGGAATATTTCCTGGCAACCGCAGGAGAGGAGCAATATGAGGAAACGGGACGTGAGAACGGCAGTTACCCTTGCGGATACCTGAAAAAAACGTCCAAGCTCTGAAAAATCCCCTTAGGGCAGTCTCAAAACGTTAGGTTTTTGAGAGAGGCTGCTCTGAGGGGATTTTTGAATCGGAACCTATTTGGAAAGTCGGATATGTGAGTCAAGGATTTTTTTAATCTCCACCACACCGAGCAAAATCCACGTGTTTTTACCCGGCTGATACCGAAAAATCCCC
>JBJDZN010000035.1:0-2115 GCA_051868045.1 Eubacteriales bacterium
CGTACAAAAACATACCGGAGGAGGCAAACATGAGTAGCCACAGAGCAGACGCACGACACAGTGGACATAGCAGAGATCAAAGAGAAAATTAGGCTTGCACAGTGGCATAAGCAGATCAAGGAAAGACGGAACGGGGGATTGAGCATAGCCGCCTGGTGCGAGAGGCAAGGAATCAGCAAGAGCACATACTACTACCGCCTGAAACGGGTACGGGAATATCTGTGCCGAAAGACCGGCACGATGCCTGCCACAGCCAGTGCCAGCAGAAAAACGGCCATTCCCAGCGTCATACGTTTGCCTCCTTCTTATAGAGGGTATCCTCTACCCCGGAGAGTCCCTCCTGCATGCGGATTTCTTTTTTCTTGAAGCCATTGACCGTTCTGATACACCAGATGGCGATGAGCAGAGCTACGATCAGAATAACAATTACCGGAGTCATAATAGGTTTTCCATTTCTCAATCCTGCTCCGCAAAAAGGGCTATTTTCCCCCGCAGGAATCCCGCAGGATGTCGATCAGATCGCCCATTTCGGTCAGCGAGGCCGTGAAGAGCCTGCGGATCCCGTCGAGGTTCTGCAGGCTCTTTCCTCCTGACGGCAAGCCTTCCGCAAAGGCATACCCGCCGATCGCCAGTATCGCCTCGCCGTTACGGAAGATCAGAGCGGTCACCGTATATTCGTTGCTGAGGGACTCCAGCTTTTGGATCAGCTCACGCAGCTCTGGAGTCACCAGATCGTCCGCCGGCTGATTGTCTGCGGTGCGGACGGAAAAGTGCTGACGGAAGACTTCGGGGTCCACGAGGTCACTCTTGTGGTGGTCCGCCCAAGGCTTACGCAGGGCAATATCCGGAGCGGGGTCGCAGATATTCCTGCAGCGCAGCACAACGCCCTCAAATACCGTCTCTGTCGCATTTTGGAAACTATCTTCTTCCGTAACCTGCTTCAATTCATACAACTCCACATTAGCGGCAGAAAAGTGAGTCCCGTGATAATTGCCCTCATAAAAACGCCACACTGAACACCTGTTCCAGTACAGGTCCACCGGACGGATCTCATTCAGAAACGGCTCGTTGATGCGCATCTCCGAAGTACGCATGCGGGGACCGAAGACCCTTTCCAGTTCCGCTTCAAAGAAGTCGTCCAGCTGCTCCCTCACCAGTGATTCCGCTTTCTTCCGCAAACGGATGCCCAGATAGTAGGTGACGACTGACACAATAACCACTGCCGTAAAAATCAACCCGAGCAGGTCATCTTCCAAGACCATGGAGATGATAGAGCCAATCACCCCGATGACTGCGCCGACGACGCCGTAGCACTTCAAGTTAATTTCCCGTTTCTCATATTGTGCGATCTGTTCGAGCAGTTCCGCTTCGCTCAGCTTTACAAAACCTTTTTGACTCATTGCAATCCTCCTTGATACAGCCCCGCAAAAAGGGCTGTTTTCCCCCGCAGGAAGTCAATCAGCCTGCCCATTTCGGTCAGCGAGGCTGTGAAGTGCTTGCGTATCCCGTCGATGTCCCGCAGATCCTGTTCTTTTGCAATGAGCGAAAAGGCATGACTTGTGTTATGCGCCGATGTCAGCGCACTATCGCTGTCCAAACAAAGACCGTGCTTATGCTCGGAGCAGTATCATCAACCCTTCGGAACATCACTGAAATTCAGCCCGAGGAAGGTCAGGACATTGCCGAAATCGATCAGGTTGCCGTCTTCATCAAAATAAACTATGCCGCCGCCGGAGGATCCATCGGCGTTCATCAGATAGGCAGCTTCCTCATCATATTTCACCGGCCCATCTGCGATCAGAGTAACGCCATCGTCCGCATAGAGGTTCCATACTTCGCCATTGATCTCAAGAATCGGTCCATCCGGGTACCCCCAGAAGCCCTGATAAGGGTTTTCCACATCGCCCGGCACATCGGCATGAGCGTAGTAGAATTCCGATCCCATATAGGGGGTATCAGAGGGGAATACATTGACAGGATACAGCATCTCAAAGACCAGTTCCTGACCGCCATTCATGGTGTAATAGATATTTTCGGCGTTAAGATTCACGGTCAGGGTGCGCCAAAGGCTGTCCATCATGAACCAGCACAGCGAATCCTGGTCGAAGAAAAAGA
>JBJDZN010000036.1:0-8067 GCA_051868045.1 Eubacteriales bacterium
CCGTTGTAGTAGGACAGCGGATTGCCGATGGAATCGTAGGTGATGGTTGTTCCACAGTAGGAGGTCAGCAGATCGCCCCAGTTGGCATTTCCGTAGGTGTATGTGTAGGTATCAGCGACATTATCGCTTTACATAGGATCAATCATTGTAATTCTTCAAATAAGGTTCCAACTGATGTGCAAGCGTAATATCAAACGATAGAAAAGAAAACATTGAATATGCAGTTATCGATGTATCAAAAAATTCAGGTATCTTCTCCTGAAAACTTTCATCGCAGTCCAGACAGGTTATGACTTCAGCCGCACATTTCGTCGGAAGCCAATCGAGTTGAGCACAACTTTCAGTTCTTCCTTGAAAAAAATCAGACAATGTCTTCTGAATATGCGATCTGCTTTCCAATGAAAGCTTATCAAACAGTGGGTAATCCAAAGGATGAATCGGTGGAGGGCAATAAGATTTAATCGGTATAAACTCAAGCTTATTAACAATATCCGGACCAGGAATATCATTTCCGATCCATCCATATAATCCCACAAGCATAGTTTCATCATAATACTCGGATGGTGCCAGTTTGCAGAATGGATGCTTATTAATTTTTATCACTCGAAGCAAAGCATATTTACCAAAGCAAGAATGATCTTTAATCTTTTCGGAAGTGACAATTTTATATGCTAAAAGACTTCCAACTGCCCAAGGACAATGATGCACTGTTGGTTTTGAAATTTTTTTAGGTGCAGGCAAGGGAGAAAGCAATTTGGTTTTTAACTCCGAAAGTACCTTTTTTCGACGAGTATAGTTTTTCTGATTATTTGGATGATTCCATGCCTCAAGATCGCGCTCCATAAATGAAAGTGCTTTAGCTTTCACAAGCTCGCTAAGCAATCCTTTTTTCCATTCGGAGTGTGCCAGTGAAAACCAAAATATCCCTTCCTCAAGATCACCACAGTCCAATATATTGGAATAATAATCAAAAAGTATTTGCTCTGCTTCTGTCGGGGTCTTTCCAACCGACAATAATGCACCATATTCGTGGCGCACATCCAACGCAAGATCGTTTGCAAATAGCGAGGGGCTCCATGTACCCATTTTCTTACCTCCCCATAAGATTCTTCAATTCATCCTCTGATACACTCCCATATATTTGGATAACAGCATCGATATAACTTTCATATGCAGACAGATTTCCAACAGCGATTTCCCGTCTCGCATTATCCAAATAATCAAGAGTGTACGCAGATATGAGAGATTGTTCCATCAACTTAGCTTCCTGAATATTAAGTCCCGTCGCAACAACCGTCATCTCATAATTACTTTTAATTGGATGGCGATCATGCTCACTTCTTCGACGGGCAGGATCGTTTGTTCTTCCGACATATTTTACTTTGTCGCCATCGTTCGGATCAGTAAGTATGTAGACACTTTGATCATGAATATCTTCTGTATTTTTCTTCTTCTCTACTGAAGCCTTTATAGTACTGGCAGTATCTTCAATTGTATCGCATACCACTGCGACGGCAACAACAATAACTACTACCTCAACAACTAAAATCGCAGCAGCAATCCAACCGAAAGGATTCCACCAGTTTGTTAAAGTAATTGCCGCCTCGGTAGCCATATTACCAGTTGGATCATAGTAATTAACCGGATTATTTTCGCAATAGGCGAACAGGTTATACCCCAGCAGACCGCCGTTGAGCTGTCCATCCGCATTGATGAATCTGCCTGTATTGGGGTCGTAGTACCGGCTGTTCAGGTAGTACAGCCCCAACTCGGTATCGTAGTAATATCCACGGTAGAGGAAGGGGTTGTAAACCGCATAGCCGTTGGTTCCCGTTGCGCTGTTCCGGGTGATGAGCACATTTCCCCATGCGTCATAGGAATAGGAGTATACCTTGACGCCCGACTCATTATAAACGGCATTTATTCACCCAGATTTTCGATAATCCGATTCATGAATTCAGTAGGCGTTACGACCTGCACATCCGAATCAAAGGATTCAATCAATTTCTGAATGCCATTCATGGTATTGCCGTCTCCGACAATCGTTCCCTTACCGTTGTCACCTGACCAGGCGTGTACGATGATGAATGAATAGGCATCGGCAGATTTCGGATCGGTAGATGCGGCATTGATCTGATTTGAAATATATTCGATCGAACCATCGCTTACTCCGCCCCACAGTCTGTAACGGGCAGACACGACAGGCTTTCCGTTAGACCACAGAATTTTCCCGCCATAATTTGCATAGTTGCCGTAATCAATATAGAACAGCCCCTCAATTCCATCCTGCTTTGTGAAGGCAGAAAGATATCTTGTCGAAAAGCCGCCATCGTCCAGAATCTCGGCATATTTCAGATCCGAGCGGATCATGTACTCGGAAAGCTGCGCCGCCATCTCCGTACGTGCGGATGACGACCATTTGGAGGGAAAAGTATACCCGATACCGCTGAGCTGCATGATGAACTCATCGTTTTCGGTCTGATTCTGATACAGATAAGACAAAATAGGTGCGGTAACATCAATTGCCGTCGCAGGTACACCCCAACCCAAGGGAAAATCACCTCTGACCTTGGAAGCGAACCATTTTTCCGAGGACAGGAAGTCATTGGTCAACCACTGCATATTATCGCCGTCCGACATAATCAGACAGACCGTATGCACCTGTTCAGGGGTTTCTTCCTCGCTTTCCTTGCGGTTTTGCTGAATACTATCCAGGCAGAAGCCACTGAGGGTAGACAGATTGTAGGCATGATCGGAAGGAACCATGCAGATGTTTTTCGCAGAGAAGCTGTTTACGGTGTCATATTCACCGAGAGTATTGTTATATCCGAAAACGACGGCATTATCATCCAAAAATTCATATTTTGCGGCATGTTCGGAAGAATTGGTCCCGTTATAAAATGAAAAATAGGATTTGGACATAACAGAATAATCCACCAGCTTCGGTGCCATTGAAGAAGGCTGTTCGAAGGCAAGCTTAGTATTCAGTTGCGCAAAATATTCGCTGGAACGAAGCCAGCTATCGGTCTTGCCACGGACATCCAGAACGCAGGTAAGTCCCGCCTCCTTTGCCGTTTCTTCGTGATCTGCGGTTACAACAACAGCATCAAGCAATCCTGCCAAAGAGATGGCAACCGACACCGACTCACGGTCGGATGAGTCATCACACAGAATATAACCGGTAATCAGATCCTGATAATGGCTGACCAGATTCCATGTATTGCAGGCAAGCTTATCCACCCGGCTCAGAAACTTTACCCCAAAATCATTCGTCAGAATCGATCGATAGAGGGCGAGGGACCCGGTGGAAATCATGATCTGTTCATCTGTTTTTCCGGCGACAATGCCCTCCAGACAGGCAAGGGACAACTTGTCGCTGAAATCAGCAGGTTCGGTGACGAGATAAAGTGTCTTTGCCTGATACGGTGCCTTATTGACGGCAAGATTGTATTTTTCCTGAAGCTGCTCCAAAGTCATCATCTCCTCATTCGGTTCGATATCCGTTGTCGCAGGGGATTGGGAAGAATCGCTATCCGACGTCAGTCCCTCTGTCTGATTTTTGCTTCCTGATCCGCAAGCAAACAATTGGATCAAAAGGGCGGCAAGAGTCAAACAACTAACTAATCTTGTCCGGATTTTTTTCATCACACTGTCTCCTATTCTGAAAATATCGAAATTACGGTAAATTGATAAGATTTACCTGGACACCTCGGTTACGACGGTTGCGGCACTGTTGTAGTATTTGAACGCCTTGAGTGCCTGACCGGTAGCACGGAAATAGACAATGCTCTTCTCGCCCGTCTCTGAAGAATAAAGAGCAAAATACTGATCCGGGCAGCCTTCAGTGGGAAGAAGGGACACCGTCTTTGCATCCGTAAAGGCTTCCTTTTCAGTGCTGTACTTATCATTATCAGGAGCAATCAGGGTAAAATCCCTGACCTTGCAGGAAAACATAGGCACTTCCCGCTTACCGCCGTACACGGTGTACCCGTTAAACATGGAGTTGTCGACGGTATATTTATACTCAATGGAAACGAAAGGCCATGTAAAGAAAATCAAAATCCATCCGATAATCGGTGCAAGGGCAACCAAAAAGACGTTGATCTTGATAAACAGCCCCACCAGCACGCCGATCACAGCCACATAGGCAAGAATCATGAGCAGACGATGGGTCTTATAACTGCCCTCCACCTTCTTTTCTACCACAAATTCCGCATAGTTTGAACTGCCGAAGGCGTCGTCTGCCCTGGCAACGATGTCACTTCTCTTCTCTTTTTTCATAGTCGAAGACCTCCCCAAAACTTTTTGTTCTAAGATAGGATCATTTTACCACACAAATTGCCGATTGTCAATCTTTTTTCCCAAATCCGGAAAATTTCTGCACGGAATTTTATAAAACCTCTTGCAAAATCCCTTGTAATATGGTAAAATACATTTACTATCACAATTCGATCACACAGGAAGGACAACATTATGAAGAAAATCAAGGTTACAGAACTGCGGTCTGCCGCCAAAACCCTTCGGGCTGGGGACGAAATTCTGCTGTCCGGCACCATCTACACCGCACGGGATGCCGCACATAAACGTTTTTTTGCCCTGCTGGATCAAGGGAAGCCTCTTCCCTTTGACATAAAGGATGCCGTCATTTACTACGCCGGTCCTACTCCCGCCAAAAACGGCATGGCGGTCGGTTCCTGCGGTCCCACCACCTCATCCCGCATGGACCCATATGCACCCGGACTGCTGGATCTGGGGCTTGTGGGCATGATCGGCAAGGGGGACCGGAATCAGGGCGTCTATGATGCACTGGTAAGGAATGGGGGAATCTATCTGTGTGCCATCGGCGGTGCCGGTGCGCTGGCGGCATCCTGCATCAAATCGGTAGAAGTCATTGCCTTTGAAGAGCTTGGCTGTGAGTCGGTCAAGAGAATGGTCATCGAAGACTTCCCTCTTTTCGTGGGAATCGACTCTACCGGAAAATCGCTCTTTCAGAAGGAGAAGTCATGACGCTCGGTCAAAAGGTCCGGATGCTGAGAAAGGAGCGCAGACTGACGCAGACCGCCCTGTGCGGCTCCTACATGACCCGCAACATGCTGTCACAGATTGAATCCGACAGTGCCAACCCTTCGGTTGCTACCATCCGCTATCTGGCAAAAATGCTGGAGGTTCCTGTCGGTTACTTTCTCGATGAGGATGACAATCTCCTTCCCTATCGGAAAATGAAAAGCATGAGCGTTATCCGTAAGCACTATCTGGATCAGAATTACCAGAAATGTCTGGATGCCTGCAAAGCCCTGACCGATTTTGATGACGAGCTTGCCCTGATCATGGCGGACTGCTATCTGCACATCGGAATCGGTCAGTACCAAAAGGGAAACCCCGAAGGTGCCAGAAGGGCGTTCAGTCTGGCAGAAGTGTTTGCCACCCGAACGGTCTATCCCCACGAAGAAATCAGCCAGCAGGCGGCGATCTATCTTGCCATAATGGATGCAGTTCCGGATGGGATTTCCTCGCTGAACATTCCTTCCGTTGCCGGTGAATCCTTCCGTGATACCTATGAGCTGTCCCTTTATTTCAATCTTCTTCGGATTACAGAGAGCTACAAATACGAGATTGCTGCACAGGTCTACGATGTCACCGGTCTGAAAAATCCTCTTTATCGAACCCATATCAATGCCAAGTTGTCCCTGTCTGCCGGCAACTACGAACGGGCTGTTGCCCTTTTGCATGAGCTGATCGACCGTTTTGAGGACGAATCGGCTTCGCTGATTTTCCGCTTCCTGATTTATTCTGATCTGGAGGAGGTCTGCAAAACCATGGGCGACTACAAGGGAGCCTATGAGGCGGGAGAAAACAAACGTCTCTGTCAGGAGAGATTCAGACGACCGGGCGGTATTCGGAATGATCCCGAAATCTGATCTTCATTGCCGCTTTCAACACCTATTGATGATAAAACGAAGTCTTTTTTGCCAAGCCTTGGCAAAAAGACTTCGTTTTTTGCGCTTTTCATCTTCCGATTGGCAGTCGGAATGATGTGTATAATCCGCCAAAGCCCTGCTCATACTGGAGCAAAAGGGGCAAACAGGATAGATATTCCTTTCCGATTCCGTCATAAAAACAGAACCGGGGGATGGAAAATCCGTTCTGTTACAAACAACAGTCACAGCCGCAGGGGCGGCGCATGAGGGTTTTATATGAATTACAGAAAAACAGCCGAAGAAATCATCGAAAAGGTAGGCGGTAGGGACAATATCCGTACCGTCACCCACTGCATGACCCGTCTTCGGCTGATTTTAGAAAATGAGGCTTCAGCAGATGACAAGGCTGTCGAGGAGATCGACGGTGTCCTCAAAGTCATCCGGCAGGGCGGGCAGTATCAGGTAATCATCGGAAAGGAAGTCCGGCGTGTATTTGCTGAAATCCAATCTGCAGGCATTCACACCGAGGGGATCTCTGGGACGGATGCAAAGGATTCTGACAAGAAAAAGGGCGGACCCATTTCCAGACTGTTAGGCTATATTGCCGGATCCATGACCCCGCTTCTTCCTGCCATGCTGGGCGGTGGTATGGTCAAGGTTCTTCTGACTCTGATGACAACCTTCAAACTGATTTCCGACACCTCATCCACTTATCGGATTCTGGATATTGCCGGAGATGCCATCTTCTGTTTTCTCCCCATTATGCTGGCATACACGATTGCAAAAAGGCAGGGCAGTTCCCAGATTCTTGCCATGCTCATAGCGGGAATCCTCCTTCATCCAAACCTGACCGCATTGTTTTCAAACGGCGACACGACCTTCTTCGGAATCCCGGTGATTTCGGCTAACTATCCCTCATCGGTCCTTCCCGTTTTGCTGATTGTTCCCATCATGAAATATATCGAAATCTTTGCCGATCGGATTTCGCCCAACATAGTGAAGATCTTTCTGAAGCCCCTGATCGTCATTCTGCTCACCACACCGCTTGCACTGATCGTCATCGGTCCCATCGGTGCGATCCTCGGCAATTACCTTGCAGAGGGGGTCCATTTCCTGTACAGTCGGGTCGGATGGCTGACCCTCCTTCTCCTTGCTGCTCTGATGCCCTTCATTGTCCTGACAGGTATGCACCATGCTCTGATTCCGCTATGCACCATGAGCCTTGCCGGCATGGGATATGATCCGATTTTGTCCCCCGCCTTGTTCTGTTCCAATCTGGCGCAGGGCGGTGCCTCCCTTGCTGTTGCTATCAAAACCAAGGACAGGAGCATGAAGCAGATTGCAACGGGAGCAAGCGTTTCGGCATTGATTGCTGGCGTAACCGAACCGGCAATGTACGGCGTCACCATCAAATTGAAAAAGCCTTTGATTGCCGCCTGCATCGCCGCCGGAATGGGCGGACTGTATGCCGGACTGACCGGCGTGGTGGTTTACGCCAGGGACGGTACTCCGTCCCTGTTCACCCTGATCTCCATGAGCGGTGGGGACCGCTACCGAACCCTGATCAACGGACTGATTACTCTTTTCATCGTAATGCTCCTGTCCTTCATATTGACGCTTTTCTTCTGTCGGGATAAATCCCCCAAGCATGGCAAATCCAAGCACGACAAATCGAAAAAGGAAGAAGTTAAGGCATCTGCCCCTGCTGAGGTTGCAGAGACAACAACCGTTCTCAGCCCGATGAACGGCAAAGTCCTTCCCCTGTCGTCGGTAGCCGACGCTACCTTTGCCTCCGGAGTCCTGGGCAAGGGTTGTGCCATTGAGCCATACGAGGGACATCTGTATGCCCCTGTCGACGGTACGGTGGACAATCTGTTTGACACGCTTCACGCCATCGCCCTGAAGGGAAAGGACGGTGTCGAGCTTCTGATGCACATCGGCAGGGATACTGTGGAGCTTGGCGGTAAGTTCTTCAAGGCTTACTGCAAAAACGGTGATGCGGTCAAGGCGGGGGATCTTCTCATTGACTTTGACATGGATGGACTGAAAAAAGCGGGATATGATCTTATCACCCCCATTATTGTCGTAAACAGCGACAGCTATGAAAGCGTGGGAACGGTAGCTGACGGCAAAACCGACGTGGGTGCAG
>JBJDZN010000037.1:0-8029 GCA_051868045.1 Eubacteriales bacterium
CATGAATGTGAAAGAAGAAGCCCTTTCCAGACACTACAGCTGGAAGGGTAAAATAGAAATAACCCCCACCGTAAAGGTCGAAAACCGGGAGGATCTTTCCCTTGCATATACGCCCGGCGTAGCGGAGCCTTGTCTGGTGATTCAGAAAGACCCCTCCAAATCCTTTGAGCTGACCCGAAGATGGAACACCGTTGCCGTCATTACCGACGGTTCGGCGGTTCTGGGTCTTGGCGACATCGGTCCTGAGGCAGGTATGCCCGTTATGGAGGGCAAGGCCCTGCTGTTCCGTCAGTTCGGCGGCGTGGATGCCATCCCTCTGTGCGTGCGTACCAAGGATGTGGACGAGTTTGTCCGCACCGTTTCCCTGCTTCTGGGTTCCTTCGGCGGCGTCAATCTGGAGGACATTTCCGCCCCCAGATGCTTTGAAATCGAACGCAAACTCAAGGAAGTTTCGGACATCCCGATCTTCCACGACGATCAGCACGGCACCGCCATCATCGCCACTGCCGCTTTGATCAACTCGCTGAAGCTGGCAGGTAAGCGAATCGAGGACATCAAGATCGTCATCAACGGTGCCGGTGCCGCCGGAAATGCCATCGGTCGTCTGTTTCTGGCATTCGGTGCGAAGAATCTGATCTTCGTGGACAAAAACGGTGCCATCTGCAAGGACGATCCCGATTCCATCTGCAATGAGGAACACGGAAGACTCGCCGAGATTTCCAATCCCAACGGAGAAACCGGAAATCTGGAGACGGTCATCAAAAACGCCGACTTCTTCCTGGGCGTTTCCCGTCCCGGACTGCTGACTCAGGCAATGGTTCGCACCATGGCGAAGGACCCCATCATTTTTGCCATGGCGAATCCCGTTCCCGAAATCATGCCCGATGAGGCAAAAGCTGCCGGGGCATTGGTCGTGGGAACCGGCAGATCGGACTTCCCCAACCAGATCAACAATCTGCTGGCATTCCCCGGCGTCTTCCGCGGTGCGCTGGACTGCCGTGCCAAGGACATCAACGAAGAAATGAAAATCGCCGCCGCAAAGGCACTTGCCGCACTGGTCAGCGACGAAGAACTGTCCGTCGACTATGTTCTCCCCGATCCCTTTGATCCCCGTGTCTGCAAGACCATTGCCGAAGCGGTAAAGAATGCCGCCATTCGCACCGGCGTCGCTCAAATCACAGTCAACTGATCCGATTATTCAGACTCTCGTCTATGATGTTTCACATCATAGACGGGATTTTGGCTGTTTCAACAAAAGTCGGATGAATGTTTATACATAATTTTGTGAATAAATATTCGTATTATCCCTTGCAATTTTGAAAAAAAGGGAGTATAATAGGGGAGTCCCAATCGAAAAATCCTGTTCTGGAGAATAAAAATGAGTCAAAAGAATGAAAAAATCAAGGTCGGAATCATCGGCGCAACCGGATATGCGGGAGCCGAGCTTGTCCGACTGCTGATAAACCATCCCTATGCAGAGATTACCGCTCTGTCCTCCGTCTCTTTTGAGGGAAAAAGAATGTCGGAAATCTATCCCAATCTGTCGGGAATCTGCGATCTGCCCCTTGAAGGTGCTGACGAATTGGTTTCCAAATGTGATGTGGTTTTTGCCGCTCTGCCCCACGGTCTGTCCGAGCCGCTTGCCCAAAAATGCGGTGAAGTCGGTTCCCTGCTGATTGACCTGGGTGCCGATTTCAGACTGCACGATGAGGCAGAATATCAGAAATGGTATCAGAAATCCTTCGCTTACCCCGAACTGCACGAGGATGCCGTCTACTGCATTCCCGAACTGCACCGTTCTGAGATAAAAGAATCCACCAAAGTCATTGCCAATCCCGGCTGTTACCCCACTTCCATTTCGCTGGCACTGGCTCCTGCCCTGAAAGCCGGACTGATTGAGCGGGACGGAATCATCATCGACTCCAAGTCGGGCGTCACCGGGGCAGGTCGCGGACTGACCCAGGGAACCCACTATCCCGATACCAACGAAGCCTTTGCCGCCTACAAGGCAGGCATTCACCGACACACCCCTGAGATTGAGCAGACTTTGTCCGCTCTTGCAGGCGAGTCCGTCAAAGTGGTCTTTGTTCCCCATCTGCTGCCCGTCAACCGGGGAATCGAGTCCACCATCTACTGCAAGGCAATCGCTGATTTTGACACCGTTGTTAAGACATACAGCGACTTCTACAAAAATGAAAAATTCGTCCGTGTCATGCCTGTCGGATGCTATTCCAACATCAAGAATGTCCGGATGTCCAACTACTGCGACATTTCCCTGCATTTCGATGCCCACACAGGCACACTGATTCTTTCTTCCGTCATCGACAATATGTTCAAGGGTGCGGCAGGACAGGCGATCCAGAACATGAATCTTTGCATGGGGCTGCCCGAAGATGCGGGAATTGACAACGTTCCCCCTGCATTCTGAACGATCGTATCGGCTCATCAGAGCCAATCAGAAAGGTAAGTAATCATTATGAAACTCACATCCATAGACGGCGGCATTTGTGCCGCAAAAGGATTTCGTGCCGCAGGAATTCACTGCGGAATCCGTAAAAACGCATCCAAAAACGATCTTGCACTGATCGTTGCCGAGAAGCGTTGCCCCGCCGCCGGCGTCTTTACCACCAACAAGGTCTTTGCCGCCCCTGTCGGGGTTACCCGCGCCCATCTCTCCGATGGATATGCTCAGGCGGTCATTGCCAATTCGGGCAATGCCAACACCTGCAACTCAGACGGATATGACAAGGCAAATCTGACCTGCGAGACCCTGGCATCCAAACTGGGCATCTCTGCCGGGGACGTGATTGTCGGCTCCACCGGTGTCATCGGCGTTCCCCTGCCCATCGAGCCAATCCTGTCCGGCATGGATTCCCTGATCGCCTCCCTTTCGTCGGATGTTGCGGCATCCGATCATGCCGCCACGGCAATCATGACCACCGACACCAAGAAGAAGGAATTCGCTTACGAGTTTGAACTTGACGGAAAGCTCTGTCATATGGGCGGAATCTGCAAGGGTTCGGGCATGATCGAGCCCAACATGGCAACCATGCTCTGCTTCCTGACCACTGATGCGGCGATTTCTCCCGAAATGCTGAAAAACGCTCTGAGAACCTGCATCTCGGACACCTTCAACATGGTCAGTGTAGACCGTGACACCTCCACCAATGACACGGTTACGATTATGGCATCCGGTCTTGCGGGCAATACCGAGATCACCACCGAAAATGAGGATTACACTCTGTTCACAAAGGCACTGTTCACCCTCTGCCGGGATCTTTCCATGGCAATTGCCGCAGACGGCGAAGGAGCCTCCCGGTTACTGGAATGCACGGTTTCGGGCTTCTCCGACAAGGATGGTGCCAAAATACTGGCAAAATCGGTTATCCGCTCTTCTCTGGTAAAGGCGGCAATGTTCGGCGCCGATGCCAACTGGGGACGTATTCTCTGTGCGCTGGGCTATTCCGGCGTGGATTTCGATCCCGATCGGGTGGACGTGTCCTTCCGCTCGGAAGTGGGTTCCTTCCCCGTATGCAAAAACGGACGGGGCATCCCCTTTTCAGAGGAATTTGCCAAAGAGGTTCTGACAAAATCCACTGTATACATCGACATCAACATGAACTGCGGCGAGGCATCTGCCACCGCATGGGGATGCGATCTGACCTACGAGTACGTCCGCATCAACGGCGATTACCGCTCTTAAGCGGGATGGAGGCATTATGAACTCAGAAGAAACGAGGGCTTTGGAATCAAAGTTCACCATGCAAACCTACGGCAGGGTTCCGGTTGCAGTGGATCATGGAAAAAACGCCACATGGTACGATGCCGACGGAAAAAAGTACATAGATTTCACCAGCGGAATCGGTGTAAACTCGCTGGGTATCTGCGACGAGGGATGGATTTCCGCCGTTACGGCACAGCTTGGCAAGATTCAGCACTGTTCCAACTATTATTACAATCAGCCTGCCGCCATCCTTTCGAAAATGCTGGTGGAGGCAAGCGGACTGTCCAATGTCTTCTTCGGAAACTCGGGAGCCGAGGCGAACGAGGGAGCCATGAAGGTCTGCCGCAAGTATTCCTTCGACAAGTACGGCGACGGACGGGCGACCATCCTCTCGCTGACCAACTCCTTCCACGGGCGCACCATCGCAACCCTGACCGCCACCGGTCAGGACAAATTCCATCAGTGGTTCGGTCCTTTCCTGGACAAGGTGAGCTATGCCGATCCCAATATGGATGCCATCCGGTCAGCCTGTGACGGAACGGTCTGCGGAATTCTGGTAGAACCGATTCAGGGAGAAAGCGGCGTGCGTCCCATGGACCCTGACTTTCTGAAGGAGCTTCGGACGTTCTGCAACGAGCAGGACATTCTCTTAGTCTTTGATGAGGTTCAGTGCGGAATCGGACGAACCGGTACGCTGTTCGCCTATCAGAGCTACGGGGTTACGCCCGACGTCCTGACCCTTGCCAAAGGATTGGGCGGCGGTCTGCCCATCGGTGCCTTTCTGTGCGGTGAAAAATGCCGTGACACTCTGAAAGCAGGAATGCACGGTTCCACTTTCGGCGGAAATCCGGTGGTCTGTGCAGGTGCCATTGAGGTGATGAACCGTCTGACACCCGTATTTCTGTCGGAGGTTGCCAAAAAAGGCGAATATATCCGTAACAAGGTCATGAATGCTCATCCGAAATCGGTGAAGGCAGTCCGGGGAATGGGTCTTATGATCGGATTCGTCATTGACGGCGATCCACACCAGGTAGTGCTTGAGGCTGCCAAAAAGGGATTGCTGGTTCTGTCCGCCGGGTCAGACGTGGTCAGACTTCTGCCCTCTCTGACGATTACCATGGACGAGATCGACGAAGGTGTGAATACCCTGATTGAGGTACTGAATCAGTAAGACGGTCGGATATGACATAATACGGGCTGTCGAAAAAGCCCACCAGAGGTTTGATTTTTCGGCAGTCTGAAAATCAGAGCCGATCCCACGGTTTTCCGTGAGATCGGCTCTGATTTTCTTTATCATTTGTCACATAGTCAGCCTTTTTCGGCAAATTGGGCACGGTACAACTCAGCGTAGATGCCGTTTTTCTTCATGAGCTGTGCATGACTTCCCTGCTCCTTAATGCCCTCATCGTCAATAACGATAATCTCGTCTGCATTCCGAATGGTGGACAGGCGGTGAGCAACCACCAGTGTGGTTCTTCCGGTACACAAAGCCTCCAGCGATCTCTGAATTGCCTGTTCTGTGGTGTTATCCAGTGCGGAGGTCGCCTCATCCAGAATCAGGATGGGCGGATTTTTCAGGAATGCCCTGGCAATGGAAATTCTCTGCTTCTGACCGCCGGACAGTTTCACGCCCTTCTCGCCGATATAGGTCTGGTAACCGTCAGGCAATGAGGCGATAAATTCATGAATATTGGCTCGTTCAGCCGCCTTCTCAACTTCTTCCTGAGTTGCATCCGGCTTACCGTAGGCGATATTCTCATAGATGGTTCCGGTGAACAGGAAAACGTCCTGGGCGACGATACCGATGTTGCGTCTCAGGGATTCCAGTGTCATCTTGGTGATGTCGATGCCGTCAATGGTTACCTTACCCGAGTCAATTTCATAGAATCTGGGCAGGATATTGCAAATGGTGGTTTTTCCCGATCCCGAGGGTCCCACCAATGCAACCCGCTTTCCCTGTGGGATGAACAGATTCAGATTGGCAAGCACCGGGCGGCTCTCGCTATAACTGAAGCTGACGTTGTCAAACCGAATGTCTCCTTTCAGATCGCCCACGATGATGGCATGAGCATCCTCCTTCTCCACGGGCTCGTCCATAATCTCGCAAAACCGCACAAATCCGGTCATACCGTTCTCATACTGCTCCACGAAGGAGATCAGCTTCCGGATGGGATTCATGAACACATTGACAAAAATGATGAAGGCGGCAAAATCGCCCACTGCAATCCATCCCTGATAGACGAACAATCCGCCGCTGACCATAACCGTCAGATTGAGAAAATCGGTCATAAACGACGTGATTGCCGTAAATTCGCCCATCACCTTATAGGATTTCGATTTAACATCAACAAACCGATTATTGGTATTCTCAAAGCGCACACACTCATATTCTTTATTGGTGTATGCCTTTGACACACGGATACCCCCGATGGCATTTTCCAATACCGCATTGACCTCGCCAACCTCCACCTTGGTTTCCTTGAACACACGGTTCATCTTGATTCTGCGCTTCATGGAATAGGTCACAAATATGGGAATCGAGACAAATACAATCAGTGTCAGCCAGATATTGATCCTCGCCATCAGAATAAAAGATCCGATGAGCAGAACCCCCGACAGGAACAAATCCTCCGGTCCGTGATGGGCAAGTTCGGAGATGTCAAAAAGATCATTGATAATGCGGGACATGATGGTTCCCGTTTTATTGTTGTCAAAATAGGAAAGGGGCATTTCCTGCAGGTGATGGAACACCTCCCGGCGCATATCTGCCTGCATATGAACACCCATGATATGACCGTAGCAGTTAACAAAATAGTTCAGTCCGATCTTGATGATATAAAGCCCCACCGCAACCGAAGACCAGATGATCAGCATTCTCAGATTTTTGTCGGGGATATACTCGTTGATCATACTGCGGGTGATCATGGGATAAAACAGGTCCGCCACCGCCAGCAGGAAGGCTGCAAACAGATCCGCCAGAAAAATCCCCATATGAGGCTTATAATACGCCGCAAATCTTTTTATCATCGCTTGTTTTCTCCTGATGAAATAACACCGTTTTGCAGGGCAAATTTCAGGGGCGTCGCATACTGAGATGCGACACCCCTCATTTCCTGCGCATTTTTTCAAAAAGGCAATATTACTTCTTACTGAAAATATCGAAGAGCGTGTCGTAGTCGGAAGACTTCTTAGTCTCTTCAGTCTGAGCGAGATCGTCAATCTTCGGCTTCGAAATCGTCGTAACGGGAGCGGGTGCTTCAACCGCAGGCTCCTCCTTGGCAAATCCGGTAGCGATAACGGTCACACGAACCTCATCATCCAGGCTGTCATCAACCACATAACCGATGATGACTCTGGCATCGGGATGAGCCTCGTTGGTGATCAGATCGGCTGCTACATCAAGCTCGTCCAGTGCGAAATCGCTGGGGCAGGTGAAGTTGACCAGAATACCTCTTGCACCGGAGATGGAAGTCTCAAGCAGGGGACTGGAAATTGCCATCTTAGCGGCAACCTCAGCCTTGTCCTTACCCTGAGCGGCACCGACGCCCATATGAGCATAGCCTGCGTCCTTCATAACCGACTTGACATCGGCAAAGTCCAGATTGATCAGTCCGTCCTTGGTTACAAGGTCGGAGATGGACTGAACGCCGTGCTTAAGGATGTTATCTGCCTCGCTGAATGCGTTCAGAACGGTGATACGGGTGGAAGAGAGCTGCTTCAGACGCTCGTTGGGAATAACGATGATGGCATCCACATTGCTGCTCAGCTCGGAAATTCCTGCCTCAGCCTGTGCCATTCTCTTCTCTCTCTCAAACTTGAAGGGCTTCGTAACAACCGCTACGGTAAGTACGCCAAGCTCCTTGGCAATCTTTGCAACAACAGGAGCGGCACCGGTTCCGGTTCCGCCGCCCATGCCGGCAGTGATGAACACCATGTCGGCACCCTTGATGGCGTTGGTAATCTCCTCAATGCTTTCCTCAGCGGCAGCTTCGCCAACCTCGGGATTGGAACCTGCACCCTGTCCCTTGGTCAGTCTTGCACCGATGACAACCTTGGTCTGCGCCTTCGACTTTACAAGTGCGGCACGGTCGGTATTGACGGCGATAAACTCCACATCGGACACGCCTCCGTCGATCATACGGTTTACAGCGTTATTTCCGCCGCCGCCTACGCCGATAACCTTAATCTTTGTGGAGCAATCAAGCTCGATATCCATTGTTTCCAGTGACATAATTTTGTCCTCCCGATTTAAGTACAGCTTTTTTTCTGATTTTTCTGATAAATAAACTTTATTTTCTATTGTAT
>JBJDZN010000038.1:0-32661 GCA_051868045.1 Eubacteriales bacterium
ATTACCTTATACAATCTGCCCCATTTTCTGGGTATGCTGACCAACGAGTCCGAAGGGATGTGATGCTGTGCACCTGATTTTGATTTCCCAAAGGGAGCCGATGGAAGCATCGGTGTTTACCGATGTCCGGCTGACCGAGCTGCTCTCCGAAGGGGCAGTCCGCATTCTGCGCTATCCCTGCGACCGATCTGAGATCGCACGCAGACAGTCGATCTTCTCAGCCCTTGAAAAAAAGGATTTCGCCCGTCGATTTGCCGACTGCCGATCGGTGCTGTCCGATCTGGCGGGACTTTACGACCGCTATCGGCAGTGCAGGGTCGAGTCCGAAAAGCTGTTCCTGTTTACCTGCCTGCTGGAGCGTTTTCTCACAGCCTGCCAAAGCCTTAAGGGACTTGCCGGCGAATCGACGGCGGTGGATGAAATGCTCGGCGATCCCCTCTTTGACCGGTGTGGGGAAGTGCGTCAGGCGCTGGATCGGATGTATGCCCTGCGCCGCCCGACCGAGAGTTTTGTCCTGACCCTTTCTCATAAACGAATTCTGAGCCTCGATTATGGGGCAGAGCCTTACATTGACCGTCTTATCCGACTGGCAGAGAAGATCGGACTTGAACCTCCGAAAAAGGGTTCTTTGACCCTTTTTCCCGATGAGTGTCTGTCCGAGGCATGGTGTACCCTCTTTGAGAATGATCTGGCACAGATTCATGAAATTCTTGACCCGTTTATGAATCTGGACGTCAGGACTTTGATCGATCTGATTTACCAGATGGACTTTTGTCTGGAGATACTCGAGCTGGCGGAGAAGGCAGCTAAGCGGAAAATACCGGTGTGCTATCCCAAAAATGCAGAAGAGCGACGGATTCGCATCCGCTCGGCGTATGACATCACACTCCTTTGCAAAAATGTCGATTCCATCGTTCCCAATGATGTGGATTTCACCGAAGAAACTCGCTTTTTCTTTCTGACCGGAGCCAATGGGGGCGGAAAAACCACCTATCTGCGCACTCTGGCGGTAAATCTTCTGCTTTTCCTGGGAGGATGCCCCATTTTTGCAGAAGACGGTGAGATTTATCCCTTCACCGATGTTCAGACCCATTTTCCATCCGATGAGCGTTTTGACGGAGTAGGCAGGCTGGACGAGGAGGTTCTGCGGGTGAATGCCATGCTGGAACGGGCGGGCAGGGACAGCGTTCTGCTGTTCAACGAAACCTTCAGCGGCACCGATGATGAAAAGGGTGTCGCCAAAACCATGGAGGTCGCCCGCCGTCTGTCGGAGGATAAAATGTTCGGACTGTTCGTCACCCATTTTCACGAGGTCTGCGGAAAGGGGTTCCCGATTCTGCGGGCAGAGGTGTCGGACGGCAATCGCCGAAGCTATCGCATCTTCCGGGACGATAGCGGGCGGGGGTCCTATGCCTTGGACATTCTGAAAAAATACGGTCTGGATGCCGAAGCACTCATGGAAAGGAGTCGGTCGGAGCATGAATGAGATCAGCCTGCTGTATAGCAGGGAGAAAAAATGCGGCAGCTTGGGGGAGCGCACCCTCTACCATCTTTCGCTGGACCGTGCCTTTGCCTCCTTTTGTCAGGATCCCGGGAAGCTTGCCGCATTCTTGCGCATTCTGGGTGAACCTGCGCTGAATCGTTCCGACATCGCATTTAGGCGGGAGATACTGGAAGAGTTTCAGAAGAAACCTGCACTGCTGTCCGATCTTCGTGCCTGTCTGGACGATCTGTCCGGACTGAGGCAGGATTTCGAGCGGCAAAAGCGGGAGCGGCGGCACAGTCTACGGGATCAGAACACCGGAACGGCGTCGGAAAATGCCCGGCTTCTTCTTCAGGTTTCTGCCGAAACGCTCCGCCGCACCCTTGTAACGGTTGGGGAACTGGACAAATTGCTGATACGAAACGCTGTGACCTCCGAAGGGCTACGAAGGTTCAGAGACCGGGTTGGCAGCCTGACCCAACATCCCGAATTTGCCGAACTTCTGGAGTTTTGCATTCCCTTCACCTATCTTTCTGTAACGGCTCCCTTGAACCTCAGCCTGAAGATCGGGGCGGACGGACGCTATACTCAATGCAGCCTGATCAATCCGTCTGAGGTGCATTATACCGACCCCGAGCGCAAGGTGCGAAAGCCCTTGTTCAAGCGGGATCGGCAGGAAGTCTACCCATGCGCCATTCTGATGCCGAAAACGGGCAGTGTCTATACCCAGATGCAAAGTCAGCCCTATCATGAGTTGTCCGCTGCCTTTGAGGACATTGCCGGACAGATTTTCCGGATGATCTTGTCCGTGGACGGGGAACTGGATTTCTATGAGGTTGCCCTGTCCTATGTCCGGACCCTGACCGGCTGGGGCATTCCCCTGTGCAGTCCCGATCTGCAGGAAGAGGGAGGGGAAGAGGTCCGGGATTTTTACGATCTGCTCCTTCTTTCGGATGAAAGAAGACGAAATCAGGTGTTTCCCAACAGCTTTGAGCTTGCGCCAGATCGCATAGGTACCGTTCTGATGGGCAAAAACGGAAGCGGGAAGACCGTCTTTCTGCGATCCTTCGGCAGTCTGTGGATACTTGCACAGGCTGGACTGCCGATTCCCGCCAAATCGGCAAGGCTGACTCTGAAAACCGGGGTGTTTACTCAGTTTTCAGAGGGAGAGAAGGAGTTTGTCCCGGGAAACGATGCGGGACGGTTCGAGCAGGAGGTCCGTGAGATGGCAGGAATTGTCGATCAGGTGGACAGCCGCAGTCTGCTTCTCCTGAACGAAACCTTCCAGACCACTGCCTATGAGGAGGGAGCCGCCGGACTTGTCCCGATTCTACGCTACCTTGGCGGGAAGGGAGTCCGGTTCCTTCTGGTCACTCATCTCAGGCAGATAGAAGACTGCCTCTCTCCCGATGAAGTACAGCTTCTGACCACCGCCGAGGGCTTCCGGGTTCTTCCACGAAAATAATGCTGCCGCCGCACTCCCATAAATGGGGGTCGGCGGCGATTTTTCAACTTTTTTGTACAATCTGCTGAATAATCTCTTGACAACCGAATTTAAAAATGGTATACTTGACGCATGACGAAGGAAGTGAACGGGTCTGAAGGGAGAGTATGAAATGAAGAAATGGATTAAGAGCCGAAAAATTGTGTGGATATTGCCGCTGATGCTCCTGTTTTTCCTGCTTTCTGCCCTCTGTATTGTCGGTTATGCCGGCGGAGAGGAGACGGTTACCCTGATTGAGTCGGGCGTGACAGAGTGGAGCTACCGCCTTTTGACTCCGGAGGAGTATGCCGGCTATCACTCGAACTGGCTGCAGGTTGGCTATACTCCAACTTCAAACTGGAAAAGCGGAACCAGTCCCTTCGGAGATCGGGTGGACCCCGGAAACGGATCGGGTTGGGAGGGCGACTATCATGTGATTCTGTTGGTCACCACCTTCCAGATCGACGATCTGAACGATGCCAGAACCCGGGAATTTGTCATGAATATTTTCTATGACAACACCATGACCGTTTATCTCAACGGCAGATCGGTCTTTTACGATGAGCGTTGGGTGGATCAGTATGTGGATCTGGTGATGGATGACGACTTTAACGACAATCTGACAGAGGGAACGAATACGCTGGCGATTTCGTTGTGCGACGATGCAGGCGGCAGAGAGTTCGATATGACCCTTTTCATGCGGGAAAAGAAGCCGGTTCAGATCGAACCCCTTGACCCGTCCCTGACCGTGACAGCCGAACAACTGGCAGAAACCGGGCTGTCCACCATCTATATCAATACGGAAAACGGGGACTATGTCAGGTCCAGACTGACCTATGTGGACGCCACCATGAGCATCGACCTGTCAGACGAATATGCCGCCTATGAGAATCTCTACACCCTTGCAGATGGCGGAGAAATCCAGATCAAGGGTCGCGGCAATTCCACATGGAATAACGGTTATCCCGACGGCAAGGCGAACACGCTGGCAGGGGATACCCATACGAGAAAGGTTCCCTATACGATCAAGCTGGACAGCAAGGCGAACCTGTTTGGCATGGGAAAAAGCAAGCATTGGGTCCTGATTGCCAACTATATGGATCGCACCAATCTGCGAAATAAACTGATCTATGACCTTTCGGGGCAGATGGGCATGACCTTCTGCAAGTCGGTTTATGTCAATCTGGTCTTCAATGGGGAATATATGGGTACCTACACCCTGACCCAGAAGATTGACCCGGATCTCTTTGAGGATCAGGTCACAGACTGGGACGATGCCGCAGAGGAATTTGCCGAAAATGTTGCCAAAGAGAAGGGTTATGATAAGACCTGGATGGCTAATTTTGAGGATCAGCTGACCGCCGACTTCTCCTGGCTGACTTCCGAAACCTATCAGGGCTACCGGGTGTCCGACTATGTGGACCTGTCCAAATATCCCCTCTATACCGGCTATCTCATGGAATACGACGGCTATGCGGATGAGGCAAGCTTCTTCCAGACCAATCATGGGGTTCCTCTGAAGGTGTCCAATATGGAGGCGATCAAGACCAATCCCGAACTGTTCAGTTATATCCAGACCTTCTTCAATGACTTTGAAGAGGCATGCTACAGCGAGACCTTCTACAACTCCAAGGGAAAGCATTACAGCGAATATGTGGATATGGATTCCCTTGTGGACTACTATATCCTGAACACCGTGATTCTCAATGTGGAGTTCGGCTATAAGTCCATGTATATGTACATAAACGACGAGGGCAAGATCGTTCTGGGACCCTGCTGGGATTATGACTGGTCATCGGGAAACCCCTTCTTAGGGGCAAACGGACAGTACGATCAGTGGTACAACGACAGCAGAGCGGAAAACAATAAATGGTACCGTAAACTGTATGCCGATCCCTATTTCGTCAGTCTCGTGCGGGAGCGATGGTTTGAACTGACCGACGCTCTTTCGGACATGGTGGACAGTATCGACTATTACCAGTCCTATCTTTCGAAGGCGGCAGAGCTGGAATATGCCAAATTCTCCGCCGACCCCTATGAAAGTGATTTTGCCTGGCGCACCGGCGGCAGATCCTTTGAGGCGGAGTGCAATCAGCTTAAAACCTTCCTTCAGAATCGGATTGAATGGCTGAATGCCCGGTTCCTGAACCGGGACCCCAATATCGAGGGCAGGGGATTGGTTTCCAGTGACTTGATTACGCTGGGACTTTCCGGCAAACTGTCTTCCGATGGCTCCGAACTGTTTGATTATCAATTGTCCGACACGACCAGTCCGGTTCAACTGTCGGTGACGGTCAGCCGAAATGCAACGGCGAAAATCTATCTCAACGGAATCCTTATAAAGGAGCAGAATCAGACCAAGGGAGTGACGGCAAATCTGACGGTTCCGGCGTCTGATCTTTCTCCGGGAGTGAACGTCCTGACGGTGCAGATTTATCTTTCCGGTGAACTGTACGGAACCAATTACCTTTCGCTGGTAAAGCCGGGAGTCAAACGTGCCGCTCCGACGGCGGGCGATTATACCAACGGCTATACTACCGGGACGGTGACGCCACCGCCTGTAACGACTCCGGTGACCACTACCACTACCACCAAACCGGTAACCACAACCAAGCCGACGATTTCCCCCACGACAACGCCCGAAACGCCGACCAATACAACGGTGCCTCCGGTGACTGCCCTTCCTTCCGGGGCAGAGACTACGAAATCGGCTCCCACCACGTCGGAGCCGCAGATCCCTTCGGATACGTCGGATGATACCACCGGACAAAATCCCGTTCTGCCCTCAGAGATACTGACGACAGAGCCGATCAACAAAGCCCCCATGACAAGCGGTTCGGAAAATTCCTCTGACGCCTCGGAAAGTCCCTCCGATAGCGGGCATCTGTGGTGGATTGTGATCGTGATTGTCCTTATCCTTGTGGTTTGCGCAGGAACGGCGGGCGTGTGGATTGGCGTGAAGAAGAAAAAGACAAAGTAAAAAAAGAACAAGCATGAAAAAACCTCAAAATACCGTGCTTTCAGCAATTTTCATGCTCATACAACAAAAAGCAGAGACTTCGTCCCATCGTTGTCTCTGCTTTTCGTTCGGGACTTTTATTCTGCCCCGTTTTTATAGATTTCTATGGATAAGATGGATAAGATGGATTTATCCGGGATCGGACGGATTGAAAGCACGGACGGTCCGTTCCGGCTCTGCTTCGCTTTCAGGTTCTGCGATTTCGTCCTCATAGACCCATTCGTAACCGACCAGCGTATTCATGACGTAGTCCACGAACGCCCGGGTCTTGTTGGGTCCGATATAGAAAACCTTCCGGGTCGCCAGCAGATTGGTGATCAGGTAGCCATCCTCGGTGACGCTCATCGAAAGATTTTCCACGGCGAGTTTCGGAATGCTGACGCCGAAGGACATGATAATGGAATAAGTCTGAACGGAATCGTCCCTTGCCTCGTTGACCGCAGACAGATCGTCAAGGAGCATTTCCCAGACCGCATCGGCATTCAGTCCGACGAATTCAACGGTTGCATAGTTGCCGTTGCTTTTTTTGTATTCGCAGTAGGCGGATCCGGTCAGCGTCAGGGTGTTTTTCAGATTCAGACTGTTTACAAAATCTTCCAGGGTATCGGGGCGGTATTCGTGGCAGAGATAGGGGTAGAACTCCTCCTGACCTTCAAATCGGACGGCGATGGCACAGTCCGGACTTATGTCCGAAAGCTCGAACAACTGCGCCGCATGGGTGAATGCTGTTTCGGTGTATACATCGTATCCCTGAAGTTCTGCACTGCCGATGGCTTCGCCAATCAGGCTTTTGTCAAGAGCATTGTCCCGATAGATTTCCTGCTCCGTCTGACGGTAGCCGGATGCAACGTAGGTGCGTCCGTTGAACGCTGTTTCGGGGAACTGCTGATAGATTCGCATTTCATCCCATTTTGGAACGAGATATGCCGCTTCGCCAAGGTCGTCTTTTGCGACGATTTTGGTGGCGAAGACTCTGTCATCGGTTGTCATGCCGGGTTCGGAGCGGTACAGAAGCATGACACTGCCGCATATGATTCCCGCACAGCAGAGGCAGGCGGCAGAGGCAATGGCGATGATCCGGGCGTGCCCTTTGCGGGTGTGTCGGATGGGAATGGGACCTGATTCACTTTCCTGAATGTATTGATCGTTTATTTCTGTCAGTGCCCTCATGAGTTTTTCTTCTTGTTTCATGATAAGTCTTTCCTTTCTGTGAAAAATAGGTTCATGGGATAAACCGGTCAGAATTCGATTCCTTCCTCGGTGAGAAATTTCTTTAATTTCTCTCTGGTGCGGAGCAAAACCATCTTAACCCGACTCTCCCCGCAGCCGTGTTCATCGGAAATCTCTTTTATCGGTTTCAGGTGCCAGTATCGGCTAAGAAAGATTCTCCGGGTGTCGGCGGGAAGAGTGGCAAGAAAGCGGTTCAGCGCATCGGAAAGAGCCTTCTCGTCAAAGGCAGATTCCACCTCGCCGGTCCGGTCGGGAATGCAGTCGGCAATCTCCTCCAGTGCCAGCGGATATTCGCCGCCGCCACGCTGACGGGTTCGGGAGAGGCGGTATCGGTCGATTGCCAGATTGCGGACAATCTTGCCGCAGAAGGTTTTCAGATTTTCGGGTCTATGGGGCGGGATGCTGTTCCATACCCTCAGCCAAAGATCGTTCACACACTCCCTTGCATCCTCCGAATCTGAGAGGATGCTGTCTGCCACAGCAAAGCAGTAGCGTCCGTATTTGCGCTCGCACTCGTCAATGGCCGATTCCGATCTCGCAAAATAGAGCTCAACGATTGCCTGATCTTCCATTGGTTTTGTCTCCTTTTTCATGCTTTTGAAGGTCCTTCACCCATATACACGGGATTTTTCCCCATTGCGTCACAGCAGAAAAGTAAAAAAATGATCAAGGTTAGTATATCGGAAAAAAATCCTCTTGTCAAGACGCTCTTCATGGGGATGGGATGAATCGAAGCGATTTTTCAAAAAAGTTTTCTGAAACTTGTGTAAAACCCTTGCAATTGTGCGGCAATTGTGATAAAATAATCAAAATACCCGATCGGAGGCTCTGATGGACGGATCGTTCTTTGCACCCCGTAAACCGAATACCGTGCTTGCCGTTGTGGGACCCACCGCATCGGGGAAAAGCTCCCTTGCCATGGAGATTGCAAGAACCCTCGGCGGTGAGATTGTGTCCTGCGATTCCATGCAGATATATCGGGGAATGGACATCGGTACTGCCAAGGACTCCGTCGAAGAGCGGGAAGAGATCCCTCATCACCTGATTGATCTGGTGGACCCCGATACCCCCTTTTCCTGCGCTCAGTATGCCGATGCCGCAAGAGCGGCAATTTCTGATATTCTCAGTCGGGGAAAACTGCCCATTCTCTGCGGCGGAACCGGACTGTATCTGGAAAGTGCTGTCTACGACCGGACGCTGGAATCCCCCGGAGAAAGTCCGGAGCTTCGGGCGATGCTTGGCGGGCGGTCAGATGAAGAAAACTATGCCGAACTCATGCAGGTGGACCCGGTTTCCGCCGGGGCAATCCATAAAAACAACCGCAAACGGGTGATCCGTGCGCTGGAAATCTATCGCCTGTCCGGAATTCCCAAATCCCGGTGGGATCTTGCCTCCAGACAGCATTCCTCGGGATTCGATTGTCGGATTCTCGTGCTGACTGCCTCCGACAGGGAAGTGCTTTACCGCAGAATTGACGAACGGGTGGACCGCATGATGGAGGCGGGACTTCTGGATGAGGTCAAAGCCCTGAATCTTTCCCCTGATACTACGGCAGGGCAGGCGATCGGCTATAAGGAGCTTTCCGACTGTCTTTGCGGTGTCTGCACTCTTGATGAGGCAGTGGAACGGATCAAACGAGCCAGTCGGAATTATGCCAAACGGCAGATCACCTGGTTCAAACGGTATCCCGATGCCTATGTGTTGGATATCTGTCGGGAAGATGCGGATAAAAATATTGTAAAATTATTGTTAAAATCGCTCATTTGATGAAAATATATGCTATAATAGACCAAATGGGTTTCGGTACGCTTTGCATGTCAACGGTATGTGCCGCCGGGAGCCTTGAAAGGAGAGTCGAAAATGGATAAACGGTATTTGTCCCGTGTCCTGCTCTATCTCCTGCTGGCACTGTTTGCACTGGCGTTGATTCTGGAAATCGGCTACCAATTCTACGACTCGGCGTATGAAAGCGTCGAAGCCATTGATGCCAATCTGACAACCCTCAGTATGACGGAGGATACCTTTGGTTTCCTGACCTTTGAGGATGAACAGCCGCTATACAGCAATACTAACGGTTCGTGCCTGTATCTGGTGTCCGACGGAGAAAAGGTCAGCAACGGACAGACTGTGGCAAAGGTATATGATCAGACGGACGGGACGGACCAGCAGATTGCCGAGCTTGAAAGAAAAATTGCCGTTCTGACCCGTGCGCAGACCCTGGCACCCTCCTATTCCACTACGGCAGTGGAAACCGGAATCGCCACTCTTCGGGCAGAACTTACAGAGCTGACTGCCAAGGGCGAATATGCCGCCCTTTCGGAGGTGGAGGAGGAACTGAGACTCATGCTGGCGATCTCCCGGATTGCGACGGGACAAGTGACCTCCTATTCCGGAGCTATCCAAGAGTTTCAGACCGAACTTGAAGGGCTAGAAGCGTCTGTCGGCAACGGTTCTGCGGTGAAAATCACAGACTCCGGCTATTTTTACTGCAATGTGGACGGCTATGAGAATCTGTTGACCTTTTCAGACCTCAGTTCCCTGACTGCTGCCGATTGCCTTGGTCTTTTTGATGCACAGCCCGCCGTATCTCCCGAAGGTAGTTATGCTGTCGGAAAGCTGGTGAGCGGCTATACCTGGCACATGATCTGCGAGCTGAACCCTGAGTCGGTGGCATCCTTCTCGGAAGGAAACAGTTACAGCGTCCTTTTCGGAAGACAGAAGACCGAGGTAAAGATGACCCTGTCCCAACTTCTGGTGGATGAGGATACCGGTCGGGTTGCCGCACTGTTCACCTCTGACCGCCAGCCCGACGGCTTCGACTTTACGAGAATGCAGTCGGTATCTGTGGTGTATGATACTTGCAGTGGATTCGAGATTCCTGCGGGAGCACTCCGTATCGTGGACGGCATTCCCGGTGTCTATGTTCTGCACGGCAGTGTGGTTCAGTTCCGGGAAATTTGCTCGGTATACAGTGGGGACGGATATGTTTTCTCGCTGGCAGAATTTGAGTCAGACAGTGGCAAGACGGCACTGAGCCGCTACGATCGGATTATTGTAAAGGGGAAGGATCTGTATGTCGGAAAGATTATCAGTTGATCATCTTGAAGAAGCCTTCCGAACCGTCCGGGAAAAGATTGCCTCGGCGGCAGGCGACCGTCAGGTGACCCTGCTTGCCGCTACCAAAACCGTTCCGGCAGAGCGCATCAACGATGCCGTTGATCATCTGGGGCTTTGCGACATCGGAGAAAATCGGGTTCAGGAACTGCTTTCCAAATATGACGATCTTCATAAAGAAAACCTCCGGATTCATTTCATCGGGCGGCTCCAGACCAATAAGGTCAAATATATCATTGACAAAGTCTGCCTGATCCACTCGCTGGACTCGGTTGGACTTGCCACGGAGATCGAAAAACAGGCGGCAAAGCATCAGAAACAGATGGATGTGCTGATTGAACTGAATCTGGCGGGAGAGGCGTCCAAGGGAGGCATTTCCGTGGATCAACTGCCGACCCTGTTGGATTTTGTCAAAAGTTGTCCCCATATTCGGGTATGCGGGATCATGGTGATCCCACCTGCCACCGGGGATGAGGAAAGGTTGCAGGGTTACTTTAACCGTGCGAAGGAAGAGTTTGACCGACTTTCCGGAGAGGGAGCCTTTTCAAAGGCGGATCAGCCGATTTTGTCCATGGGAATGTCGGACAGCTATGTTACCGCAGTGAAGTGCGGATCCACCCTGGTGCGGATCGGTTCGGCACTGTTCGGGAAAAGGGATTATTCAAAAACAGAGAAGTCAAATCAGGAAAATATGTAGGAGGAACCAATCATGAGCGTAAAAGATTTTTTAAACAATCTGTTTGATGAACAGAAGACTGAAACCGAGGAAAAAGCAGAGACTGCCGCAGAGCCGGTAACAAGAACCTATAAGGAGGAACCGATTGTGGAAAAGACTGAAATGACTGCTCGTCAGGAGAGCGCAAGAAACACGACTTCATATGCAAAGGCACCCCAGAATGATGTAGGCGCAGGTGCCGCCGTACTGGAACTGAAGGTTGTCAGACCCGAGGCATTCTCATCGGTAGGACAGATCGCCGATCATCTGCTCAACCGTTGCACGGTAGTACTGAACCTTGAGGCGGCAGAGGCCGATACCGCAAGACGTATTGTGGACTTCCTGAACGGTGTTGCCTATTCCATCGACGGAGAGATCAAGCCCGTAGCCAACAATACTTTTATTATTGTACCTAAGAACGTGTCGATTACCGGTGAGCAGCTCAAAGAGAGCAAGAATGGCGGCGGAAACGCCTCTGACGAGTTCTGATACCGTCTTAATGACAGAGACCAAAAAGAAAATGTGGTGTAGCGATTGAATATCATTCTTTATCTCATAGTCTCTCTGGTCTATCTGCTGCTTGTGGTGGAACAGATCTGCATGCTGCTGCGTGCCGTTATGTCCTGGATAACGTTGGATGAGGATAGCCCTTTTGCGACCTTCCTGTATTATGTAACCGAGCCGGTTATTACACCGGTTCGGCTGATCCTCGGAAGATTTGAATCCTTAAACGAGCTTCCCATCGACATCTCCTTTTTGGTGACGGTTCTTCTGTTGTCGGTTCTGATGTATTTTCTGCCGACAGTTGCTTTGTAAGAAGCATTTTGTGATGACGGATTTCAAAAAGGGACTTCAAAAGAATGGATCAAGATAAACTGTTCTATGCCAAGCTTGCTGATCTTGCCGACAGAGCTTCTTCAGGTCAGATCGTCGGAACCGCATTTTTGACTCCCGAGGAGATTGTTCTCGCCGATGCCTGGCTCATGCAGAGCGGCGCAGGACTTTCCTGGGGATTTTACGGCGGTTATGCCGATGCAGAACGAAGGATGCTGCTGATCCGTCCCGATTATCTCCCCGAAGATTGTGTGGAGGAGCGGGACTGGTTTTCTGTACTTGAAATCAGAATCAGCGGTTATGTGAATCTGGACCATCGCTCCTATCTGGGGGCATTGATGGCACTGGGAATCAAACGGGAGACGCTGGGGGACATTCTGTGCCTTCAGGACGGAGCCGTGCTGTTTGCGACGCCTGCAGTTTCCGATTTTCTGCTGTCCGACCCGCCGCCCCTTGTTTATGTAGGCAGGGATAAGGTGAAGGTACTGCCGGCGGATCCCGCTAAAGCGGCAGACTACCAAAGAATCTATGAGGAGCGGACCGGAATCGTTGCGTCCATGAGATTGGACGGCATCGTTGCCGAATTCGGCGGTCTGTCCCGTGAAAAGGCAAAGGCAGCAATTCAGCGGGGAGAAGTTATGTACAACCACCGGCAGGCATCCGACCCTGCCAAAATTTGCACGCCCGGGGATATTCTTTCCCTGCGGGGATGCGGAAAATTCAAAATAAAAGATTTTGAGACGACCCGTAAAGAACGTGTCAGACTTACGGTTCTCGTCTATCGGTGATCCGAGGTGAATCCATGTTACCGCCTTATGAGCTTGAAGGAAAGATATTCAAGCGGGTAATGAAAGGCTATAATACCGCAGAGGTAGATGAGCATATTGATTTTATTGTTGAAAAATACAAAGAACTGTACCGGGCGTATAACGATCTCGAAAAGAGGTATGCCACCGTCTCGGCAGAGCTTTTGACCTATAAAGAAAATGAAGAATCCATCCGGCATACGCTGGAAAGCTCACAGACCACCGGCGAACAGATGCTTCGTCAGGCGAAGGAGCGTTCGGAAATCATCCTTCGCACCGCAAGGGAAGAGTGTGATGCCGTACTGGACGGATTTAAAAAAGAAGTTGCCGATCAGATTGCCCTGCTGAAGCAGATGCGATCGCAGGTTGCCGAGTTCAAGGCGGACATTTTTGCCCGCTATCAACAGCATATCGAGTTTTTGGAATCGCTTTCTCCTGATACAGAGGAACCTGAGTCCGAGACCGAGGATTATGCAGAAGAGGTCATCGGCAGAACCATGGGAACCATTGTAACCAGAGCAAACGCAGCCATCAGCGGGCAGAGCAATGAGGAGGTCATTCTCAGACCGGTGATTTCGGGACTGCCGGAGGATGATCACCGTGCGGAGTCCGATCCGGTCTCTGAGCTGGACCCCGATCCTGCACCGGAGACATCCGATGAGGAATTCAACGATCCCGACGAGTTTGAAACGGTTCCGTCCGATGAGCCTGTCGAGCAGAAGCCAGCCAACAGCGGCGATACCATGAAATTTCATGTGCTGTCCGATGTTCCGGCGGAGTTTGCCACGGATGAAGAGATTATATTCGGAAAAAACGGATAAAAATGACCGAAATATAAAAATGAAATAAGGAAAATAAGGATAGAAACGGACAGAAACTGAAAGTGAAAAGGAGATAATTACAACTATGGCAAAGGACTATACACAGTCGTTGAACCTCCCTCAGACAGAATTCCCCATGAGGGCAAATCTTCCCGCAAGGGAACCCGAAATGCTGAAACGGTGGCAGAAGATTGATCTGTACAACCTGGCACTGAAGAAGAGTCAGGGAAGACCCACCTTTGAGATTCACGACGGACCTCCCTTCTCGAACGGAAACATCCATATGGGTACGGCAATGAACAAGATCCTCAAGGATTTCATCAACCGTTCCAAGATAATGAGCGGCTACCAGGTTCCCTATACTCCCGGTTGGGACAACCACGGTATGCCCATTGAGTCTGCCATTATCAAGCAGAATAAGCTGGATCGCAAAAAGATGTCGATTCCCGAGTTCCGCAGAGCCTGCGAGGAGTTTGCAAAGAAGTATGTGAATCTGCAGATGGACTCCTTCAAGCGGCTGGGCGTATTGGGCGACTGGGAGCATCCCTATACCACCATGGCTCCCTCCTTTGAGGCAAGAGAGATCAAGGTTTTTGCCGAGATGTTCCGGAAGGGCTACATTTACAAGGGAATGAAGCCGGTTTACTGGTGCCCCACCGACGAGACCGCCCTTGCAGAGGCTGAAATCGAGTATCAGGAAGATAAATGTACCTCCATCTACGTCAAATTTGCAGTGGCAGATGATAAGGGGATTCTTTCGGAAATCTGCGACCTGTCCAGGACCTATTTCGTGATCTGGACCACCACGGCGTGGACCCTTCCCGGTAACCAGGCGATTGCCCTCCATCCCGATGAGAGCTATGCGGTGGTATCGGCAAACGGCGAGTATTATATCATGGCAGAGGCACTGACCGAGTCGGCACTGAATGCCGCAGGAATTCATGAGTATACCATCCTGAAGACCTTCCCCGGAAAGACCTTCGAGTATATGACTGCACAGCATCCCTTCCTGGACCGCACCTCTCTGGTGGTCAATGCCGACTACGTGACCATGGACAGCGGTACCGGATGTGTCCATACTGCCGGCGGATTCGGCGCAGACGACTACGTTACCTCCCGCCGCTATAACATTGACGTCATTGTCCCCGTGGACGATAGAGGCTATCAGACCGCCGATGCCGGCAAGTTTGCCGGAATGCGCTACGATCAGTCGGGCGAGGCGATCCTTGCCGACATGAAGGAAACCGGTGCCCTGTTTGCTTCCGAGGAGATCGTCCACCAGTATCCACACTGCTGGCGTTGTAAGAATCCCATTATCTTCCGTGCAACCCCTCAGTGGTTCTGCTCGGTGGATGCCTTCAAGGATGAGGCAATCAAGGCATGCGCAGACGTGGATTGGCTCCCTGCCTGGGGCGGAGAACGCATCACTCAGATGATCCGTGACCGTGCCGACTGGTGTATCTCCCGTCAGCGTCATTGGGGTCTGCCGATTCCCGTGTTCTACTGTTCAGACTGCGGCAAGCCCATCTGCAATGAGGAGACCATCGGAAAGCTGTCCGATCTGTTTGCAGAGCAGGGAAGCAACGTCTGGTTTGAAAAGAATCCCGAGGAACTTCTGCCCGATGGATATGTTTGCCCCTTCTGCGGTGGAAAGACCTTCACTAAGGACACCAACACGCTGGATGGCTGGTTTGACTCGGGATCCTCCCATTTCGCCGTTCTTGAAGATAAACCCGGTCATAAGTGGCCTGCCGACCTCTATCTGGAGGGCGCAGATCAGTACCGTGGATGGTTCCAGTCCTCTCTGCTTTGCGCAGTGGGCGCAAAAGGTCAGGGCGCACCCTACAAACAGGTGCTGACCCATGGCTGGACGGTTGACGGTAAGGGCGAGGCAATGCACAAGTCCAAGGGCAATACCATTCTTCCCGATGATATGGTGAAGAAGTACGGCGGTGATATTGTCCGTCTCTGGGTTGCCTCCGCTGACTATCGGATGGATGTTCGCTGTTCTGACGTGATTTTCAAACAGCTCTCCGAGTCCTACCGGAAATTCCGTAATACCGCCCGCATCCTGCTTGCCAACCTGGGGGATAAGGGAAGCGATTTCAATCCCAATACCGATAGGGTACCCCTTTCCGAACTTGATGAGCTTGATAAGTGGATCCTCTCCCGCCTGAACGGTTTTGTGAAGTCGGCAAGAGAGGCATATGACCGCTATGAGTTCCACCTGATCTGTCAGGCACTGGGCAACTTCTGTACCAATGATCTGTCCAAGCTGTACATCGACATCAGCAAGGACCGTACCTATGTGGAGGGGAAGAACTCTCCTGCAAGACGGAGCGCACAGACTGCCATGTATCTGGTTCTGTCGGCTATGACCCGTCTGGTTGCCCCCATTCTGGCATATACCGCCGATGAAATCTGGCAGGTTATGCCCCATCTGGACAGCGATGAGACGGAGAATGTTCTGCTGAACCTGATGCCCGAATATGATGAGGCTCTGAACTTTGCCGACATTGAGGCAAAATATGAGGGAATCTTTACCCTGCGTGATGATGTTATGAAGGCACTGGAGCTTGCCCGCAATGAGAAGAAGATCGGAAAATCGCTGGATGCCGACGTTACCGTGTATGCCCGGGGCGAGAATCTGACCCTTCTGAAGAGCTTTGCCGATCAGCTTGCTTCCCTCTTTATCGTATCGAAGGCAGAGATTTCTGAGGAAACGGCTCCTGCTGATGCTTTTACCGAGACCGACAGCGGCATCGCCGTGCTGGTCAGAACCGCAGAAGGCACCCGGTGTGACCGTTGCTGGATGTATACCGATGACGCTGTTTCCGACGGAGAAGGATTTGTATGCAAGAGATGCGCAAGAATACTCGGCTTATAAGGGGAATCGTCAGTGTCTGCGTGATACTGGCAGTGGTCGGGCTTGACCAGTTGACCAAACTGCTGGTTGCCTCCCACATGGAGCTTCATGAGAGCATTACCCTGATTCCCGGTGTCCTTCGGCTGACCTATATCACCAATCCTGCCGCCGCCATGGGATTGTTCGGAAACTGCCGTTGGCTGTTTATGATTCTGTCCCCCGTGGCTGTCATTGCCATTCTGATCTATCTCTTTCGTGCAAAGAAGGTCGGCGGTCTGTACACTGCCGCCCTGTCCATGATTGCCGGCGGCGGCGTGGGTAACATGATCGACCGCACCTTCTACGGTGAGCAGCTTGGCTACGGCGAAGTCATTGATTTCGTGGATTTCTGCGCCTTTCCCAAGATCTGGACCTATATCTTCAATATTGCCGATGCCTTTGTCTGCATCGGAGCGGGACTGTTCCTGCTGGCAGTAATTCTGGACGCTGTCCGTGAATCGAGAGAGAAGAAAAAGGGCGTTGCTGCCGAAGCAGAGCCGCCGGAAACGGTCGGTACGGCAGAGGCAGAGTCGGCAGATACGTCTGATAGGTCTGAACAGATGGAAGCAACTGAAACAGTCGAGTCTGCTGAGTCGCTTGAAACGGCAGAAACGGCAGAGCTTTCCGAGCCGTCGGAACCGGTGAAAACTCAGGAAAATGCCGCTGAAAGTACCTGTGATGGTGAAAAAAGCGACGAAAGTGAAACAAAATCATGAATTATATCCCCGATCCTGCCGAAATCGGCAGAAGAATCGACCAATTTGTGGCGGAGCGGTGCGAATGTACCCGCTCCGCCGCACAAAAATTATTGGAAAACGGCTGTGTACAAGTTCGCGGCGTGGCGGTCGGGAAGAACTATAAGCTCCGTGCGGGAGATACCGTTGAGGTGGAGATTCCCGAACCCGCACCCGGCACGGTGGAACCGCAAAACATTCCCCTGGACATCGTCTATGAGGATGCCGATCTGCTGGTGGTCAATAAGCCTAAGGGAATGGTGGTGCATCCCGCTCCCGGCAATCCCGATGGGACGCTGGTCAACGCTCTGCTCTGGCACTGCGGAGATTCGCTGTCGGGCATCGGCGGGGTGATCCGTCCGGGCATCGTCCACCGCATTGATAAGGATACCAGCGGACTGCTGATCGTGGCAAAAAACGATGCCGCCCATCTGGGACTCGCCGAGCAGATTTCCACCCACAGCTTTCTTCGCTCCTATCAGGCGGTGATAGTGGGTAAAATGCGGGAGGATCATGGCGACATCGACGCTCCCATCGGTCGGCATCCCACCGATCGGAAAAAGATGGCAATCGTGTCGGACGGCAGAAACGCCCTGACTCATTGGCGGGTGATCCGGGAATATGCCTCAAATCGGGAAAATCCCGGTTTTTCCCATCTGAATCTGGTGCTGGAGACCGGGCGGACCCATCAGATCAGGGTTCATCTGTCGTCGATGGGGCATCCCGTCCTCTGTGATCCTCTGTATGGCGGCG
Organism: Eubacteriales bacterium; assembly: GCA_051868045.1. Taxonomy (GTDB): domain Bacteria; phylum Bacillota; class Clostridia; order Oscillospirales; family CAG-272; genus CAKSQF01. Next base: position 17,898 of record JBJDZN010000038.1, read on the forward strand.
GAAAGACTTTGTTTGAAAAACAGGTGGATAAAATCGTCTGCGGACAGTGCCTTCACGCCAAGACCATCGGATTTGTCCATCCCATCACGGGACAGCAGATGTCCTTTGACAGCGAACTGCCCGACTATTTCAAAACCGTTCTGGACAGACTTGACAGATTGGAAGGGAAAAACTGAAAATGAAGCTCTTCGATACCCATGCCCATTATGACGACTCAAAATTTGACGTACTGGATCGGGATCAACTGCTGACCGACCTGTTTTCCGGCAATATCTGCGCCATCACCGGAGCGTCGGTCAACCTGACCACCGCATCCGCTCAGCTTGCCTTTGCCGATCGCTTTCCCGGATTCTATGCCGCCGTGGGCATTCATCCTGAAAATCTTTATGACGACGGGGACATGGACACTGTTTTGCCCCGGATTGAAGAAATGCTTTCTCACCCGAAGGTAGTTGCCATCGGCGAGATCGGGCTGGACTACTATTGGGAGCAGAATCCTCCAAGAGAGGTGCAGAAGGAATGGTTCCGTGCTCAGATGGAGCTGGCTGCACGGACCGGGTATCCCGTGATCATCCACGACAGGGAGGCACATGGGGATGTCTTCGACATTCTGCGAACCTATCCCACGGTCTGTGGAATCCTTCACTCCTGCTCCGCATCGGCGGAGATGGTGAAGGAACTGATCAAACGGGGCTGGTACCTCTCTTTCTCTGGGGTGATTACCTATAAAAATGCCACCAAAATCGCCGAGGTTGTGAAAATTGTCCCCGACGATCGGATTCTGGTGGAAACCGACTGTCCCTATCTTTCCCCCGTTCCCATGCGGGGAAAGGTCAACCGTTCCGATTATGTGGAATACACGCTGAGACGGGCGGCGGAGATTCGCGGAGTCGATCCTGAGGAGCTTGCCCGGCAGACGGTGGAAAATGCAAAACGGATTTATCGGATTGACGGCGACGGAAATCCGATCAAAAACAAGATCAAGTAAGAAGGGATCAATATGACCATTACCTATGAAACCGGCAGCGGACTGTATGTCAATACGACCAATCGCTGTCCCAATGCCTGCGAGTTCTGCGTCCGCACCACTGCCGATAACTATTACGGCGATCTGTGGCTGGAGCGGGAGCCGACCCGGGAGGAGATTCTGACTTCTATCCGGGAGCGGGATCTGACAAAGTATACCGAGATCGTCTTCTGCGGCTACGGGGAACCCTTTGAACGGATCGACGACATTCTCTGGGTCTGCCGTCAGTTGAAAAAATTTACCGATCTTCCCATTCGTATCAATACCAACGGTCTGGGCAACCGGATTGCCGGACGGGATGTGACTCCCGAACTGGAAGGACTGGTGGACGTGCTGTCCATCTCTCTGAATACCCCCGATCCCGTCGCTTATCAGAGGATTTGCCACAGTATCTACGGCGAACAGGCTCACGCCGATCTGATTGAGTTTGCACGCCTTGCGAGACGGGTTGTGCCGAAGGTGGTTCTGTCTGTGGTGGATACCACCATCAGCAAGGACGAAATCGAGCGTTGCCGCCGGATTGCCGAGGAAAACGGCGTTGAACTGAGGGTTCGGGAATTCATCCATACTGAAAAATAAGAACCGAAAACCATCCGGGACGGTACACTTTGAGGTGCGCCATCCCGGATGGTTTTTGTGGGCGAAACCCGCTTTTTTATCTTTTTTCTTTTTCTTGCCGGTATCACGACGGTCACAATCCCGATTCCCGAGATTGCGGATCGCTGCGGTTTTTCCGCCGTCCGAACTTCAACCGGGCATTCCGTGGGATCAACGGAATCTGTCCCCGAACGGTCGCAAAAGAGTCGGAAAAAGAAACGAGTTCCCACAAGTCGGAGCCTGTTTGTGATGCACCGGACTGTGGATGTGAACCGTTGGGCAGAGCAGTTTACCGAATGAAAACGGAAATCCCCCAAAGAAACTCTTTGGGGGATTCTGAATGCGGCAAACCGCATATTCCGTTCAGATAGCTCTGCCGCATCTTTATAGCGGCGACTCAGGCACCCAAACCGTTGAGCATCAGTGTGAACCGGCTCTTCTTTCTGGCAGCGGTGTTCTTGTGAATAACACCCTTGGCTGCAGCCTGATCTACCTTCTTAATGACTGCGGTGTAGAGAGCGGTGGCAGCTTCCTTGTTACCGGCGGTAACGGCAGCCTCGTACTTTCTGATGGCAGTCTTGTAAGCGGACTTGAACATCTGATTGCGCAGAGCCTTGTCGGCGGACAGGCGAACGCGCTTCTTTGCAGACTTAATATTCGGCAATGTGTACACCTCCTTACATGGCGATCCTGTTTCATACCCTAATATCATACCATATCTTTTCAAAAATTGCAATACCTTTTTCGAATTTTTTTAAAAAAATTTTCAGAACTTTTTTATAAAATTTTGTATTCTTTTTTCGAAAAACTCTTGACAAACCGAATTCGGTGTGGTATAATAAATACCGCATAAAATCGGTTGGAATGCCAAAAAATACGAGAATCTTCGGACTTCTCGCTGTTTTTGCGGTAAACTCCCGCCAATTTTGAGCAAAAAGTCAGAATTTCATATATTTTGATCATACCGTGATTTGGTTGATCTTGCACTCGCCGCAGGGCGTCCCGGCTTAAGATTCGGCTTTAACCAGAATGCCGCAGGGGTAGGGAAGGGGATGCGAAGAGGGCAAAAGGCTCAAATCAGGTATGATCTATTTGTTTTGAAACGGAGGATTGTTTATGATCAAACCCGTGAAGCTGGGAAAAACCACCCGAATGAGCTTCCAGCAGATCGACGACATCCTGGAGATGCCCGATCTTCTTGAGGTTCAGAAGAAATCCTATCAGTGGTTTCTGGACGAAGGACTTCGTGAGGTTCTCAAGGACGTATCGCCGATCGTCGATTATTCCGGCAATATTTCCATTGAGTTTCTTGACTACACGCTGGACGATACCCCTAAGTACCCTGAGGAAGAGTGCAAGGACCGTGATGTCAACTATGAAGCCCCCCTTCATGTAAAGGTTCGCCTTTACAACAAGAATACCGAGGAGGTCATCGTCAAGGACATCTATGTGGGCAACTTCCCCTTGATGACCGATAACGGTACCTTTATCATCAACGGCGCAGAACGTGTTATCGTCTCTCAGATCGTTCGTTCCCCCGGAATGTACTATGATTGTGCCATTGACAAATCCGGCAAGAAGATTTATACCTCAACCGTCATTCCTTACCGTGGCGCATGGCTGGAATACGAGACCGATGCCAATGAGGTGTTCGGCGTCCGTATCGACAAGAACCGCAAAATTCCCGTCACCGTGCTGATCCGTGCGCTGGGCGTTTCCACTGACCGCGAGATCCGTGAACTGTTCGGCGAAGACATCAAGATCACCGCTACCCTGGAAAAGGATGGCATGGAGTCTGAGGCTCAGAAAAACAACACTTCCCCCGAAGAGGAAGCCCTCAAGGAGATCTATCGCAAGCTCCGTCCCGGCGAACCTCCTCTGGTAGAGTCTGCTCAGGTTCTGATCAACAATATGTTCTTCGATCCCAAGCGGTACGATCTGGCACCTGTCGGACGTTATAAGTTCAATAAGAAGGTCAGCCTGTTCGGCAGAATCAACGACCGTGTGCTGGCAAGACCGGTTATCAGCCCCATCACCGGCGAGTTCCTGTATGATGAGGGCACCTATGTAACCTCCGCTATTGCCGAGGAGATCGACCGTGCCGGCGTCAACGAAGTTTACCTGCGTCTGGATGACGGTAGCGAACTGAAGGTGTTCTCCAACGGCTCGGTTTATCCGAAGGCGGTACTGGGCTATGATCTGACCGAGATCGGCATCAAGGAGAAGGTAGACCTGAGAGTCCTTACCGAAATCGTTGAAGAGGTTGGTACCGAGGATAAGGAAGCCCTACTGAACAGATGCCGTGACAGAATTGACGAACTGTCCCCCAAGCACATCACCAAGTCGGATATTTTCGCCTCCATCAACTATCTGATCTGCCTGTCCCATGACTGCGGCAACGTGGATGATATCGACCATCTGGGTAACCGCCGTCTGCGCAGCGTAGGCGAACTTCTCCAGAACCAGCTTCGTATTGGCTTTACCCGTATGGATAAGGTCGTCAAGGAGCGTATGACCGTTCAGGACAGCGACTCCCTGACTCCCGATAATCTGATCAATATCCGTCCCATTACCACGGCAATCCGTGATTTCTTCGGATCTTCTCCGCTTTCCCAGTTCATGGACCAGAACAACCCGTTGGCAGAACTGACCCATAAACGCCGTCTGTCTGCGCTGGGTCCCGGCGGTCTGTCCCGTGACCGTGCTTCCTTCGAGGTTCGAGACGTACATTACACCCATTACGGTCGTATGTGTCCTATCGAGACCCCTGAGGGACCGAACATCGGTCTGATTTCCTACCTTGCATCCTATGCAAGGATCAATGAGTACGGCTTTATCGAAGCCCCCTTCCGGAAGATCAATAAGGAGACCGGTCAGGTTACCGACGAGGTCGTTTATATGACCGCCGATGTGGAGGACAACTATGTTGTCGCTCAGGCGAACGAGCCTTTGGATGAGAATAACCGGTTTGTCAACCGTAAGGTTGCCTCCCGTCACCGCAGTGAGATTCACGAGGTTGACGCAGAGAAAGCGGACTATATGGACGTTTCTCCCCGTATGGTTGTCTCGGTTGCCACCTCCTTCATTCCCTTCCTTGACCACGACGATAATGCCCGTGCGCTGATGGGCTCCAACATGCAGAAGCAGGCAGTCCCCCTGATGGTCAACGAAGCTCCTATCGTGGCTACCGGTATCGAGCATAAGGCGGCAGTCGACTCCGGTGTTGTCACCATTGCCAAGAACTCCGGTGTTGCAGAGAGAGTCACCGCCGATGAGATCGTCATCAAGACCGAGGACGGTAAGAAGGACACCTACCACCTTCTGAAGTTCAAGCGTTCCAACCAGGGAACCTGTATCAATCAGCGACCCATCGTCAGTGAGGGCGAGATTGTCCAGAAGGGCGATGTCATCGCCGACGGTCCTGCTACCGATCACGGCGAAATCGCACTGGGTAAGAACCCGCTGATCGGCTTTATGACCTGGGAAGGTTATAACTACGAGGATGCGGTCCTTCTGAACGAGAGACTGGTCCGTGACGATGTTTATACTTCCATTCATATTGAGGAATATTCCCACGAAGCAAGAGACACCAAACTGGGACCGGAGGAAATCACCCGTGAGATTCCCAACGTAGGTGAGGATGCCAAGAAGGATCTGGATGCCGACGGTATCGTTCGTAAGGGTACCGAGGTTCGTGCCGGTGATATTCTGGTTGGTAAGGTAACTCCCAAGGGTGAAACCGAGCTGACTGCCGAGGAGAGACTGCTTCGTGCCATCTTCGGCGAAAAGGCAAGAGAGGTTCGTGATACCTCCCTGCGTCTGCCTCACGGTGAGTCGGGTATCGTTGTGGACATCAAGATCTTCTCCCGTGAAAACGGAGATACCGATCTGGCTCCCGGCGTCAATAAAGTGGTCCGTGTCTATATCGCCCAGAAGAGAAAGATCTCTGTCGGCGATAAGATGGCAGGTCGTCACGGTAATAAGGGTGTCGTTTCGAGAATTCTTCCTCCCGAAGATATGCCCTTCCTTCCTGACGGAACGCCGCTTGACATCGTGCTGAACCCCATGGGTGTGCCTTCCCGAATGAATATCGGACAGGTGCTGGAGGTTCATCTGGGTATTGCGGCAAAGAGACTGGGCTTTAAGGTTATGACCCCTGTCTTTGACGGCGCAACCTATGAGGACATTATGGAACTGCAGAAACAGGCAGGACTCTACCGTGATGTTCTTCCCACTGACCGCATCACTCCCGCTAAGGAATACTATGTGATTGATACCGATCCCGAAACCGGAAAATCCAAGGTCGATCCCAAGACCGGACTGCCGGTATATATTCCCTTCGACATTTCTGATAAGAGCGAAGAAGAGCTTGCGCAGATGATCGAGGACCGTCAGCTGAAGATCTGCGACGGTAAATCGGTTCTGTACGACGGCAGAACGGGTAAGCGTTTTGATAACCCCGTCACTGTCGGTATCATGTACTATCTGAAGCTTCACCATCTGGTTGACGATAAGATTCACGCCCGTTCCACCGGTCCTTACTCGCTGGTTACCCAGCAGCCTCTGGGCGGTAAGGCGCAGTTCGGCGGACAGCGTTTCGGAGAGATGGAGGTCTGGGCACTGGAGGCATACGGTGCAGCTTATACCCTTCAGGAGATCCTGACTGTCAAGTCGGACGATGTCACCGGTCGTGTGAACACCTACGAAGCCATCGTCAGAGGACAGAACGTCCCCACTCCCGGTGTACCTGCATCCTTCAAGGTGCTGGTTAAGGAACTGCAGTCCCTCTGTCTGGACGTGCGTGTGCTGGATAAGGACGGCAAGGAAATCGACATCTCCGTCATCGGCATGGAGGATGAGCTGGCAAGCACCATTCCTGCCGAGGAAGTCGGTGAGACCGTTGCTACTGAGGATATGTTCGACCACACCTATTCGGGTGAGGAACTGAATGCACCCATAACCGATGATGACGGCAACGATCTGATTGCAGATGACGATGATCTGTCTGATGATGACGGCATCGGCGATGACGACTTCGAATAATAGTCAGAAAGGAGAGTTTGCATATGGAAGAATATCAGTTTTCCTCGATTAAGATCGGACTTGCGTCCCCTGAAATGATCCGCAAGTGGTCTTACGGCGAGGTAAAAAAACCTGAAACCATCAACTACCGTACCCTGAAGGCAGAACGGGACGGTCTGTTCTGCGAGCGCATTTTCGGACCGACCAAGGACTGGGAGTGCCTCTGCGGAAAATATAAACGGGTTCACTATGCGAATAAGAAGTGCGAGAAGTGCGGAGTCGATGTGACCACCAAGAAGGTGCGCCGTGAGCGTATGGGTCATATCGAGCTTGCAACCCCCGTCTCCCATATTTGGTACTTCCGAGCCATCCCGTCCAAAATGGGTACCCTTTTGGATATGTCTCCCAGACAGCTGGAGAAGGTTCTCTACTATGCTCAGTATATTGTCATTGATCCCGGCGATACCCCTCTGGCAAAGTATCAGCTTCTGACCGAGAGAGAGTACAAGGATGCTCTCGAACGCTATGAGGATGATTTCAAAGTTGGCATGGGCGGTGCCGCTATCAAGGAGCTTCTGCATGAACTGAACATTGAGGAGCTTTCCGAGCAGCTCAAGGAAGAGCTTCGCACGGCATCCGGACAGAAGAAGGCAAAGATCATCAAGCGTCTGGAGGTCGTTGAGGCCTTCCGCAAGTCGGGAAATAAGCCCGAATGGATGATTCTGGATGTCCTGCCTGTCATCCCTCCGGACATCCGTCCTATGGTTCAGCTGGACGGCGGACGTTTCGCCTCCTCTGACCTGAACGATCTGTACAGAAGGGTCATCAACCGTAATAACCGTCTGAAGCGTCTGATGGAGCTTCGAGCTCCCGAAATCATTGTCCGCAACGAGCGGAGAATGCTTCAGGAGGCAGTGGATGCCCTGATTGATAACGGTAAGAGAGGAAAGCCGGTTACCGGACCCTCCAACCGTCCCTTCAAGTCTCTTTCCGAGATGCTTCGGGGTAAGCAGGGACGCTTCCGTCAGAACCTGCTGGGTAAGCGTGTCGACTATTCCGGTCGTTCGGTTATCGTCGTCGGTCCTGAACTGAAGATTTATCAGTGCGGTCTGCCCAAGGAGATGGCACTGGAGCTGTTCAAGCCCTTCGTTATGAAGCGTCTGGTGGAAACCCAAAAGGCTAACAATATCAAGGATGCCAAGAAGAAGGTTGAGAAGGTTGACAACGATGTCTGGGATGCACTGGAGATCGTGATCAAGGAGCATCCCGTGCTTCTGAACCGTGCGCCTACCCTGCACCGTCTGTCCATTCAGGCATTTGAGCCGGTGCTGGTTGAGGGTCGTGCCATCAAGCTGCATCCTCTGGTATGTACCGCCTTCAACGCCGACTTCGACGGCGACCAGATGCCTGTCCATGTTCCGCTTTCCAGCGAGGCACAGGCAGAGGCAAGATTTCTGATGCTGTCCGCCAATAACCTTCTGAAGCCTGCCGACGGTAAGGCAGTAGCGGTTCCTACTCAGGATATGATTCTGGGATCCTACTATCTGACCATCGACCGTGCCGGTGAGAAGGGTGAAGGTCACGTCTTCCGTGATATGGATGAAGTGATCATGGCATATGAGGCAGATCAGCTGGGACTCCACGCTCCCATCAAGCTGAGAATTACCCGTGAGGTTAACGGCGTCAGCTACACCAAGCTGGTGGATGCCACCTACGGAAGACTGATCTTCAATGAGTTCATCCCTCAGGATCTGGGCTATGTGGATCGTTCCGATCCCGATAAGATCTGCGATCTTGAGATCATGTTCACCTGCGGTAAGAGCCAGATCGGTGATATTATCAACCGAACCATCAAACTCCACGGTCCCAACGTGACTGCAGAGGTCCTTGACCATATCAAGGCAACCGGTTATAAGTATTCGACCCTTGCTTCTATTTCCATTGCCGTATCCGACGTTGAGGTATCGCCCAAGAAGGACGAACTGATCGCCGAATCGGATAAGCGCGTAGAAGTTATCCAGAAGCACTATCAGCGAGGCGAACTGACCGAGGACGAGCGATACAAGAGCGTCATGGACATCTGGGATCAGGCGACCAAGCAGGTTGTCGAGATCATTAAGGATTCCTTCGACCGCTACAATCCTATCAAGATGATGGCTGACTCCGGAGCCCGTGGTAACATGACCCAGATGAGACAGCTTGCCGGAATGAGAGGCATCATGTCTGCCGCATCCGGTCGTGCAAGCGAACTGCCTATCAAGTCCAACTTCCGTGAAGGTCTGAATATCCTGGAGTACTTCCTTGCTGCCCGTGGTGCCCGTAAGGCACTGTCTGATACCGCACTTCGTACCGCCGACTCGGGTTATCTGACCCGTCGTCTGGTTGACGTTTCTCAGGATATCATTATCCGCGAGGAAAACTGCGGTACCACCAGAGGTATGGTTGTAAAGGAAATCAAGGACGGAGACTCCACGCTGGAGAAGCTGTCCGAGAGACTCCTTGGCAGATACACCTTGCATGAAGTCGTTGATCCCAAGACGGGTGAAGTGCTGGTTCCTGCCGATACCATGATGGATGAGGCAGATGTTGAGCGAATCATCGGCGCAGGCATCCATGAGGTTGCCATCCGTACCGTGCTTCAGTGTAAGTGCAAGTACGGCGTCTGCTCCCACTGCTACGGTATGGACCTTGCCACGACCAATAAGGTCAACGTGGGCGAGGCAGTCGGTATCGTTGCCGCACAGTCCATCGGTGAGCCCGGTACTCAGCTGACCATGAGAAACTTCCACACCGGCGGTGTTGCATCGGCATCTGATATTACTCAGGGTCTTCCCCGAGTTGAGGAACTGTTCGAGGCACGCAGACCCAAGAAGACCTCCGTTGCTGCAGACATCGACGGTACTATTTCCATTGCCGATGCCAAGCGTGCAAGAAATGTGACCATTACCAACGGCGTAACCGGTGAGACCGTCTCCTATTCGATCCCCTACGGTACCCGTATGATCGTCAAAGACGGCGACACCGTGATTCACGGCGATCCTCTGACCGAGGGCAGTATGTGTCTTGCAGACATCACCCGTATCAACGGACTGGATGCCGCATACGACTATATCATCCGTGAGGTTCAGAAGGTTTACCGTCTGCAATCGGTTGACATCAACGATAAGCACATCGAGGTTATTGCCCGTCAGATGACCAGAAAGTGCCGTGTTGAGGATCCGGGTGACACCGAGTTCCTTATGGGATCGCTGGTGGATGTCATCGAGTTTGAAAATGTCAACGAGGCACTTCAGGCAAGAATTGATGCCGGTGAGCGTGATCTCAGACTGGCTACCTCTTCTCCCGTTCTGCTGGGTATCACCAAGGCTGCCCTCCAGACCGAATCCTTCCTGTCTGCCGCATCCTTCCAGGAGACCACTAAGGTGCTTACCGAGGCTGCAATCGCAGGTAAGGTTGACCATCTGGTTGGACTTAAGGAGAATGTCATCATCGGTAAGCTGATTCCTGCCGGTACCGGTATGGAGCAGTATCGGAACATTGAGGTTATGAGAACCCGTGAGGAGCCTGCTCCCGTGATCGAGCCCCTGACTTCCGTTGCGGATACCGAAGAGAAGTCTGATTCTGAAGCAGACATCGAGGACGAACCCGAAGATTTGGATGATACTATCATTGAGGAGAACCTCTCCGACGAGGATATTGAGTCTGAATCCGACGAAGTGAACGAAGAATAAACCCATAACCGGGACCGTTGCAAGTCATCTTGCAACGGTCCCGGTTCAGCATGGGTGAATAAATGTAAAAAGGACAGACACCTTTCGGTGTCCGCCATTTTCCTTATTGAAGAAGTTCGAATTTGTATCCGACGCCCCAGACGGTTTTCAGTACCCACTTGTTGGAGACGCCCTCCAGCTTTTCCCGAAGCCGCTTGACATGAACATCAACCGTGCGGGAGTCGCCCAGGTAATCAAATCCCCAGACTTTGTCCAGAAGCTGATCCCGGGTGAAGACCCGGTTGTAGTTGGAAGCAAGGAAGTAGAGCAGTTCCAGCTCCTTGGGGGGAATGTCCACACTGCGTCCTGCCAGCTTCAGCTCATACTTTTGCAGACTGATCTCGATGTTGTCAAACTTGATGACCTCGTCGTCGCCGCTGTTGTCGTGGGAACTGTAACGGCGGAGAACCGCTTTGATTCTGGCGAACAGTTCCTTCATATCGAAGGGTTTTACCATAAAGTCATCGGCACCCAGTTCCAGTCCCAGAACCTTTTCGAAAACCTCGCCCTTGGCAGTAACCATGATGATGGGTTTGGTGGAGATCTCACGAATCTCACGGCAGACCTGCCTGCCATCCTTGCGGGGAAGCATAAGGTCCAGAAGCACCAGATCGGGTTCGTACATTTTGAAGAAGTTCACGCCTTCCACACCGTCTGCCGCAGTCATGACCTCATAGCCCTCTTTTTCCAGATACAGACGAACCATCTCGCAGATGTTCGCATCGTCGTCTACGACCAATAATTTCGTTCCCATACTCATTCTCCTTTTCTCTGATTTATGATAATTTTGACTTTGTGAAAATATTAACTTCGTTAAAACCTTATCTAAGTTCATATTTATCATAACAGACAGATGTGTATCTATAGTGAAGGCAATATGAATTTTGTGTGAAAATCTCCCGAAAATCCAAAAAAACACTTGCCTTTTCACAAAAAATGTACTATAATAAGATCGTCTATGACAATCAATACCATCATAAAGGAATAAAAACGATGAAACTTGGAATTGTAGGACTTCCCAACGTGGGGAAGAGCACCCTGTTTAATGCGATCACCAATGCCGGCGCAGAGTCGGCGAACTATCCCTTCTGCACCATTGAACCCAACGTGGGCGTGGTTGCCGTACCGGATGAGCGTCTGGATTGGCTGAATGAACTGTATCATGCCGAAAAATACACCCCCGCCGTCATTGAATTCGTGGATATTGCGGGATTGGTCAAGGGAGCCTCCAAGGGTGAGGGTCTGGGGAATAAGTTTCTGGGTCATATCCGTGAGGTGGACGCTATCGTTCATGTGGTCCGTTGCTTTGAGGATGAGAACATCATCCATGTGGACGGGTCTGTGAACCCTCTTCGCGATGTGGAGACCATCAATCTGGAACTGATCTTCTCCGATATGGAGATTATGGAGCGCAGAATTGACCGTACCAAGAAGCTCCTCCATGGGGATAAAAAGATGGCGGCGGAGCTTGAACTGCTGGAACGGGTATATGCCGTTCTGTCCGAGGGCAAACCTGCAAGAGTGCTGAGTTATACTCCCGATGAGATGAAGATTCTGAATGAAATCGCTCTTCTTTCCATGAAGCCGGTGATCTACGCCGCCAATATCGGCGAAGATGAGGTTTCGGGCGGCTATCTTGACAATGAGGGTTATAAACAGCTTGCCGAATTTGCAAAGTCTGAGGGAGCGGAGATCGTTCCCATCTGTGCCGGCGTTGAAGCAGAGATCGCCGAACTGGACGAAGAGGAAAAGCAGATGTTCCTCTCCGAACTGGGGATCGCCGAAAGCGGACTGGATAAACTGATCAAGGCAAGTTACAGCCTTCTGGGATTGATTTCCTTCCTGACCGCAGGAGTACAGGAGGTCCGTGCCTGGACCATCCGAAAGGGAACCAAGGCACCCCAGGCTGCGGGCAAGATTCACAGTGACTTCGAGCGTGGCTTTATCCGTGCGGAAATCGTCTCCTATGCCGACCTGCACGAGTGCGGCAATATCGCTGCCGCCAAGGAAAAGGGACTGTACCGCAGTGAGGGAAAGGATTATGTCATGCAGGACGGCGACGTGGTTCTTTTCCGTTTCAATGTCTGAGATTTCGGGCAAGACAATTGCCACAATTGCCAAAGGATTGATTTTTGATGTTTAAAAGCGTATTTGCCCGTTATATGATCGCCTTTATGACGATCATTCTGATCAGCTTTACCGTTCTGGCACTGATAATCAGTACCATCGTGTCCTCCTATATGACCGACACGACCGATAAGGACCTGGACAGAATCGCACAGACCGCCCGGTTTCTGATCAGTGAGGACTACCATGAGGACGGATATGAGGATTTTGACAGCTATTTTGCCGGAGAAGAAGACAAAATACAGCAATATATCTCTGCGGTGACCCACTATACCGAGGATAAGTATGTGATTCTTGCCGATGAAACGGGAAAGATTCTCTGCACCGCCGATTCACTGTCAGAGGGGTATATCCAGAAGGACCTGCCCTCTGATGTGGTGGATAAGGTGATTTCCGAGGAGCTGCTGAAGGATAATTCGGATCTGGGCGGCGTTTTTGCGGAAAATCATTATTGCTACGCCATCCCGCTGATTGATGATGACGGGCAGGTTCAGTGCCTGATTCTTGCCTGCTCCCCCTCCACCTATACCGATGAAGTGGTGGGATCGCTGGTCCGTATGGTGCTGATGGCGTCCATGTGGGTCATGATTGCGGCGATTATCGCCAGTTACTTCATCAGCGAGCGGATTGTGCGCCCCATCCGGATGGTCAGCCGTGCCGCCAAATCCTTTGCCGCCGGGCATTTTGATGTGCGGGTTCCCGTCATCGGAGACGGAGAGGTGTCCGAGCTTGCCATGGCGTTCAACAATATGGCATCCAGCCTCGCTACGCTGGAAAATACCCGAAGCACCTTCCTTGCCAACGTTTCCCATGACCTTCGCACGCCCATGACCATTATCTCGGGTTACATTGACGGCATTCTCGACGGTGCGATTCCTCCGGAAAAGCAGACCCATTATCTGTCCATCATTGCCTCCGAAGTCCGCAGACTGTCCAGACTGGTGTCCTCTCTGTTGGACATCTCCAGGATTGAAGCGGGAGAGCGCAAGTTCAATATGCAGCCCTTCGACATCTGCGAGATGGCAAGACAGATTCTGATTTCGTTTGAAAGTCGGATCGAGGAGAAAAAGCTGGATGTCAGCTTCGACTGCGACGAAGATAAGATGATGGTTATGGGAGACAGCGACGCCATCCATCAGATTCTCTACAATCTCTGCGATAACGGTGTGAAATTCTCCCGTGAAGGCGGTAAATATGCCATCCGGATCACCGAAAAGGACAAAAAGGTTTATGTTTCGGTCTTTGATGAAGGCGAAGGCATCTCTCCTGAGGATCTGCCTCACATTTTTGACCGCTTTTATAAGGGTGATAAGAGCCGAGGCAAGGATAAGACCGGCGTGGGACTGGGAATGTACATTGCCAAGACCATCATCGACGCTCACGGCGAGACCATCACCGTCAACAGCAAATACGGCGAGAACTGCGAGTTCGTCTTTACGCTGAAGAAGGCAAAGGCGGAAAAGTAAGGTTTACCCGTCGGATTACGGGAATCGGAGAAGGGGAGATAAAATGAAGGAACGGATGCACAAAGGGGAGTTGTACTATCCGGGTGATGAAGGGATTGTGGAAGAACAGACCAAATGTCTGGAGCACCTATACGATTTCAATCAGACGCGCCCATCCGAGATGGAAAAACGGCAGAAAATGCTTCGTGAGATGTTTGCGGAGATTGGGGAGGGATGTTATATTGAACCGCCCTTCCATGCAAATTTCGGCGGAAAGCACTGCCACTTCGGCAAAAATGTGTATGCCAACTTCAATCTGACCATGGTAGATGATACCCATATATATGTGGGTGACTACACCATGTTCGGACCCAATGTGGTGGTGGCGACGGCAGGACATCCCATTCTGCCGGAGCTGAGAGAAAAGCAGTATCAGTACAATATGTCGGTTCACATCGGACGCAACTGCTGGCTGGGAGCCGGTGTGATCGTCCTGCCGGGCATCACCATCGGAGACAATGTGGTAATCGGCGCCGGGAGTGTAGTCACCAAGGATCTGCCCTCCGGTGTGGTTGCCGTGGGCAATCCCTGTCGGATTCTCCGTGAGATCGGCGAACACGATCGGGAGTACTATTTCAAGGATCGCAAGATCGACTTTTCCAAAATTGTATAAAAGAATCGGGGGTTCTGTGCATTTGCCGCTGCAATTGCAACAGAACCCCCGGTGTGCGGTCGTAGTATGGTTTTGACCGATCCTCTTCGGTCGGAATTTTTTT
>JBJDZN010000039.1:0-7313 GCA_051868045.1 Eubacteriales bacterium
GCTTTCCTATGCCGATGCCAGGAATACTGCCTTCGAAGCGGTGACCGAGGAAACCCGAAGCAAAAAGGTCAGTGAGCAGACCAAACTCCGTTCAAAAATACGGGAACTCGGTTCGGTGAATGTTGGTGCCATCGACGAATACACTCAGGTAAAGGAGCGATATGAATTTCTGTCCGGGCAGGTTGAGGATCTGACCAAATCCAAGAAGGAGTTTACCGAGATCATCACCAAGCTGGAAGGCGAAATGTGTACCCGATTCAGTGAAACCTTTGAAAAGGTCAATGAGAATTTCCGGGTTGTCTTCCGGGAACTTTTCGGCGGAGGCAGTGGTTCACTGACCCTGACCGATCCTGAAAATGTTCTGACCAGTGGAATCGAAATCAACGTTTCGCCCCCAGGCAAGATCATTCACAACCTGATTCAACTGTCAGGCGGTGAACAGGTATTCGTCGCCATCGGAATCTTCTTTGCCATTCTGAAGGTCAATCCTTCTCCATTCTGTCTGCTGGATGAGATCGAATCGGCACTGGACG
Organism: Eubacteriales bacterium; assembly: GCA_051868045.1. Classification (GTDB taxonomy): domain Bacteria; phylum Bacillota; class Clostridia; order Oscillospirales; family CAG-272; genus CAKSQF01. The sequence goes on from JBJDZN010000039.1 coordinate 534, forward strand.
AGGTCAACGTAGACCGGTTTGCCGCATACGCCAAGGAGTTCACGGGGAACACTCAATTCATCATCATCACTCACCGTCGTGGCACCATGGAAGAGGCAGACACGCTGTACGGTGTTACCATGCAGGAAAAGGGAATTTCCCGCATTCTGTCCATCAGTGTAAACGAGGTGGAACAGAAACTGGGTGTGAAATTGTAGGCTGTAAAACAGCCAATCTTTGAAATCGCAGGATTTCATGAAGAATAAGCAACAATCGAAAGGAACCAACCTATGGGATTTTTTGAGAAGCTGAAAAACGGTCTGTTCAAATCCAAAGACTCTTTCTTCGGACGGATCGCTTCCCTGTTCAGACGGGGAGTTGACGAGGACACACTGGACGAACTGGAGGAAATTCTGATTTCCGCAGACGTGGGCATCTCGACCACCGAGGAAATCCTTGATCTGCTCCGGGAGCGGATCAAGGAAGATAAAATCCGTGACGGCGATACCGCAACGGCAGTACTGAAAGAGATACTGATCGACATGATCGGAAAGGAAGAACCGGTCGATCTGTCCACCACGCCTTCGGTCATTCTGGTCATCGGAGTCAACGGTGTAGGTAAGACTACCTCCATCGGCAAGATCGCCAACGGTTTGAAACAAGACGGCAAAAAAGTCATACTTGCCGCCGCCGATACCTTCCGTGCCGGAGCCATTGATCAGCTTCAGGTGTGGGCTGACCGTGCGGAGGTTGATCTGATCCGTCAGAGCGAGGGCAGTGATCCTGCCGCCGTCGTCTTTGATGCCATCAGTGCCGCAAAGAAGCGGAATGCCGACGTGCTGATCGTAGACACCGCAGGACGGCTCCACAACAAGAAGAACCTGATGGCAGAGCTTTCCAAAATCAACCGTGTCATCGACCGGGAGCTTCCCGGATGCGCAAGAGAAACCCTGCTGGTTCTGGACGCCACAACAGGTCAGAATGCCGTCAATCAGGCAAAGGAATTCAAGAATGCCGCCGACATTACCGGACTGGTGCTGACCAAACTGGACGGAACGGCAAAGGGCGGTGTGGTCTTCTCCATCCGCAAGGTACTGGGGATTCCCGTGAAATATATAGGAGTCGGGGAGAAAATCGACGATCTTCAACCCTTTGATCCCACCGATTTCGTCAATGCCCTTTTTGACTGATCAGGAGGTCCGGATTTATGAAAATCGTACTTGCATCCAGAAATGCCCACAAAATCGCCGAACTGAAGGACTTGCTCACACGGCTTACCGGAAAGGAATTCGACATTCTATCGCTTGATGACATCGGATTTACCGGCGAAATTGAGGAGAACGGAAACAGCTTTGAAGAGAATGCCGTCATCAAGGCGAGCGTTCCCGCATCGCTGGGATATATCGGGATCGCCGATGACAGCGGACTTGCCGTAGATGCTCTCGACGGTGCGCCCGGCATCTATTCGGCACGCTATGCAGGGGAGCCCTGCGACAATGCCCGCAACAATGAAAAACTGCTGGAAAACCTCAAGAATGTCCCGAAAGAGAAGCGAAGCGCAAAATTCGTCTGCGTGATTGCCGCAGTGGCTCCCGACGGGGATCGGCTGGTGGTCAGAGGAGAATGTCCCGGTGAGATTCTGTCCGAGTTACACGGGGACGGCGGGTTCGGATACGATCCCCTTTTCTTCTATCCCCCCGCCGGAAAAACCTTTGCAGAGCTTTCCGCATCTGAGAAGAACTCCGTCAGTCACCGGGCAGTCGCCATGAAAGGCTTTGCCGCAAAGTTTACGGCGTTTCTGGAAAAACAGGAATCCAATTCCAAATCGTAAAGAAAGCAGGACCATAACATGACAAGCAAACAAAGAGCCTATCTCCGCAGTCTGGCAACCGAACTGCCGACCATCTTTCAGATCGGAAAAGGTGAAATATCTGACAATATGTCCGAGCAGATCGGAAATGCACTGGAAGCTCGTGAACTGATTAAAGTCAAAGTGCTGGAAAACAGTTCCTACTCCCCTGCCGAGGCAGCCGGAATTCTGGCTGAAAGAAACGATGCCGAAGTGGTTACGGTCATCGGAACCAAATTCGTCCTGTACAGGCAGTCCAAAAAACACAAGAAAATTGATCTGTCTTCCATCTGATTTTTCAGTATAAAACAAAGGTACGGAAGGAGGGTGCCACAATGAAACTGGGCATCTACGGCGGTACCTTTTCTCCGCCGCACAACGGGCATATTCATGCCGCCCGTGCTTTTTTACAGCAGATAAATCCCGATCTTCTCCTGATTATGCCCACCAACATCCCACCCCACAAGGAAAACGCATCGGTCTGCGCTGCCTCCCGTTTTGAAATGACCCGTCTTGCCTTTTCCCACTGTCCGGAATACCCGAATCGGATTCGAGTGGATGATTATGAGATTCAAAAAAAAGGGAAAAGCTATACTGCAGACACCCTTGCTCATTTTGCGCAAAACGGCGACGATCTCTACTTTCTCTGCGGCACCGATATGTTCCTGACCCTCTTTGACTGGTATCGACCCGATCTGATCTGCCGGTATGCCACCATAGTTCTCATGCGAAGAGAAACGGACAGCGCACTTGACGGACAGATCAGAGAGATCGACCGGGAGCTGAAAGAGAAACTCGGCGCAAGAACAACCGAAATCCGTCTTGCCCCCATTGAAGTTTCCTCCTCCCTGATCCGTGAACGTTTACGGTGTGGACAGGATATCTCCGATCTTGTTCCCGATCGGGTGAGAGACTATATTTACGAGAACAAGCTGTACGGAACAGGTGAATGAAATGAAAGATCTGAAAAAACTGGAGGAAATTGTTTCCTCACGGATTACGGGTTATCGACTTGCGCATATCCTGTCGGTTCGTGACGAATGCGCAAAACTTGCCGATTGGTTTGAAATGTCGGACGGTGAAAAGGAGTCCCTTTGCATCGCCGCCCTTCTGCATGACATCACCAAGATTCAGAAGGGGGAGGAGCAGATCCGGCTGGCAGAAAAACTCGGCGTTCATCTGACCCGGGACGATCTGGACAGTCCTGCCGTCCTGCACTCACTGACGGGGGCTGAAATGGCAAGGCAGGAGTTCACCGACTATGTGAACGACGAGATTTGCGAAGCGATCGCCGTCCATACCACCGGCAAAGAAAACATGAGCCTTATGGACAAGCTGTTATTTCTGGCAGACTATATTGAGCCCCTCCGTACCTTTGATGACTGCCTGCAGGTCCGGGAGTTTTTCTACAAGGGAATGGATACCGACAATCTACGTCTGAGACTGGAGCATTTGGATCGGACGCTCATTCTTGCCTTTGACCTGACCATACGGGGACTGCTGGACGATAAGCAAAAAATTCATCCGAAAACCATTCTATCCCGCAACTTTCTTCTATAAATATCTTGATTTCTCAAAAAAACTATGCTATAATGAACGAAGTTTCCCATTCAGGGTAACAAGGAAAGGAAACGATGCAAATGGAGGATATTCAGAAGCTCCCCGATCTACGGGATGCTGATTCAAGGACGGTTGCTGATACCGTCATCAAAATCCTAAATGAAAGAAAATCACATAACATCAAATTGCTTCATGTCGAGGAGAAAACGGTTCTGACCGATTATCTCGTCCTGTGTACAGGTAATTCCACAACGCAGGTGCGCTCTCTTGCAGGCGAAATCGAGTACAAAATGGGACTGTGCGGTCGCAAATGCTGGAACATTGACGGATACAGCGAAGCGGAATGGATTGTTCTGGATTTCGGATGTGTCATGGTTCATGTCTTCTTCAGAGAAACGAGAGATTTCTACAAGCTGGAAAAACTGTGGGGCGATACCACTGAAGTGGATATTTCCGCACTGCTGAATGAAGATGAATAACGGCTGCCCAAGGATAGAAAGATAAAGGATAGATATAGGAAGGATAAGATTCGAACGAGCCCTCGTTCAGGCTTTGGAATTCAGCCTTTTTGACAAGTTGGGCTATTCAAGGCGATAAAGAAAGGTACGGTCAAAAAATGAAATACGATTTTCAGGCAATTGAAGAAAAATGGCAAAAAAGATGGGAAAAGGATCAGGCATTCAAGGCATCCGATAACACCGACAAGCCTAAATTCTACGGTCTGGTAGAGTTTCCCTATCCGTCCGGTGCAGGAATGCACGTCGGACACATCAAGGCGTACTCCGGTCTGGAGGTAATCTCCCGAAAAAGACGGATGCAGGGCTACAATGTCCTCTTCCCTATCGGATTTGACGCATTCGGTCTGCCTACCGAAAACTATGCCATCAAGACGGGGATGCACCCCCGCACGGTAACCGACAAGAACATCGCAAAGTTCACCTCTCAGCTCAAACGGGTAGGCTTCTCCTTTGACTGGAGCCGCACGGTAGACACCACTGACGAGGACTACTACAAATGGACCCAGTGGATCTTCTGCAAAATGTTCGATAACGGTTTGGTTTTCCGTGACAAGACGCTGGTCAACTACTGCCCTTCCTGCCGGGTTGTTCTTTCCAATGAAGACTCCCAGGGCGGTAAGTGCGACATCTGCCACAGTGACGTGGTTCAGAAATCCAAGGATGTCTGGTATTTGCGGATCACAGAATATGCAGACAAACTCCTGGACGGACTGAAAGATGTGGACTACCTTCCCAACATTAAGATGCAGCAGGAAAACTGGATCGGAAGATCTACCGGTGCCTTCGCCAACTTCCCCATCAGCGGCACCGATGAAACACTGCGCATTTATACCACCCGTCCCGACACCATGTTCGGCGTTACCTTCATGGTTATCGCTCCCGAGCATCCCATCATTGACAAGTATGCCGACCGCATCACAAATTTTGCAGAACTGACCGATTACAGAAATGTCTGCGCAAAGAAAACCGAATTTGAGCGTACTCAGCTTGTCAAGGATAAGACCGGAGTTCGCATTGAAGGTCTTTCCGCCATTAACCCCATCACCGGCAAGGAAATCCCCATCTATATTTCCGACTACGTTATGATGGGCTACGGTACCGGTGCCATTATGGCGGTTCCCGCTCACGATGAACGTGACTATGCCTTTGCCAAGAAGTTCGGTATTGATATTGTTCAGGTCATCAAGGGCGGCGACATCTCAAAGGAAGCCTACACCGGCGACGGTGAGATGATCAACTCCGGATTCCTCAACGGAATCACCAACAAAAAGGAGGCCATTGCCAAGGTTCTCGACTACCTTTGCGAAAAAGGAATTGGCGAAAAGGGCGTTCAGTACAAGATGAAGGACTGGGCGTTCAACCGTCAGAGATACTGGGGCGAGCCGATTCCGATCGTCCACTGCCCTACCTGCGGCATGGTTACCGTTCCCTATGACGAGCTTCCCCTTCGTCTGCCTAAGGTAGACAACTTCCTCCCCGGTGAGGGCGGCGAAAGTCCCCTTGCCAAGATTGAATCCTTTGTCAACTGCAAATGCCCCCGTTGCGGCGGTAATGCCAAGCGTGAGACCGACACCATGCCCCAGTGGGCAGGTTCGTCCTGGTATTTCCTCCGTTACATCGACCCCCACAATCCGAATGCCCTTGCCGATCCCGATAAGTTGAAGTACTGGCTCCCTGTGGACTGGTACAACGGCGGTATGGAGCATGTAACCCGTCACCTGATTTACTCCCGCTTCTGGCACAAGTTCCTGTACGACATCGGTGTTGTCCCCACTGCAGAGCCCTACGCAAAGCGAACCGCTCAGGGTATGATTCTGGGTGCTGATGGCGTGAAGATGTCCAAGTCCAGAGGCAACGTTGTTGACCCCAACGATGTCGTAGATCAGTACGGTGCCGACACTCTGCGGACCTACGTTCTCTTCATGGGCGACTACTCCTCTGCAGCACCCTGGTCTGAATCCAGTGTGAAGGGATGCAAACGGTTCCTGGAGCGTGTAGCCGATCTTCCTGAAAAGGCAAAGGGTAAGGGTGTCACGCCTGCTTTGGAGTCCGCTTTCCACAAGACCATCAAGAAGGTCTCTGAGGACATCGAAGAGATGAAGTTCAACACCGCCATTGCCGCTTTGATGACGCTGATCAACACCATTGACGAAGCCGGAACCCTCACCGAGGACGAGCTTGCTGTCTTTATCAAGCTCCTCTGCCCCTTTGCTCCTCATCTGACTGAAGAAATCTGGGAAAAGCTCGGACACACCGATCTGCTTTCCCTTTCCGACTGGCCTGACTATGACGAGACAAAGACGGTTGATGCAACAGTTGAGATTGCCATCCAGTTCAACGGTAAATTCAAAGGTACCTTTGTCATGCCCAAGGATGCCACCAAGGATGAGCTGATCGCCGCCGTCAAGAGCAATCCGAAAATGTCTGTCTACTTTGAAGGCAAGACCATTGTCAAGGAAATCTGCGTTCCCGGCAAACTTGTCAACATCGTTGTAAAATAATTTTCAAAAAAAGTTCATTTTTTAATGGAAAACTATTGACATTTAGTTTTTTTTGTTGTATAATAATGAACGGCTAAATTATTCTCTTGCAGATGCGAGGGGAGGGAATGTTGAATGGCAGAAGTCAGAGTAAAAGAAAATGAGTCTCTTGACAGCGCACTGCGCAGATTTAAGAGACAGTGCCAACGCTCCGGCGTTCTTACTGAACTCAAGAAGAGAGAGCAGTATGACAAGCCCAGCGTAAAGCGCAAGAAGAAGTCTGAGGCAGCTAGAAAACGCAAGTTTAAGTAATTTTTGTTACTTACGGTTGCAAAACAACGGGATGGTTTCGTACCATCCCGATTTGTTTATCCGTAAAAATCTGACGCAGATT
>JBJDZN010000040.1:0-16504 GCA_051868045.1 Eubacteriales bacterium
GTGCCGGTATATCCGCCATCTACGGCATACTGGTATGCGGATTTGCCGGCAGTACCATCCGCACCTTTGAGGTCTGCCAATGCTGCCAGATTGCTCCACTCCTGCTCTCCGACATACCGCCACTGTATATAGGTACCGTCGTTTCGGAGTTCGATTTCACGGGCTGATTCTGAACCCGACCCCGTCCCGGCGATTGTGACTCTTGCAAGCTCGGTTGCTCCGGACAGCAGTCGCAGGATGTTGTTATCATATTCCAGACTGTCGGCTTTCCCGCCAAGCCGTTCCAGCAGTTGTGCGTACACATCGGGAGTGGGCGGGAGCGGCGTCTGCCCCTCGGTATAACCCGACTCATGCACCACCACCTCGACCCTGTTGCTCGTGATCCGATCGCCGCCGTATACGCTCACATATTTGCGCCCCGCCGTCTTCAGCCATTCCCACGGGACATCGCAGGCATCGTTATCCAGCAATACCTCGTAGCATTCTCCTGCACAGCCGCCTGCACAGCCGCCGAATATGGCGGTTTTGGCAACTCCCGACCAATCGTCGGAGAACGCAAATTCCGCCCGCAGGTAATTCTTGCTGTCGGCAACCACCCAAAATGCGTCCGTCCGACGGATCCGTTGATTGCCTATTTCAAAGTGTAATATTGGTTCCATTTTTTCCTCCTTCTTGTAATGTCGGTACCCAAAGCCGTCAACGGGTTATTCGACTTCTTCCCATCCGTAGATGCCCGGCTCCCAAATATTGGCGTCTACGGTCGAGACCCAACGTCGGCTGTTGTGGGAAACCTTGTCCCCTGTATTGTAGGCATCGTGCGCTCCGATGGGCTGTGACCATTCCGGGAACTCGACTGTCGGGTCTCCGATCTTGACCCACAGAGCGGGAGTTTTGTCGGGAGTCCAATCGCTCTGCGAGAGGTGTTCCTGAATACATTTGAAGAGTTCCCCGTTGTACCGACGAAGTGCGCCTGCGGGATAAGGAATATCGCTTCCCCAGGGGGAGAAGCTGTCGCTATGCTCCGCAGCTGTAACCTCGTCAATCGAGCCGTTCTCGGCAAGAGTGACAAAGGCAATCGTGGAAGCCGACTCGATCCTTTCCTGTTTGGCTTGCAGAGCTTCGCATCTCCTGCGTTCTCTCAACATTTGCTGTTTGTCTGATAGGAACTTGAACATTTTTTCTTTACCTCCATTATTTTTCCTTGGATTTTTAAACGATACAACAAGCCGGGGCGATTCCGTAACCGACGTATGCACAGCCGTAGGCGTTGACCGCACCTGCGGAATCCACACAATGCACATATCTCGAGTCATCGGTGCTTGAGTAGCCGGTGCTGGGAGACCGAAGCCACCAATACACCGCCACACCGTTCCTGTATTTGCTGCGGTTGGTGTCTGCACCCGTTCCCGCCGCACTCAGTTCGGAATTCTCGGAGTAATAGGGATAAGCCTCCTCGCCGACCCCGTTCTCCTTGCCGCCGTAGACTTCCGAGCGGGACAGCATGAAAAACCTCTCCGCAGTGGTCTCACTGCCGTCCGAGGTCGTGTCGGTGATTTTATCCACCTCTCCGATAACGGCAAGGAAATCTTCGTCCATCCCGTTCAGGAAACCCGACGTGCCTGCCACCCAAGTGGGAGGTCGATCAAACTTATTCTGAGGCGTCCATACGCTTCCGGCTGCGCCGTTGCTGTTAAGGTATTGCCGGATGGCGGACTGTGCGTAGTTGTTGTTACCGACCAGCGCATACAGCATGGAGTTAAGGTTTCCCCCGACGGTGTTGCTAATCGTGCCGAGACTCATGCCGGTTGTCCCCGATGTGATCACAACGGTCTCGATTGCAGTCGTAGCCGTACTGCTTGCGTAGGTCGATACCGTCGTCCCCTCAATAGTGGCGTTATAGGAAGCAGAAAGGACGAGCTGTCCTCCTGCGGGAACGGGTTTCGTGAGGGTGAACTGATAGATCTTGCCGACCTCGGAAGCGACCCAGGCATGCTGACCCACGGCAAAAAGATAGGTCCCCGCCGCCAAGCCCTCTTCGGCATAATAGAACGCTTCCTTCGCATCAAACGGCATACTCTCCATGCAGTCGTGCAACTGCAAGGTGATACTATGCTTGAGATTTTTATCGGAGGGGATGTCGTGGTCGATACCGATAACATCATACACGAAATAAGTTGCCGTCTCATGCACAACGATTTCATCCCCGATAGCGGGGGTGCCGGTCACGGTGATACCGTAGGCGGACAGTTCGACCGCTTCTCCCCGATCCCCGCCATAGTGCCACGCCGCACCGTCCCAGTAAAACTCGTAGTCCCCGTTGTAGGACGTGCCGATGGCGTGAACGAACGTGTCACGGTCAACGGCGGCGGCGGTGATGCCGACATTTCCCGCAGAGTTGCCGACCGTGGCGACCGTTGCGGATACCTTACCGCATACGATCTGATCCCCGATGGACAGCACTTTGCTTGCCAAGCCAAGGCGGGTCAGTGTCTGCAAGTCTTTGAAGCTTGTAACCCCGATACCGCCGTTTCCCGATGCGATAGCCGCAAGCAGGGCGTTTTGGGTGTCCATTTTGTCGGAAAATGTTTCTTCCGAGATTAAATTCAAAATATTGCTCATTTTATGTCCTCCATAGATTAGATTTCCGTGTACTCAAGGACGGGTTTTCCGCCGATGAGTCTGAATTGTGCCAGATACCTGAGTGCGTTGTCGGTGTCCTTGATGAGGATGCCGTCAATCTCATCCCCCACAGCCTGCGCCGCCGTTTCCGCTCTCTCGGCGGCGGCGTTTGCCATGTTTGCCGCCGCAGAGGCATCCGCTTTTGCCGTGTTTGCGGCAGCCGCCGCATTGTCGGCGGCGGTTGCGGCGGTGTTTGCATTGCTTGCCGCCGCTTCGGCATCCCCTTTTGCCGTATTTGCGGCAGTGGCTGCATTGTCGGCGGCGATTGCGGCGGCGTTTGCCACGCTTGCCGCCGCTTCGGCATTCTCGGTTGCTGTCTCACAACCGGACTTGGCTTCGCCGCAGTCGGCAATCAGGGTGACGAGCAGATCATAGTTCTCTTCCTCGGATATTTCCCCGGTATAGGCGGCAGACTCCACTTCCACGTTGAATGAAGTCGATGTCAGCCTCCTTCCCTCTGTGTCAATGATGGAAATGTCGCATACCACCACATCATCCAGTTCCAGCATCCAGCTTGTGAGCGGAACCGTGACGGTTCCGTCCTCGTTCACCGTGCCGGCAAAGGCTTTTGCCTCCTTGTCCGCTCTGCAGGCATTGATTAAGACGGTCGCATTTTCATCAATGCTGATCTTCTTGCCCTCGTTGCAGACCGTCACTTTCAGAAAGCGGGACTGCACGTCGTATTGCTTTGCCACTATCGCCCGGAAGAACACATTCTGTCGGGCGGTATCAACGGTGATTTCTTTTATTATTTGCACCATTTTTATTTTTCCTCCGTTCCTTCGTTTTCTTTGGTTTGATGGAATGCCTCCATTTGTGCCTGATAGGCTTCTCTTGCCGATCGCATTTCGTGATCGGCACCTTCTCTGACCTGATGCAGAGCTTCGGTCAGGATAGTGTCCGTCCCTGCGACGGCTTTTTCTGTCCTCAATATTTCCTCCTCTCCCTGTTGCCCAGTCCTCATCGCATCATCCCGTTTGTCGGCAGAAATTCCTGCAGACAGACCTTTGCAAAACCGCCGCTCCCGTCTGACGCCTGCAATTGGACGGGGCTTGCTGTCCTACATAGGCGTAATTCAAAAACGTGCGGGATCTGACCCATAAGCTGTGCCTTATTGTCGTGACGTTCAAGGAATTTCTTCTGATTGGCAAAAACCTCGGCGGCTTCGCCGTTGCCTTGGATGCCGCATTTTTGCAGTGTTCGAGTTCGGCAGCCTTATCCTCATCCCCGAATGCTTCAAGAGCGGCGATTTTCCGTTCAGGGGGTCCCATCCCCATAACCCTCATCCTGCCGGTGTCGATCTTCACTGCCCTTGTCAACGGGTTCGGGCAACGGATATTCAGCAGAAATGCCCGCCCTCATCACGTCCTCAAAAGGTACGCTTGATCCCTCTGCCCGATGCCCTCTGCCCGACTCCCGCCCCATCAATCCCTGCACAGACGCCTTCGACCTTTTCCTCGCCTTTCCGTATTGATGGGTCCCCGTCCCTTCCCTCTCCAAACAGGACCCCTGTCATGAGAACCTTGCCCTTGTCGGACTTCCCGCCGCCGTTGACCGACCGGATCTCCCGAACGTGTTTCCGCACCGTGCCGAACCCGCATCCGTACCTCCCCATGATCCCCTTCACATCCAAATCAATCCGTTCATTCGCCATGTTTTTACCTCCCTGTTATGCTGTTTGTGTTTGACTTTTCCCTATGTCTCAGTTTGCTGTCGTATTTTTAGTACAGTTTACTGTACCATTGTGGTAAAAAAATAAGAAACAATATCCGACTTCGGGATGTCAAGTGCTTCAATCGCCGCTTCGATATCAGACTGTGTAAAGTCTACGATGTTATTGAGTTTTTGCGAAACCGTAGACTGCGACAACCCCAATTTATGGGCAAAAGCGGTTTGATTCTTCATCTTTTCAACGATCCTCCCTTTGAGCTTGGAATAGTCATGCCGCACCCTCGTCTGTCTTCCTTCTTTCATGGTGTTCCCTCCTCTCTGCGTACAGTTTTCTGTACTTCCTAGTGTAGCACAGATTTCTTCACTTGTCAAGGGGGTTGGTGAAAAAAGTTTAACTTTTTTTGAAACAGCTATTGACATTTCAAAAAAATACGCTATACTTAAAGACAGAGGGGGGTTGAAAAGATGAAAACAACGACAGCCGACAGACTTATGACTTTGATGGAATCGAGAGGGCTTAAGCAATGTGACATTGTTGCGTTATGCAAGCCCTATTGCGACAAATATGGCGTAACGATCAGTAAAAACAACATCAGTCAATATATAAACGGAAAGACATCTCCGAATTCCGGCAAGCTATCCATACTGGGAATGGCATTGAATGTCTCCGAAGCATGGCTCATGGGCTATGATGTTCCCATGGAGCGCAACAGCAGTTCTGCCAATGAGAACATCCCATTGCCTTCCAACATTCGCCCGATTGTGAAGAAGCGATTTCCCATGCTGGGCGAGATCGCCTGCGGCAAGCCCATTTACGCCGCAGAAGATCACGAATCCTATATTGACGCATCCTCGGGCATTGACGCCGACTTCTGTCTGACCGCCAAGGGGGACAGCATGATCGGGGCACGGATTCATGACGGAGACGTGGTATTTATTAAAAGGATGCCTATCGTGGAAAACGGGCAGATTGCCGCCGTCATCATCGACGATGAGGCAACGCTCAAGCGGTGGTATTATTACCCCGACAAGCAGAAGCTGATGCTGATCGCCGAAAACTCCGCCTATGAGCCGCTGGTTTATATGAATGAGGAGCTGAACGGCATCACCTGTCTGGGAAAAGCCGTTTGCTTTATGAGCAATCTGTAATGCGCAGACGGAAAAACGGATATGAGAAAGCCCGGCAGGGCGACTATCCGACGCCGCTATTGTGAAAAGGGCACCGCAGGAGCCGACAGACCGTCTGACACGAGAAAACGAACGGTATCATCCGGAGTCCGAGTTCGGGATTTTGCTGCCGGGATTTAACGGCAAAACCTCAGATTTTCCCCGTCCGGCTCAGATCCGACCGAACCAAGGGCTTCGGGAACCGTAAAGAAAGGAACATCACCCATGGTAAAACATCTGATTTTATGGCAGCTGAAAAGCGAACTTTCAGACGAGGAGAAAATTCGGGTCAAGACCGGCATCAAGGAGGGTCTGGAAGGACTTGCGGGAAAGATTCCCGGACTGCTGGACATCCGGGTTCAGATCGAGTCCCTTCCCTCCTCCAATGCGGACGTCCTGCTGGACTCCACCTTCACGGATGAAGCATCCCTGAAGGGATACAGCGTGCATCCTGCCCACGTGGAGGTGGCGAACACCAAGGTCCGCCCCTACACAAAGGTGAGAATGTGTCTGGATTTTGAGCAGTAAGACGGCGTCCCAACCCGCCGTTTGCCTCAAGGAAGGACGGCAAACGCACCGAATCCCCAAAAAAACAGAGCCGACCGCACCTTCATAAACGTGCAATCGGCTCTGTTTTGCTGATTTTGCCTCCTCTGCCTGCCGCAGAGGACATTATTTTTTCTTCTGATTGTAAATCTCGGTAAAGGTATGCTCCACTCCGTCCGACTTATAGCCTACCATCGTATCAAGGCAGACCGAGTGAATGCTGTTGAAAATGCTTCTTTCGATATTGGGATTATCCTTTTTCAGGCGGCGAAGCAGGGTCTTGACCTCCTGACGCTTGGATCCCCCGCCGCCGTTGTCGCACAGGGTGCAGTTTTCGGTGAAACGGCAGGCGCACTGGATGAATTCCAGATCATGATACCGCTTCCATGCCAGAATATCCTCTTCATGAATGCAGTACATGGGGCGGATCAGCTCCATTCCCTCGAAATTCTGACTGCGCAGTTTTGGAGGCATTGCCTGAAGCTGGGAACCGTAAAACATTCCCATCACCGTCGTCTCCACCACGTCGCTGAAATGATGACCGAGGGCGATTTTATTACATCCCAGCTCCTTCGCCTTATTGTAGAGATGCCCCCGCCGCATTCTTGCACACAGGTAGCAGGGGGATTTCTCGGTACTGTTGGCGATGGCGAAAATATCGGTTTCGAAAATCGTAATGGGAAGTTGAAGCAGCTTGGCATTTGCTTCGATTTTTTTCCGATTGATTTCGTTATAGCCCGGGTCCATGACCAGATAAACCAGTTCAAAGGGAAACTCGCTGTAACGCTGAAGCTGCTTCAGAAGCAATGCCATCAGCATGGAATCCTTTCCGCCCGAGATGCAGGCAGCGATTTTATCTCCCGGCTGAATCAATTCGTATCTCTTGATTGCGGTAATGAAGGGACTCCAGATGGTTTTCCGGAATTTCTTCTGAATACTGCGCTCAATTTGTTGACAAATCTCAAGCTCTTCGTTCATGTTGCAAGCTCCCGATAACATTGATCAAAAATCGTCATAAAGGCATCCAGTTCCTCTTTGGCGGTCAGATGACTGAGACTGATGCGCCAGGAGGACAGGGCATTTTTTCGGTCCCGACTGACGGCAAAGACAGCGCGGGACGGCGTTCCCTCGGCGGAACAGGCGGATTTCACCGAGACGCAGACTCCTCTTTCATTCAGTGCCTCCCGGAAGGCGGTTCCCTTCACGTTCTGCACGCTGAGATTGAGAATATGGGGCACGGTAAAGGAATCGGGACTGTTGATCCTGACCTTGGGATATGCCGAAAGGAATTTTTTCAGGGTATCATGAAGGGTCCGCACCGTTTCCAGTCTCTCGTCAAAATGATCAAGGGTCAGCCTCAATGCCATCTCCGCCGATGCGGCAAGTGCCAGTGCAGGAGAGCCGCTACGGTAAAGTGTGGTACTGACCCCGCCGTGAATCAGCGGCTCGATGACAAGCTCCTGACGCTTGAACAGAATACCGCTGCCGTTCAGACCGTAGAATTTATGGGGCGAAAAACTGACGGTATCTATGCCGTCAAAGGAAAAATCGGTCTTACCGATCGCCTGGGTGGCATCCACATGAAAGCGGCAATCCGGATATGCCTTCAGAATTTCGCTGATTTCCCGTATGGGCTGAACGGTTCCCAGCTCGCTGTCCACCGCCGTCACGGCAACCAGTACCGTATCCTTGCGGATCAGCTCACGGAAATGCTCCAGATCGACCCTGCCATCCCTGCCGATGTCCACCAGATCAATCTCGTAGCCCTGCTCCTGAAGTGCGGTCAGGCATCCGCTGACCGACGGATGCTCCAGCGGGGTGGAAATGATGTGCTTACCGATATGTCTGGAGGATCTGGCGATTCCCTTGATCGCCGTATTGTTGGATTCACTGGCACCGGAAGTATAGATGATCTCGGAGGGCAGCACTCCCAACCGTCCGGCGATGGATTGAGTCACCTGCGTCATCCGCTCCTTTGCCTGTACACCGGCAAGGTGGTTGGAATTGGGATTGCCCACATAGCTGCGTTCTATTTCGCAAAAGCAGTTCAGAACCGCTTCATCCACCGGTGTGTTGGCAGAATAATCCAGATAGATCATACGCCAAGCCCCTTGCCTCTGACCCCGGTCAGATCCTTGATGACCTCCCCTGCAATGATCAGTCCCACGACAGAGGGGACAAAAGCGTTGCTTCCCGGAACCTGCCGTCTCTGGGTGCATTTTCTCGCCGTACCGGGAGGACAGATACAATGGGTGCGGCAACTGATTGCCATATCATCCACCGGTGTCATGGGCGATTCCTTGGAATACACCACCTTCAGGTGACGAATCTTCCGCTTTCTCAGTTCGACCCGCATGACCTTCGCCAACGGACAGACGGAGGTTTTATAGATGTCCGTAACCTCAAAGGCAGTGGGGTCCACCTTATTTCCCGCCCCCATGGAACTGATAATCGGCGTTCCTGCGGCTTTGGCATTGACCACCAGTGCCAGCTTGCCGGTGACGGTATCAATGGCGTCCACGATATAGTCGTACCGGGTAAAATCAAACTGGTCAGCCGTGTCGGGGGTATAGAAGGTTTTATAGGTGCGGACAACGGCATTGGGGTTGATCTCGGCGATACGCTCGGCGGCAACGTCCACCTTATATTTCCCCACGGTCTTGCGGGTGGCGAAAATCTGCCGGTTCAGGTTGGTCAGGCAGACCTTGTCGTCGTCAATCAGATCGACGGCTCCGACGCCGCTTCGGATCAGTGCCTCCACCGTGTAGCCGCCGACCCCGCCGATGCCGAATACCGCCACCCGGGACCCCGCCAGCTTTTCCATGGCTTCTTTTCCGAAAAGAAGTTCGGTTCTTGAAAACTGATTCAACATGTTTTTTTCTCCGTAACGGTAAACTGCCGTCGATCCTCTGAGAAGACTGCCGTCAGATTCCGCTTGTCAAAATAGTCCGACAGATATGCCGTCAGATCCTCGCCTGTCTGATCCAAAGTGAAAGACTGACCGCCGCAGCCGTCATGAAAATGCAGATTGTTCTCCGGATACCGATCCTGAAATTGAGGCTGCCGCTTCAATGCCTGTTTCAGTTCCATTACAAAATCAAAGGACAAAACCAAAAGCCTTTCCTCCCAAAATTCGTTTCTTGATTCGTTCATCCGATCTGCGATCGGGAACCTTACAGCAGACCGACCTTCTCCATTGCCTGACGGAGGTCGGCAATAATATCCTCGGCATCCTCGATTCCGACGCTGAAACGGAAGAATCCGTTGTGGAACCGTTCGGGGTAGAGGTACTGCCGCTCGTCGTTCTCCCCTATGAAGACGATCAGACTTTCGTCATGTCCCAGCGACACGGCGGAGGTAATCACCCTCAGTTGGCTGACAAACCGGTTATGGGTGTCGTGATCTGCCTTCAGTCCGAAGGAAAGCATACCGCCAAAGCCGGGGGACATCTGCTTTTTTGCCACCTGATGACCGGGATCGTTTTCAAGTCCCGGATAGGCGACAAAGCTGACGCAGGGCTGCCGGGACAGCCACTCGGCAACCTTCATGGCATTCTCGTTATGCTGACGCATCCGCAAAGGAAGGGTCACACTGCCCCGCATGATCAGCCATGCGTTGAAGGGGCTGACGGTTGCGCCGAGATTGATCTGGGACTGGGCGCGGATCATGTCCAGCTGCTCTTTTCTGCCGATAATGGCACCGCCCATGGCATCTCCGTGTCCGTTGATGTATTTGGTCAGGCTCTCCACCGTAAAATCCGCTCCAAGCTCAATGGGTCGCTGATTATAAGGGGAGGCGAAGGTATTGTCTACCGACAGAAATGCACCGTTCTCATGGGCAATCTCTGCCATCGCCCGGATGTCGGTCACACTCAGGGTAGGATTGCCCGGCGTTTCGATATGAATCAGCTTGGTGTTCGGTCGGATTGCCTTGCGGACCGCCTCAGGATCGGTGGTATCCACAATAGTGGTCTTCACCTGAAATTTACGGTTGAAAAGCTCGTTCAGCAGGCGGTAGACGGCGATATAGGTCACGCTTGAGAAGACCACATGATCCCCGCTTTGCAGAAGGGCGAAAAACAGTCCGGACAGTGCCGCTACGCCGCTGGCAAGGACGATGCAGTCCTCGCCGCCCTCCAGGGATGCCAGCTTTTCCTGCAAATATTTCTGATTGGATCCGCCGTTCCGGGTATATAGATTTCCGGAGGCACCGGACCAGTTTACATCGGTGGGATCATAGGGCAGTTCATAGCTGTTTCCCATGGTGATCGGTCGCTTGATGGCACCGGTCTCCCCATCCACATCATTTCCCGTATGAACCGCCCGGGTCTGAAAGCCGAATTCCGGTCCGTAATTTCTCTTTGGCATATGCTTGCCCTCCTGTTTGCTATGTGTTTGCAATGTGCGAGATGCCGTTCAGACGCTCTCGTAACTTTCCTCGCAGGATCTCATGGCGAGAATGGTCTTTCCGATCAGCTCGTCCAGCGTCCAGCCCAACATTTCGGCACCACGCTCGATGACCTCTCTGGAGCATCCGGCGGCAAAACCCGCATTTTTGTACTTTTTCTTCACCGATTTCAGTTCAAGATCGGAGACGCTCTTGGAGGGATGCATGAGTGCCACCGCACCGATCAGCCCCGTCAGCTCGTCCACTGCATACAGCACCTTTTCCATGGTATGCACAGGTTCAACGTCTACGGTCAGTTTGTACCCATGGCTGGCGACGGCGTGAATGATGCTTTCGTCAATTCCCCGCTCCCGCATCAATTCCTGCTCCTTGATGCAGTGCTGATCGGGGTACTGCTCGAAATCCAGATCGTGGAGCAGTCCCACGACGCCCCAGAAATCCGCCTCGTCTGCGTAACCGAGTTCATTTGCAAAATACCGCATGACACCTTCCACAGTGACAGCATGTTTTAAATGAAAATGATCCTTATTATATTCGTTCAGAAGCTGCCATGCCTCTTCTCTTGTAAGTACCTTTCCCACGGTATCATTCCATCTCCTTTTTGATCATCCGTCAAACAGATTGCCTATCAAACAGATCAGTTCCCTATATTATAGCAAAGTCCGCTCAAAAAGTCAAGCAGATGCGAAAACATTCTGATGAAAGTCTGATATATAAAAAACAGATAGCAAAATATCAATCATCCCAATAGGCTTTCCCGAAAAATTCACAAATAAACCCTTGACAAGCCATTTTACGGCATGTTATAATGATAACAATGCCTATAGGTATAGTATGTTTTCAATCGGTGAGACGCCATGAATAATCCGCAAAAGAATATTGTCAGGATCACGCTCCGGATTGATGGGATGACCTGCCCGAATTGTGAGGCAAGGATTCAAAGGATGCTGGATTCCACCGAAGGCGTTCTGTCGGCAAAGGTCAGCTACCGTACCGGAGAAGCCGAACTGTCCTTCGATGAGGAAATCCTCACGCTGAAAGAGATCCGGAAGAAGATCGGAGAGCTTGGCTACCGTGTCATTCCCGACGGACAGAAGAATCGGTACCGGTTTCTTTCGACGCTGATCAAGGTCGCCGTCATTCTTGTCCTGTTCGCCCTGCTCCAGTATTTCGGACTTCTGAACTATCTGGTACCCTCTGCGCTTGCCGAGGACGGCATGGGTTACGGCATGCTGTTCGTCATCGGACTGATCACCTCGGTCCATTGCATCGCCATGTGCGGCGGCATCAATCTATCCCAGAGCCTGCCTTCCCCTTCGCAGAAGAATCGGACGATAAACAAAAAACAGGCAATGCTGCCCACACTGCTCTACAATCTGGGAAGAGTGATCTCCTATACCGCCACCGGATTCATTCTCGGACTTGTGGGAATGGCGATCGGTGCCACCGGCGGTGGAATTTCCTATCTGTTTCAGGGAATTCTGAAGATCATCGCCGGCGTGTTCATGGTCATCATGGGCGTCAATATGCTGGGCATCTTCCCCGGACTGCGGAAGATCAGCCTTCATCTGCCCGCCTCCCTGACCAAAAAGTTACATCCTTCCGGAAAAACCTCAAAAGCTCCCTTAGTGGTGGGACTGCTGAACGGACTGATGCCCTGCGGTCCCCTGCAATCCATGCAGATCCTCGCTCTGGCAAGCGGGAATCCGATCACCGGTGCCCTGTCCATGCTGGCATTCAGCCTTGGTACCGTGCCGCTGATGCTGGGTCTTGGCTCGCTGGTTTCCCTGCTGGGCAGAAAATTTGCCGCTCAGGTGACCACCGTCGGTTCCCTTCTGGTCGTCGTTCTGGGACTGTCCATGCTGTCTCAGGGCGGCAGTCTGTCCGGTCTGTTTACGCCTGATCTTCTGTTTATCCTTGCCGTCATGCTTGCCGTCGTCGGACTGATCAGTTGTGTTCCCTTCCGCAAGCCTCCGGCAAAATATCTGACCATGGTCGCCGTGGTGCTTTGCACGGTCGCCGTTCTGACGGTTCAGGGACTGTGCTGTCCCGGTTCATCAAACTCCGGCAACAGTACCGAAAACGAGCCTTCCCAGGTCTCCGACGATGTGCAGACCGTTCACAGCACCCTGCTCCCCGGTGAATATCCCAACATTGAAGTAAAGGTCGGCGTACCGGTGGTATGGACCATCGACGCCCCCGAGGACAGCATCAACGGATGCAACTACAAGATTCTGATTGAAGAATACGGCATTGAATACACCTTCCACGAGGGTGAAAATATCATCGAGTTCACGCCCGAGCGTACCGGCAGCTTCTTCTACTGCTGCTGGATGGGGATGATCTACGGAAACATTACGGTAACGGAATAAGGGGTAAAAAGATCATGAATCAAGGAAAATTCAAAGGGGCGGGACTGCGCTGCGCGGCGCTGACGGTCCTGCTTGCCCTTTTGCTTTCGCTGTTTGCCGGCTGTGCAGAGACCGGCGATGAGGAGGAGTCCGGCAGTGAAAGCCGGAGGGTGGAGGTAACGGACGCCCTGACGATCCCTCTGTCGGAGCTGTCCCCATCCATCGTCTTTTATTCCTTTGAAATCGACGGACTCGAAATGGAAGTCCTTGCGGCGAAGGACAGTGACGGCACCGTCCGGACCGCCTTCAACACCTGTCAGGTCTGCAACGGCTCAAGGATGGCCTATTTCGTCAAATCCGGAAACTATGTGGTCTGCCAGAACTGCCGGAACCGATTCGGTCTGTCGCAGGTCGGCATCGTCTCCGGCGGCTGCAATCCCTATCCGATCACTGCCGCCGACAGAGTGGAGACCGAGGACAGCATTCAATTGTCCTACGAATTCCTTTCCGCAAACAAGTACCTTTTCGAAAAGTGGAAAAATAACTGAGAATACCAAAATTGACCGAAAAAGGAGACACTGATCATGAAGAATCCCCCAAAAAACGTCATCGGACTGCGCTGTGCTGCCGTCCTGATCACGCTGATTCTGACCCTTACCGGCTGTTCCGACTCCCAAAGCACCGTAACAAGCGACAGCACCGCTCAGACGTCGGCGGCGAATGTGACCGTCACTTCGGAAGCCTCCGCTTCAACCTCTGTTACCGAGAGTCAGACCGATCCGCTTCCTGCGGGTACCGAAGAGCCATCCGTTACAGAAGAACCGGCAATCGGATTTTCGATTCCCCTTGACGAGCTTTCGGAAACGATTTCCTTTTACACCTTTGAAATTGACGGGCTGACCATGGAAATCATTGCGGCAAAGGACAGCAACGGAACCGTCCGGACTGCCTTCAACACCTGTCAGGTCTGCAACGGCTCAAGGCAAGCCTATTTTGAAATCTCCGGAAACTATGTGGTCTGTCAGAACTGCAAAAGCCGGTTCAGCATTTCCCAGATAGGCATTGTTTCGGGGGGCTGTAACCCCTATCCGATCACTTCCGACAATCAGATAATAACCGAGGACAGCGTTCAGTTTACCTATGACTTCCTTTCGGCAAACAAAGCCCTCTTCACCAAATGGAAGAATAACTGAAAAAAATCCCATCCGACCCTATTCTGTGATAATAAATCAATTTTCCGCAAGGTCTGCAAACGCAGTCCTTGCGGAAAATCTTTTTGTCGGCAGATCCACATATTGTCGATTTGCCCGACGGTGCGAAAATTACTTCTCGCTGACCTCGCCCTCAACGGGGGTGTCCTTGTTCTTGGCGGCAACATAGCCGGAAATCAGGTCGGCAATGTCGATACCGGTTGCCGCCTTGACTGCCGAGAAGATCTGGCTGGAGGAGTTGGTGACCTCCTGCATCAGACGGGTGGTATTGCCCTCTCCGTACATGGTGATGGAATCCACATTGGCAAGCGGCTCGGCAATGTTCTTCGCCATCTCGGGCAGGATTGCCAGTACCATTTCCAGCACGGACGCCTCGCCCATCTTCTTCTGAGCCAGTGCCTTCTTCTCGATGGCTTCTGCCTCAGCAAGACCCTTGGCACGGATACCTTCCGCTTCCTGCTCCATGGCGTACTTGACAGCCTCTGCCTCGGCTTTCTTGGCAAGTGCCTGCTGCTCTGCCTCGTAACGCTGTGCCTCGGCATCCTTCTGACGGCGCACCAGATCGGCTTCCGCCTTCTTCTCTGCCTCGTACTTCAGAGCGTCTGCCTTCTTGCGGATCTCGGCATCCAGTCTCTTTTCCTGAAGGAGAATTTCCTTCTCGGCAAGCTCTGCTTCCTTCTGACGGCGGGCGATGTCGGCATTGGCGGAGGTGATCTCGATGGTCTTTCTCTGCTCCTGCTTCTGAATGTCGTAAGCGGCGTCTGCCTCTGCACGCTTGGTATCTGCCTTGCGCTTCATGTCAGACTGCTGTACGGACAGTTCGGCATCCTGCTCGGCAATCGCCTTCTCGGTATCTACCTTGACGGCGTTGGACTGCTGCTTTGCCTCTGCCTCGGCAATGGCAATATCACGCTGTGCATTTGCCTTTGCAATAGCGGCGGTCTTGCGGATCTGCTCCACATTGTCGATACCCATGTTCTCGATGGTGCCGGCATTGTCCTTGAAGTTCTGGATGTTGAAGTTGACCACTTCGATACCCAGCTTGCGCATATCGGGAACCACGTTTTCGGTGATCTTTTGGGCAACGCCCTGACGGTCCTGAACCATTTCCTTCAGTCCCACCGATCCCACGATCTCACGCATATTGCCTTCCAGCACCTGAGTGACCAGCGAAATCAGTTCCGCCTGGCGCATACCGAGCAGAGACTCTGCCGCCTTGTTCAGCAGATCGGGATCGGAGGAAATCTTGATGTTGGCAACACCGTCCACCATGACGTTGATAAACTCGTTGGTGGGGACTGCCTCGGAAGTCTTGACATCCACCTGCATAACCCTCAGGGACAGCTTATCAATCCGCTCAAAGAAGGGGACTCTCCAGCCCGCTCTACCGATCAGGATCCGTCTCTTCTTGCGCAGACCCGAGATAATGTAGGCGGAATCCGGCGGTGCCTTTACATATCCCACTGCAAACAGCAGGACGGCAAGGACTGCCACAATTCCAAGCACGATCCAAAGTACGGTCAGGTTGCCGCCCGTTGCGGCGAGAATAATCGGAAGTTTCATGTTCATCATTCCTTTCTTGTCTTAGTTTATTTTGGACTTCCGTTTACGATACCAAGTATACCACAAATTTTCTGATTTGTCAATACTTTTTATAAATTTTTTTATAAAATCTTTTGACTGCATATAAAGTTTTCAAATACCTCTTGACAAAACGGAAAAAGGGAGTATAATGGATGCGAACATTGGGTCGGGAAAAAACCGAAAAAACACCGGTAAAATTTCCAACCCGGAGGATACGACCATGGTTGATACCGTAATTTTTATTGTAGAATGTCTGGGTGCCGTCGCATTTGCCCTGTCAGGAACGCTGGTTGCCATTGAGAAGAAGGCGGATGCGGTAGGTGCCTTTGTTCTCTCCCTGACCACCGCCTTCGGCGGAGGAGTGATCCGGGATGTGATTTTGGGAATCACGCCGCCTGCCCTGCTGACCGACAGGAAGACCCAGATTCAGGCATTGATTGCCGTTCTGATCTCCATGATCTGCTATCAGCTTGCCTTTTTCCGATCCACTGCCGGATTTCTGAACCGTCACAAAAACGATTTCCGACTGAACCTTCTTGACGCCATCGGACTGGGAGTCTTCTGCGTGGTGGGCGTTGATGTTGCCATTGAGCAGGGACACGGAGACAACATTCCCCTTCTGGTCTTTATGGGCTGTATCACCGGTGTGGGCGGCGGTATCCTCAGGGACATCTTCGGAAACAGCATTCCCATGGTTTTCCGAAAGCATATCTACATGCTCCCCGCCATTTTGGGATCGCTGATCTATGTCTTCACCCGCCGCACCCTTTTGCGGATTCCGGCAATGCTGATCTCCATTGTCTTCATTATCGCCGTCAGAGTTCTGGCAAGCCATTTTCGCTGGAATCTGCCGATTCCGCAGGATGCGGAATCCCTGCCGTCGATGCC
>JBJDZN010000040.1:16604-31344 GCA_051868045.1 Eubacteriales bacterium
GCCGCAGGTTCCGTCAACGCCGCAGGTTCCGTCACAGGAGTCCAAGCCCCTCGCCGAGATAGCCGCATCCGATTCCCAAAGCGGCGGACAACCCGATAAGCAGAATGGGGTTCATCTTCCGGAATACCAGCACAAGGTTTAAAAGGAAAATTCCCGCAGAAACCCAGAACAGGTAGCCGGAAAAGACCGTCAGCATCCAACCGTCCGGGAAAAACACGCCCTGTCCTACCGAGAGAACGGACGCCGTGATCAGTCCCACTACGGTAGGACGAAGTCCCCTGAGAACGCCTTGCACGGCGAAATTCTTCTGAAATGCTTTAAAAAAGCCGGCAATCAGCAGAATAATCACGAAGGAGGGGGTCACAACGCCGAGGGTGGCGCAGATCGCCCCGGGGACTCCCGCCATGTTTGCCCCCACATAGGTGGAAACATTGACGGCGAAAGGACCGGGAGTGGATTCGTTGATGGCAATAAAGTCCACCAGCTCCTCGGAACTCATCCAACCCTTGGACAGCACCTCGGACTGCACCAGTGGGAGCATGGCGTACCCGCCTCCGAAGGTAAAGGCTCCGATTTTCAGAAAAGTCAAGAAAAGCTCCAATAGCAGCATTTTATACGCTCCAACAGGTGCCGCTGACCGGAAATTTCGGTCGGCGGTCCTTCTGTTTTATTTTTTCTCCCGTTTTTCCGTCTGTTCCCGATCTTTCTGCCTGAATCTGACCAGGATGACCGACGACAGTCCCACAAGGGCGCAGACGAGAATCACCGCAAGGGTGTTGATTTTGAGAAAAGCGACGGCAATGAAGGAAAACGCCATAAGGATCCAGCCCAAAATCTCCTTCGGGCAGGCTTTGAACATGGTAACCGCCGCCCGAACAATCAGTGCCAGCACCCCGGCACGAATGCCCATGAAGGCATAGGACACCACCTTCAGGGACCGGAACGCCTGAAACAGGGCGGAAACGATCAGCATGATAAAAAAGGCGGGAAGCACCACGCCGACGGTAGCAAGCAGTGCACCCGCAAACCCTGCGCACTTCATTCCGATAAAGGTGGCGGCATTGACCGCAATGGGACCCGGAGTAGACTCTGCAATGGCAATCACGTCCAAAAGATCCCCATGCTCTACCATTTTCCGCTTGTCCACCAGTTCCCTCTCAATGACGGGAATCATGGCATATCCCCCGCCGAAGGTAAAGGCACCGATTTTCAGAAAAATGAGAAAGAGTCTCAGCGGTTCGGAGCGTTTGCGGGACTTTGTTTCTTTCATTATTGAGTATGACCCTCCCTTTTTCATCTTTCATAAAGCTGAAGGTTCTGCCGTTTTCTGCTCTGCCGAAAGGATCGTCCCTCCGACGGTCAGGGCGCAAAACCCTGCCTTCTTGGGTCGGGCTGTCAGCCTTGCTTTTGTGACAGCCCGAAAAACATGTATTCATCTATTTCTTCATGATTCCTCTATTCGTCGGTTTCGGTATTGATCATATTGGGATAGAAAAAGTCCATGACCTCGTCGGGAAAAACACGGTCGATCAGGACCTCGCTCATATATTTGGGCGGAATGCCCATATCCCGTTTTGCCATGCGGACCACACAGACCCCCGACAGAAGCAGATCCAGACTCAGAAAGACCGCCGTGATCTTGGTCCACAGATGTACCGTTTTGGGCTTTCTGCGATCCATAAATGCCGAAAAGCGGGGGTAGATCTCCTTGACCCACAGCAGTCCCAGCAGTGCCCACATGAGACAGAAGGACAGGTTGGTTCTGCCGTTCAAATTGAACTTGGTATTGCTGTAATCCCAGGAAACCGTCCCGAAAATCAACTCCTGGAACAGGGAGCACAAATATTCCACCGCACCGCCCAGAATGCCCGAAATCAGGGCGATCAGCCCGTCGGGTTTATCATACATCCGTCCAAGCACCAGCGTCATGACCACGGCACCGATGCCGTATACGGGAATAAACCAGCCGATCACCGTAGAAGTACGCATTTCCACATAGCCGCATTTGATCAGACACCAGAAAGTCTCCACCACACTGCCCAGCATACTGCCGAGGAAAAAGAGCCACCAGTATTTTTCAAGAACGGCGGCAACCCGCCTGATGCCCTTTCCCTCGCCGGTATCAGTTTTATACGCCATCTCAATCCTTTGAGAGCGGGAATCCCTGTAAGCATCTATTTTCTCCCGAAGAGCAAGCATATTAAACATCCTTTCTTTGGTCTGTCCGATATTTTCGGATTCGGGTTCACAATGTCGGACCTTGTCGGTCATCCGGATAATTCCTTTCATCAGTCAGTATAGCATAAATTTGAGTTTTTGTCAATTGAATTTGCAAGGTTTCCGCTGATTTTCCCGCCTCTTATTCAGGAAAAAAGGGCAAAAATCACAGCCGATGCCAGCCATGCGCAGAGAATCCCCACCAAAACCGCCCGCAATGCCTCTGTCCATGAACCGGTTTCCCATCGGATAGCGGACAGGGTTCCCCCGCAGGGAAAGCAAAGCAGGACAAACACCATCAGACAGAATGCCTGAAGGGGTGAAAATCCCATGGCGGCAAGTTCGCCGATGCCGCTTCCGCCAAGGAGGACCGACAGGGTGGAAATCACCAGCTCCTTCCCCGCCAATCCCGACAGTATCGCCACTGCAATCCGCCAATCGGACAGTCCGCAGGGAGCAAGAAGAGGGGCGATTTTTCTCCCGGCAAGGGCAAGGAAGGAGGCTTCCGCCGCCGTTCTGCCGCCCGGTCCGTAGGAAGACAGCAGCCACAACAGGATGGAGGACAGAAAAATCACCGTTCCCACCCGCAAAATTCCCTCCCACAGCCGATCCCGGACATACCAGAGGATGGAAGTCAGGGAGGGAATCTTGTAATCGGGCAGTTCCAGCAGAAGAGCCGGCGGCTCCCGCTCATCCTTATGTAATAAGAAGGAAAGAAACAGGAAGCCAAAGGTCCACAAAAGGGCAACCAGATAGAGAATCAGCAGAATCAGCGGGTAGAGCTTGCCGAAGAAGGTCCTTGCCAGCAGGAGAAAGACGGGCAGTCTTGCCGAACAGGGGAGAAAGGGGATGGCACGGATTACCCGCCTGCGGTCACTGCCCTCCTCCAGCGTCCGTGTGGACAGGACGGCGGGAACCGAGCATCCCAGTCCCAGAAGAATCGGCAATGCCGCTCTTCCGGACAGTCCCATTTTCCCGAAAATCGGATCAAACAGGCAGGCGACTCTTGTCAGATAGCCGCTATCCTCCAATAGTCCCAGGCAGAAATACAGAATGGCAAGGGTGGGCAGGATGGAGAAAACCGACAGCATCCCGGTCAGAATGCCGTCTACAAGCAGAGAGAGAAGCGGTTTTGCCACCCATGGGGTAAGAAAATTTCCGATCAAAGGCAGGCTTCGTTCCACCAATGCGGTCAAGGCGTCCCCCGGCACCCCGCCCAACGTAAAGGTTATCAGCAGGAGTGCCGCAATCAGGAGAAAAAAGATGGGATAGCCCCAGACCGGATGGAGCAAAACCCGATCCAGCCGATCGGTGAGACTCCCGTCCCGCTTCTGCCGGATGCGGACACGGCTCAGGATTTCGTCGATTCGGCGGTAGTTCTCTCGATCGTCAGCCTGCGGCACCTGACAGGGCTTTGCCGATCGGAGCCTTTCGGGCAGCCGTTCCAGCCCTTCCCCCGTTTTGGCGCAGAGGGGCAGAACGGGAATTTTCAGGGCTTCGGACAGGGCGGGATAATCGTAGGTCATTCCGACGTTCGGCAGCAGATCAATGCGGGTGAAGGCGATCAGAATGGGGAGATTCAGACCGGCAAGCTCCAGACACAGCCGCAGTCCGGTTTCCGGGGAGAGCGCATCCACCACCGCAACAATCAGATCCACCTCCCCGCCGGTCAGACAGTCCAATGCCACCTTTTCCTCAGCAGAGCAGGTGGACAGGGCATACAGTCCGGGCAGATCAAGGACGGTATGACGCACGCCCTCTGCCGAGTACGATCCCCGTCGCACTTCCACCGTGACGCCCGGGCGGTTGGCGGTCCGATAGCTGCCGCCCGTCAGCCGGTTGAACAGCAGGGTCTTCCCGCAGTTGGGGACTCCCGCCAGCGCAAAGGTCATGTCATTACCCCACCGTCGGCGGTCTTTGCCAACCTGACAACCGAGATCCCCGCCGCCGTCTGTCTGCCCAGTGCCAGCCGCATTCCCCGTACCCGAACAATCCGTACCCCGCCCGGTCCGACGGAAACCAGCCGAATGATGCTGCCGCGGCAGATTCCCAGTGCCGCCATCCGTCCGATAAGGGGTTCCCCTCCGGTGACCGCCCGCACCCGACAAATCTCCCCCGCCGATACCTGACACAGATTCAACTTTCATCCCTCCCGATTTCGGTCAGCTTTTCCGCAGGCGGTGCCTTTTCCCCTCTGCCACTTCAAAATCGCAACCTTTTTTGAATTTTTTTTGAAAAACTCTTGCATAATCAGATAAATTATGGTAGAATAAAAAGTAGTTCCGTTTGCATCCGAAGCATTGTCGGATGCAGAATGCCACCGAATCTTACTGATGAGGATGATTCTATGCGTACCCTATCCAAGAAAGCCCTTCCCCTTCTGCTCTGTGCGGCGATGCTGTTGCCCGCCTGCACCACCCGTTCCCAATCTGCCGATGAGCAGGAGCACTATATTTACAATTCTGCCGCCGCCTTTGACTGCGGCGATGACACCTATGCCCTGGACAGCAACGGGCGCATGGTCCTTCTGTCAGAGAAGGGCGAGGTATCTACCCCCGTTGCCGACATCTGCGCCAATTCCTTCATCTGGGACTCCGACAACACGCTGGTCTACACCGACAGGGACGGCTCCATCCGCCGTTACGATCCGGTGACCGACTCATCCGAGGTCCTTTATGACGGTGATCTGGCGACCGGCTCCTTCGCCATGCACGGCGACGAGATCTGGTTTCTGGGTGAGGATGCCCTCTACCGTCTGGATGCCAAAGGAAAGGTGACTCTTGAACTGGAATTTACCGGACTTTCCGGACTGAATATGCAATCGGACGATCAAATCGTGCTGTACGCCGACAATTGCTGCTACATAGAGGAAGAACCCGGCGACGTCACCGATTTTGAGATGAACAACGACCAGTACCTTGCCTACCTGTACACCGTTTCCACCGACACGGTGGTGCCTTACGATGAGATGCTGGACGCCGTCGATGACAGCGTACCGCAATTTACGCAGCTATCATCGTCGTCGGGATCGGGCTCAATCTCCATCAACGGCGTTTCCTATCCCTTTGCCGACTATCCCGTAGGCTCCTTCTTTTCCAAAAACGGAAAATCCTGCACCTGCCACAATCAGGGAATCTGCGTGGAAAGCGGTCCCAACTGCAACTGTATGCGCTACTATCCCACAGGCGTCAAGTCCACCTGCCAGGTGGACCTGCTGTCCTCCCAGTGCATGGGCTTTGCCCGATTCTGCATGTGGCGCACCTACGGCTATTTTGACGCAGGTTCGGGATCGGACAAGTGCTACAACGCCTTCGGAAGCAAGCTGTACGCCGGAAGCTGGACGGCAAACACCATCAAAAACTGCTTTACCTCGGTAGGTCCCGGCGGTCATCTGCGAACCGGAAGCGGACATTCCCTGTATGTCATCTCGGTATCCTCCACCGGCTTTATCACCTACGAGTGCAATATGTCCACCGCCGGAAAATACTGCATTATCTACACCCGTACCTGGACCTGGGACACCTTCTATGCCAAATACGGCTCCCGGGATATGCTTTACTACAACATTCCCAAGGATGCCAGCTACGATCCTTCCGGTGATGTTATGCAGCCCGGTATGTACCAGACTCTGGCAACGACCCTGAATATGCGCCAGAGTGCCACGACCTCTTCCTCTATTCTGACCACGATCCCCTACGGAACCGCTCTTGCCGTTACCGAAATTCAGGCAGTCGGCTCCTACTACTGGGGCAAAACCACCTACAACGGCTACACCGGATGGGTTCGGCTGGACTATGCCGTCTATATTTCAGGTGAAATGACCGGCATCCAAATTACTGCCCCGCCCTCCAAGACTACCTACTTTGAAGGAGACAGCTTTGACACTTCCGGAATGGAGGTTACCGCCTTTTTCTCAGACGGAACGTCTTTGGTAATACAAGGTTATTCCTGTACAGGCTATAATATGAATGTTGCGGGCAGTTACACGGTCAAGGTCAGCACCAACGGATTCTCCGACAGCTTCACCATCACCATCCGAAGTCACGCCATCTACCCCACCTCCATTGCCCTGAACTATGACTCGCTGGTCTCCATCGAGGGAGATAACTACACGATTGATGTGGAACTTCTCCCGGAGGATACCACCCAACGTTCTATCAGTTGGAAATCCTCCAACAGTTCGGTTGCCTCCATTTCCGACGGCAAGCTGTCGGTTCTGAAGGCAGGCGAGACCACCATTACCGCTACCACCGAAAACAATCTGACCGCCACCCTGCACGTCACCGTTATCGCCATGCCAACCGGAATCGAATGGTCGGTGACCGCCTCCGGCGATCCCCTGCCCGCTCTGCCCGACGGTATCGACCCCCAGGACTACTCCATGCGCTATCGGGTCAGAGAGGACGACGGGTCCTGGTCGGAATGGATTTACGATGCGGTTCCCCTGAACACCGATGAAGAACTTCAGTGCCAGTTCCGCTCCTTCACCGTCACCTTTATTTCGGACGGCAAAGACATCTACACCCCCAAGGCAGTGGATGTGAACACCTATGTGGAACTCAAGGACTATCAGCTTGAAAAGGATGGCTATCTGTTCGCAGGCTGGTTCTCCACCAATCAGGCGGCACTTCAGCTGGACCGGGATTATGCCTACAGTTCCCGTGTCAAGATCACCGGCGACCTGACCCTGTATGCCGGATGGATCGAACTGTCCAAGGTTCCCGTCCAATCGGACGATCCCTACTCCACCGGCGATTATCCCTTCGGGTTGACCGGAACGGCTCTGAAAGCAGATGCCGACAGCGTCGGTATCCGCTATTTCACCAAAATATCCGGCTCCCTGATCTCCGATCTGGAGAAAATCCATGCGGACAACGAAGGTCTCACCCCCGGTTCCAGTAACGACACCGGTATCGGATACGGAACGCTCCTGATTCTCGAAAGTGCCCTTTCGGGAGAGCTGACCAAGCCCGCCACCTCCGCAAGTTATCTGCGGGACGGCAAGGCGATGATCATTCCCGCCGTCAACCGTTTCGAAAGCTTCAACAACTACCTGATCTACGATGTCTTCCTGACCGGATTTGCCCCGGAAAACTACGAGGCAGGCTTCATCGCCCGTCCCTATCTGACCTATAAGGACGCCAACGGCTTTACGCACACCTTCTACCCCGAGTACAACGGTGAAAATGCCATCGGCGGCGGACTTTGCACCAGTCTCAGCGAGGTAGCGGACGAGGCATATCAGTCCGGCGACTTTATCCTGAGGAACACCATCGAGGAATATATCTACGATGTCTATCGGTAATCGGACGGCGAAACAATCAAAGAAAGGCTTCCATCAAATATGAGAATAGTCATCAAAATCGGCACCTCAACCCTGACCCATCCTTCCGGAAATCTGAACATCCGCCGGATGGAGAGTTTCTGCAAGACCCTCAGCGATCTGAAGAACGCCGGTCATGAAATCGTGCTGGTCTCTTCCGGTGCCATCGGCATGGGCATGGGAAAGCTGGGACTCCGGAAACGACCCTCGGATATGCCCGGCAAACAGGCTGCCGCTGCCGTCGGACAGTGTGAATTAATGTACGCCTACGACCGGATGTTCAGTGAGTACCATCACACCACTGCCCAGCTTCTGATCACCGGTGAGGACATCCGCACCGAGTCCCGCCGACTGAATTTTGAAAATACGGTGGAGCGGCTGCTTTCGCTGTCCGCCCTGCCCATTATCAACGAGAACGACACCGTCGCCACCGAAGAAATTTCGGTGGGCGACAACGACAGTCTTGCCGCCATCGTCGCCTGCACCGTTCGTGCCGATCTGCTGATTCTGCTCAGCGACATTGACGGTCTGTACACCGCCGACCCCGGCAAGGATCCCCATGCCACCCTGATTCCCCGTGTGGAGTCGGTCACCCCCGAGCTTTTCGCTCTGGCGGGAGCATCCGGCAGTCAGATGGGAACCGGAGGAATGACCACCAAACTCCATGCCGCCGCCACCGTGACCGATGCGGGAATTCCCATGGTCATCGCCAACGGCAGGGACCCCGATGTTCTCTACGATATTCTGGAAAACAAGCCCGTCGGAACCTATTTCGTCGGGCACAAAACCGAAAGCTGACCGAAGTTTCGTCTTTTTTCCCGAAAGGGACGGAGCCAAGGCAGGAAATACGGATCCCCTTCCGGATCACTGTCCTGTCAATCGCAGGAAGGCGGCAGAGGGTCCGTTTTGCATATTTACTTGAAAATTTCGCCCGTTTGAAATGGGATTTCTTCTATTTTATTGAGAAAAGGACTTGCTTATGAACACAAATGAGCTTTTAATCGCCGCAAACCGATGCAAACCGGTCCTTGCCGCTCTGTCGGACGCCGAAAAGCGGCAGCTTCTGCATCGCATGGCAGACCGTCTGATCGCCCACACCGATGAAATTCTATCGGCAAATGCCCTTGACTGCGAAAATGCAAAGGAGAAATTGTCCCGGGTCATGCTGGACAGACTGACTCTGACCGCAGGTCGGATTGCCGATATGGCAGCAGGAATCCGCTCGGTGGCAGATCTGCCCGACCCCATAGGGCGTATCCTTGAAAATCGGGAACTTCCCAACGGACTGAAACTGGAAAAACGGTCGGTTCCCCTGGGAGTGGTGGCGATTATCTACGAAAGCCGTCCCAACGTGACTTCGGATGCCGCCGCCCTCTGTCTCAAATCGGGCAACGTCTGCGTTCTGAGGGGCGGCAGCGACGCCATCCGGTCGTCGGCTGCCATTGTGGATGCCCTCCGGGAGGGAATTCTGGCGTCGGGATTGCCCGAAGACGCACTGTGCCTGATTCGGGACACCGACCGTCACTGTGCAGACGAGCTTATGGGAGCGGTTGGGCTTGTGGACCTGCTGATTCCCAGAGGCGGGGCATCCCTGATCCGTCACTGCGTCGAAACCGCAAAGGTTCCCACCATTCAGACGGGAACCGGCATCTGCCACATCTACGTGGATCGGTCTGCCGATCCCGATCAGGCACTGGAAATCATCGAAAATGCCAAGGCATCCCGTCCTTCGGTCTGCAATGCCGCAGAGGTCTGCCTTGTCCACCGTGAGATCGCAAACTCTTTCCTGCCCCGTCTGAAGGAGCGTTTGCAGGAGGATCGGATCCGTCGGGGACTGATTCCCGTGGAGCTTCGCACCGATCCCGCCGCCTTCGCCATCATCGGCGGCGTTCCCGCAGGGGACGGAGACTTTGATCGTGAATTTCTCGACTACATTCTCGCTGTTCGGGTCGTGGACAGTCTCGAGGAGGCAATTGCCCACATTGCCGCCCACTCCACCGGTCACAGTGAGGCAATCCTGACCACCGATCCCCTTGCGGCAGATGCTTTTACAGGGGCAGTGGACAGTGCCGCCGTCTATGTCAACGCCTCCACCCGCTTCACCGACGGGGGACAGTTCGGACTGGGTTGCGAAATGGGTATTTCCACTCAGAAGCTCCACGCCAGAGGTCCCATGGGGCTGTGCGAGCTGACCTCCTACAAGTATATCATCCGGGGCAACGGACAAATTCGGAAATAATCTCAGGATCCGGATCGGTCTGCCTTCCGACAGGAATTCGGATTCAGCCCCGAACAAACCAAGCAACGACAGAAAGGGATGGGTTCTCACATGATCAAAAATCCTCCAAAATCAAGCGGAGACGTCTGTACCGGAATCCTGCTGGAGGGCAGGTCCTTCCTACGGATCGCCATCAACTCCCCCTATCTTCGGGAGGGGGACGATCCCCTGGATTTTGCCGCCAAACACACGGCGGGAAGACTCATGCCCGACGATATTCTCATCATCCGTTCCGAAGCACTAGCCATTTGCCAGGGGCGTTTTTATCCCAGAAACAGTCCCGATTTCGGCAAATTCACCTCCCTTATGAGCAAATTTGCAGGGCTGTCCGCATCTGCCGAAGCCTTCGGCGATCCACGGCTGCTGGAGATCGCCATGCGGGAGTGCGGTGCCCTGCGGGTCACTCTTGCCTCCCTTTCCTGCCCCCTGGAGCGGCTTTTTCACGGACACGACTGGTTCTACCGCCTTTCCGGTGAGGAGAGCCGTGCCATCTTCCGACTGTCCGACAACAAGCGTTCCACCTACCGCCGCTGCGTGATTTTGCGTCCTGACAATCCGGAAAGTCTTGCTGTTGCCATCTCCGAAGAGTTAGGATGCCGCACGATGGTCGCCGATCTGCGCCCCGAAAGCGGCACCGCAAAGATTCTGGCATCCTCCGAGTCGGTGCTGTCCAAAGAAGAGATCGAACAAATTCTCTCCGGCGCACCCATGCAGGTCAACGGCAGACGGGTTCCCCTTGGCATCGTCCGTGCCGAAAAAACATCCGTAATCTGACCCTTCCGATCAAATGAGAAGGAAGAACCATTGAAAGGAATCAAGAACATGAACGATGCCTTATCCGCCTCCCCATCCCTGACCGCTCCTGCCCTCTGCTGTGCCTTCACGGGACATCGGTTCCTCTCCTTTGAGCATCAGAAAAGATGCGGGGACCTGCTGGATCGCCTGATTCCAAAGCTGGTCGGGCGGGGGATCACCACCTTCTATGCCGGCGGTGCCCTTGGATTCGACACCCTTGCCGCCGAAAAAATTCTTGAACTTCGGGATCGGCACGGTCTGCCCCTTCGCCTGATCCTGGCACTTCCCTGCCGGGATCAGTGTGCAAAATGGGATCCTGCCGATACCAAACGATACCGGAAGATCAAATCCCTTGCCGATGGCACCGTCCTCCTGTCGGAAAACTACTTTGACGGTTGTATGCAGATGCGCAACCGATACATGGTGAATCGGGCGAATACCCTGATCGCCTTTTTTCAGCCCGATAAGCCGGGCGGAACCGCCTATACGGTGAACTATGCGGCAAAGCAGGGGCGAAAAATCATCAATCTGTACCCCTACTGTACCCAAAGCGGAGGAAATCAGCCATGCTGACCGATTTTGAAAGACGGATCATCTGTGAACACACCGACGACCCCGCAGAAAGAGAGCGGCTTTATACGCAGGTGGATTCGGGTACGCCCCTTGCCTATCTGATCGGCGAATGGTATTTCTGGCGGTACACCTTCAAAATCACCCCCGATTGCCTGATTCCCCGCCCCGACACCGAGCGGGTGGTGGAGGCGGCACTGGATAACCTTCCCGAAAACGGTCGATTTGCCGATCTCTGCACGGGATCGGGCTGCATAGGAATCTCCATTCTGGGGGAGCGAGGGGATGCCCGTGGGGTCGCCGTGGACGTCTCGGAAGGCGCACTGGCGGTCGCCGCAGAGAACGCCGACCGCATCGGAGTCGTCGAGCGAATGGCGTTTATAACGTCCGATCTGCTGACCGACGATCCTCTGACAGGGGAATTCGATCTGATCCTGTCCAATCCCCCCTATATTCCCTCCGCCGATCTTGCAAAGTACCCCGATCTTGCCGCCGAACCTGCCATCGCACTGGACGGAGGTCTTGACGGACTGATCTTCTACCGTCGGTTTCTGGACGCTTTCCTCCGGCATCTGGCTCCGGCGGGAGCGTTTGTCTTCGAAATCGGCTACGATCAGGGGGAGTCACTCTGCCGTCTTGCCGATGATCGTGGTCTTTCCTGCGAAATTTTGCGGGACTACGGAGGAAACGATCGGGTGGCAGTCGTCAGGAGATAGGGATGTTTTCCCCTTTCTGCCGTAAATCTTCTATCACAAAAAATTTACAATTCTTCTTGCGCAAAAGTTCTGCAAATATGCTATAATGGACTGTTGAAAAATGCCGTTTTCCGCCCTGAGGGCGGACGCAAAGCGGGCAGGCGAAAGGTTGGGTCAAAAAGATGTCAAGCTATACCTACGGATTCATCGGAACCGGAAACATGGGTTCCGCACTCGCCGATGCGGTGGCGAAATCGGGCAGTGGGTCCATTCTGCTGTCCAATCGCACGCCGGAAAAAGCGCACCGTCTTGCAGAGGCGATCGGTGCCGGATGCGGGGACAATCTGACGCTGGCAAAATCCTGTGAGTTTCTCTTTCTCGGGGTCAAGCCCCAGATGATGGCGGGACTTTTTGCCGAAATTTCCCCCATTTTGCAGGAGCGCACCCGGGTCGGGAACCGGTTTATTCTGGTCAGCATGGCGGCAGGACTGACGCTGACAGCTCTTGAGGACATGGCGGGAGTTCCCTGTCCCATCATCCGCCTGATGCCCAACACCCCCGTATCGGTGGGGGCAGGCGTGACGCTGTACACCCACAACGACCGGGTTCAGGAAGAAGAGTTGCAGCGTCTTCTTGCGGCACTGGATGCCACGGGAGCATTGATTCCCCTGGCGGAATCCCAATTTGACGCAGGGTCCGCCCTGTCGGGATGCGGTCCCGCCTTTGCCGATCTCTTTCTGGAAGCCCTTGCCGACGGCGGGGTTCGGGCGGGACTGACCCGATCGGTTGCCCTTCGGCTTGCCGAACAGATGCTGCTGGGATCGGCAAAGCTGGCAGAAGTCAGCGGAAGGCATCCCGGAGAATTAAAGGATGCCGTTTGTTCCCCCGCCGGAAGCACCATCGAGGGCGTGGCGGTTCTGGAAGCCCGCGCCTTCCGGGGAGCGGTCAGTGATGCGGTAATGGCGTCCTACAAGCGGACTCAGGAGCTTGGAAAGCCGAAGAAATAGTCCGATTCTTTTTCGCTGGGTACCCTGTCAGGTGCCGCCGATTTCGGCGGCAAAATTTCCGTCAAAACTCAATTTTACAGACAAAGTCAGGTTCAAACGATGATAATACTGGGTATCGACCCCGGAATTGCGATTGTGGGCTACGGGGTCATCGAATACAAAAATTCCCGATTCCGCACCCTTGCCTTCGGAGCCATCCAGACCCCCGCACACACACCGGTTCAGTCACGTCTGAAGCAGATTCACAAGGAGCTTGCCGATCTGATTGCCCTATACAAGCCCGATGCCATGGCAGTGGAGGAGCTGTTCTTCAACACCAATGCCACGACGGGCATTATTGTCGCCGAGGCGAGGGGAGTCATTCTGCTGACTGCCGCCGAGGCAGGGGTGGAAATCTACGAATACACGCCGCTCCAGGTCAAGCAGGCGGTGGTTGGCTACGGTAAGGCGACCAAAGCGCAGGTCATTCTGATGGTCAAGACCTTCCTCTCCCTGCAAAATCCCCCGAAACTGGACGACACCTGCGATGCGCTGGCAATTGCGATATGCCACGCCCATACGGGAGGAAGCCGGTTGAAGGAATTCTACAACGTAAAATGATGATTTTATTTTCCATGAACTTTGCGCAATATCTGGAGATACTATGAATTTACTTTCACTTTTTTCGGGATGCGGTGGTATGGATATCGGATTCGAGGGCGGATTTCGATGTTTACATCGATCTATTAATACCAAATTACATAGCAATTGGATTGATAAATATGATGGTTCTTGGGTGACTGTTGCACCAACAGGTTTTAAAATCGTTTTTGCAAATGATATTCGTCCCGATGCCAAATCAGCTTGGATTTCCTATTTTTCACAAACCAATACCAACGCCAATAATATCTATCACATTGAAAGCATTGTTGATCTCGTAAAAAAAGCCCGCACAGGCAAAATAATCTTTCCTGACGACATTGATATTGTCACAGGCGGTTTTCCCTGCCAAGATTTTTCGGTAGCAGGTAAAAGACTTGGATTTCATTCATCTAAAAGCCACACTGGGAATCTGCTAGTGGCAGATGAACCATCCATTGAAAGCCGAGGTCAACTATACATATGGATGAGAGAAGTCATTTCAATCACTCAACCTAAGATATTCGTTGCTGAAAATGTCAAGGGTTTGATAAACTTAGATGATGCTGCCAAGGTGATTGAAAATGATTTTTCATCAATTTCCAACAGTGGTTATCTTGTCGTACCCGCACGAGTACTTCATGCTGCCGACTATGGTGTTCCCCAATCCAGAGAACGCATAATATTTATCGGCTTCAAAAAATCAGCATTAACACCGAATGCGCTCATTGCACTACAGAGCAATAACATTCCTTCACAATATGATCCCTACCCCCTTCCCACGCATTCCTATACCCAATCCGCTCCTGATCTACTACCGCCTGTCACCTGTGCAGAAGCTTTCATTGATTTAGTAGAGCCTGACCTCTCCCACGATGTCTCTCAAACTAAGTATTCAAAAGCTAAATTTATGGGGAAGCATTGTCAAGGTCAATCGGAAATTAAGCTTAATTCTATTGCTCCTACTATTCGTTCAGAACATCACGGAAATATTGAGTATCGACGGCTGAGTTCTGAACATGGTGGCACACATACTTATGAATTAAAAGAGGGGCTTATCGAACGCCGATTAACGGTAAGAGAATGTGCTCGCCTTCAAACCTTCCCGGATGAGTACCAGTTTATTCAAAAAAGATGCGGCTCCAATGTTGCTGTCTCATCCAGTGATGCCTATAAGATTATTGGAAATGCTGTCCCCTGCGTATTGGCGTACAACATCGCCATGCGAATATCAGAG
>JBJDZN010000041.1:0-78254 GCA_051868045.1 Eubacteriales bacterium
AACTTTCAGTTTATTGACAATCGAAGGTTTTTGTGTTATACTGGATTCAGGATCAAGGAGACGCAAGGTCGACATTGTGTCGGCTTGATTCCATATTACAGAGAAAGGAGGCGGAGTGTTTATGAATCACTCGTTAAATTTCGGATCCCGTACCCCGCGCCTCACGGTCAGGTGCGGTTGATCTACCCCAAGAAGCCCATGCTTTGACGGCGGATCTTTGGTATTGTCTTTCGAAATTCGGGTGCCCCGTCCGACTCGCAAAAATGCGAATCGGACAGGGCTTATTCCCGTTCGCCTATCAATCCGACCGGATTTATGGAGGGTCATACCGAATCATGATCAATCTTTCTCTATTAGGGCATCGCATTTGCGACAGACGCCGTGAACTTCATCTGACCCAACAGGAGCTTGCCTCTTCCCTGAATGTCTCTCCGCAGGCGGTATCCAAATGGGAGCGGGGACTGACTTTCCCCAATCCCGCCTTTCTGGACGAACTGGCATCAGCACTGAATTACACTATGGATGAGCTTTTCACGGGTTGCAATTAGCCAATATTATTCAAACTGTCGCCCAAAAGTAAGGGACAGCAGCAAAACAAAGGTTTTGCTGCTGTCCCGATTTTTTGCAGAGACAAAATCTCATGAATCAGCCGGTAATACCCGAACGCTCGATACCTTGTACCATGTACTTCTGACAGAACAGGTAGATGATCAGCAGAGGTGCGATAATCAGCAGTCCGCAGGTGTTCCGGATGGCGGCCGAATACAGCTCGCCGGCGGCATAGTCGATGTCCAGCGTCTTGGGCACTTCAATGATCTGCGGCAAGAGCTTGATTCCGTTCTTCGTAGAGGTGAAGAACAGCGTGGAATAGAAGTTATCCGTCCACTGCCAGCTGAAGGCAAACAGGAAGACCGTAATCATCATGGGCACGGACAGCGGCAGGATGATCTGAATGAAGGTCCTGAACACGCCCGAACCGTCGATGTACGCCGATTCCTCCAGCTCGTCGGGAACGCCTCGGAAGAACTGCCTCATCATGAAGATGTACAATCCGTTCTTGAACGCCAGTCCCGTAACCGAAAGGATCAGCAAGGGCCAATAGGTGTTGGTTAGCTTGATCGGTCCGATCTTGAGAAGCTCCAGGATTCCGTAAATGTCGAAGGTGTTGAACTCGGTGAAGAGTGCCAACTTCAGCATCTGGTGAGGAACAACCATGGTCAGCATGACACATGCGAACATCAGCTTGTTGCCACGGAACTTATACTTACCGAAACCGTATCCGATAACACAGCAGATGAAGGTCTGGATCACACCGCAGACCAAAGACAGGAATGCGGTATTGAACATCGCCTTGAAGTAATCGTTTTCACGGATAATCTGCTTATAGGTTTCCAGTGTGGGAGCCTTCGGAATCAGCTTGACCGTTGCATCTACGAAGTCCTCACGGCTCATGAAGGAGGAGGCAATCTTCGAAATGAAGGGGTAAATGATAACGTAACTGATACCCAGAAGGAGCAGCAGTCTGAAGACCTTGAAAATCACTTGACCCAGAAAGTGGAAGGACAGATACTTGATTCTGAATCTGGTCCATGCGGAGGTACGCTCGAAATCGACACGAATCTTGTTCTTGGATTCCTTCAGTACCTTCGTCTGTGTTTGTTGTGCATTCATCGTTGTTTACCTCCTTTTTAGTCTCTTCTCTGATAGAAGATATACATTGACAGAATGCCCGAAACTGCACCGATGATTGCAAGGACGATCACGAAGTAGATCCAGCCCATCGCCGTCGCATGAACCGTACCCTGCGCTCCGCCGGTAGTATACTCATTCAGAATGTACGACATGACAGGCGAGGTTGTGGTTGAGGTAAAGGAGTCGATGATGGTATAAATGGTGTTTACCAGAATCATGGGGCTGATCATCGGGAAGGTGATCTTCCAGAAGGTTTCCCAGGAGGTTGCACCGTCAATGGAGCAGGACTCGTAAATTGCGGGAGAGATCGACTGCAGACCTGCCAGGAAGATCAGAAGCTGTACGCCGGAGCGGTTGATGATGTTGTACACGTCATTAACCAGCTGCACGATATACTGAACCAGTCCGGTTCCCACTTTCATGCCCTCGAACAGGATTGCCACGTCTGCAGCCGAAATAATTTCGGTTGCAGACTGGGTGTTTCCGGAGTTTTCCGCACCCGTATTTACTCCGCTTTGCATGCTGTTGCTGAGCGTGGTATTATCCGCTTCAATCTGAGCAATCAGACCGGTGGACAGAATAACGGGGACGAACAGAATGGCACGGAATGCAGCACGTCCGATCATCTTCTGGTTCAGCAGAACTGCCATGAACAGGGAGAAGATAACAATTGCGGGGATGTCAATGACCAGCTGCTTAAGACCGGTCCACAACGTGGTTACGAAGGAAGTGTCCGTAAACAGTGCATAACTGTAGTTTTCAAGTCCGATGAACTGGTTCAGCTTACCCTGACGAATGGAGAAGAAGCTGGACTGAATGGAGTTGAAAATGACAGGGAGATAAATCAGGACGAATCCGATCAGGAAAGGAGCAATGAAGAACCATCCGGCACGGGATTTCTTCTTATCCAGAGAAGCGACCTTGCGGGTCTTCTGCTTCTTCGGTGCCGCCTTTTGCAAGGTGGTCTGTGCATTAGTCATATTCTATCACTCCTTTCTCAATGTTCCAGCGTAACGGTTCCGTCAGCTGCAAGCTTGACAAATCCGTATTCGCCGATGGTGTAGGTTTGACCGTTCAACTCAACGGTGACGGTAAAGCTGTTGTAGTTGAGGATAAACATGATACCGTTTTCGTAACGCTCGTAAACGATGGTGTAATCATCAATTGTCGTATCAACGGTGGGTACGAAAATATCCTCGAATTCCTCATACTTGAAGGTCTCCATATCGAAGCCCTCAGGTACGATCAGATCGCCGTTTTCGTCGGTCGTGAATTCATATCCGTCAGGAAGAACGAATCCGGTGCGCTCGGCATCCTTGATTGCCTTGGTCAGAGCCGCATTTCTGTCCGTCTGATATGCCAGCAGGGCTGCTGCAAACTCTTCATCGTATTCCTTTTGCTCTGTCTCGGTAAGGGATCTGATTCCGAACAGGAACTTGTGATCGTCGATCTGAGAGGTCTGAACGTCTTTCAGAGCCTCGTTCAGCAGATTGTAGGTCTCTACCAACTCGTCAAGCCAAATCTTGAAGTCTACCGAATAGAATTGGTTCAAACGGTTGTTTTCCTTCATCTCTTCGGTATTCTGATAGGACAGCGTGTAGTAAGGAGAGGCACCGTTCTCGATAATCTTCAGAATCTCATAATCGGTGTCGCCCTGCATGTTGGTAGGAGTACCTGCCAGATTGATAGAACCGTGGAGAACGATAGCCATGAAGGGAACCGCCTGGCTGGCTCTCAGGTAACGGGAGCTGTCCAGCGAAATGTTCAGGATATGCTTAACATATGCCCAGCTGTAGGCATTACCGCCGTCAACCATCAGGTTGCCGTACTTTTCGGACAGGGAGCTCAGCAGTTCAACGGTGAACTCTCTGTTGTCCTCGCGGTTGTAAGGCTCATCCTCATCGAAGTCACTGTTCAGGTCGGTACCCAGTGTCGATACCGAGATACCGTCATATCCCAGCTTATCCAGTGCTTTCGAGAACTTCTCAAACATATCGCTGTATGCACAGGGTGAAACTGCGCAGGCACCGACATACGAGAAGGACTGGTAGGTTGCGTCGTAGGCACGCTTGTTGGCGTATCGGTCGTCAATGGTACGAACCGTCTGATTGCTGTAACTGAAGCCGTCAAATGCGGAGGATCCCCATGCGTTGGCAAAGTCAAACTCAGGGAAGATGCCGTACTTTCCGTCAGCCTCAGTCAGCAGCTCCTTATAGCCGTTGTTGCCGCCGATGACCTTTTCAAATTTTACTGTCGTGGGAGGTACTGCCCAGATCGTACCGCCGGAGGTAAAGCCCTTCAGACGGAAGTTGACATTGGTAATGCCGTTCTCACTGAGCTGTGCGTACATGGTCTTGATATCATCGAAGGTCGTCAAAGGCGTATCAACCCATACAGGGATGGTAGCGATCACGTCCTCGGTCTCGATCATACCGAAGGATTCGATGTACAGCGGGATGTCGGTTCCCACATCGGTCAGTGCCGTCAGCGTACCGTTGGCTTCCAGATAGTCACGGTAAGCCTTCGCCATTCCCATGTAGGAGGCTTCATACTTGCTTCCCTCATAATCGGAGATCAGAACATAATGGATCTTGAACAGTCCGGTATACTTTCTATCGGAAACAACCGTCCACTCGGAGTCGCTGCCGACGGAGATCGCATCTGCCAGATTGTAGGTATCGGAACTTTCAGGGTAAGCCGTGATATAAACGGAATTGTACTTGTGGGTAACGCCGCCGCCGTGGCTGGAGGTGATGGTACAGAGTGCCGCACCCTCTTCAACGATGGCGAAGTAGCCCTGAGGTTCATAGGTGTAGTCATAGACCGGCGTGGTCAGATCGGCTCTGGATCCATCCTCATTGAGAACGTAGTAGGTATCCACACCGGAAACCGTAACCTTTTCCAGCTGCATATCAATCTTGTTGCCGTTCTCGTCCACGTACTTGCCTTCCTCATCCTTGAGGCGGTACATGACGTGGTCGCCGTACTGGTCGATTACATCTTCTACCTCATCTTCGGTAACCGTCCACTTCTTGGCGATAACCTCACCGGTCAGAAGGTCGGTGATGATTTCACCGGTATCGGGGTCGATAGAAGGCACGATCTCAGTCTCGCCGGTTTCATAGGGAATACCGGTGCTCTCAACTACACCGAAGACCGGCATCCGCATGATTTCGGACTTGCCGTTATAATCCAGCGTGTGATATGCGTAGTCAGGACCGTAAACACGCCCGTTGATGGCATATCCGCTGCCCTCCATCATAATGTCCTCGTTCCGGATAATGGCGCCGGATCCGTCGGGTACAAAGGTGTATCCCGGGAAATCACCGGAGGATGCTCCGATATAGGGGAGTATGGTGATAAATTTCAGACGGTAAGCATCCGAATCGTAACGGATACCGTTGGCGGGAAGGCTGACCTCAAATCCGTCATCGGTCAGGAAGTACTCCAGAGCCATACGGAAGGTCGCATTGGCAGCCTCGTCGCCGGTGTAACCGGTCAGCTCGATATCGAAGTCGCGCTGCTCGTAGTTGTAGTCAGGGCAATAGGTCTTAACGTAGCCCTCCATGATGTTGGACTGCTTCTCGGAGGAGGAAACGTCACCGTTGACCGTGTAGATGACCAGATTATCGGTCATCCGATACTCGTGTTCCTCTACCTCACCCTGAACGTTGGTGAAATGGGTAACGTAAACAGTCTCGCCGTCTGCTCCCGTTCTGGTTTCATCATACATTGGAGTCACACCCAACTTGGTATAGGTGGACTTGGTGCAGGTATAGTTGGTCTGCATGGACGACAGGACACTCTCATATCCCGCATTGCCATTATCAATTTCAGCCTGAATCATATTGGGATCCTGACGGGTGTAGAAGGAGATTGCCTTGTTACGGTAGTACTCCTCGGTGATCTGAGACAGGATCATGACCTCGAATCTGGATGCCTCAATCCAGTAGGGCATCAGCTTCTTGGAGGATTCCTTACCAAGGGTGTATTCAATACGAATACCGTTCTTGATATTATTGACGCTGATCTGACCGTTGGCAGCTGCATCCGTGTAGCTGTTCATGGTCCGAATCTGACCGTTGTTGGCAAGATCCTCGAAGGTCACCGAAAGCTGGGACAGAAGGGTTGCCTTGACGGAGTCGGTATTGACCGTCGATACGTCATAGGGGTTGGTGAGAAGAATCTGACCGGTAGTGGTATTCTGAACGGCAACCTCACCGGTGTAAGGGTCGCAGTACAAATCGTACTCGCCCTTACTGAGCATCTTCTTCATGGTAGCGAGCTTTTCCTCACGGCTCTCGTACTCGGTCGTCAGATAGGTCGCAATGGCTTCGGAGACGGTCAGGAGTACTTCCTCACCGGTATCAGGATCCTCAGCAATCGTCGTATCCTCCTCTCCCGTTTCGCCTTCGGTTTCGTCGGCGAAAACAGGGAGCATGGACAGCGAACCTAACAGCATCAGGAGAACGAGAAGCATAGAAAGGATTCTTGTGTTTCTGCTAAATGAATTTGTTTTCATAAATCTGTTTCTGTACTCCTTCC
This sequence comes from Eubacteriales bacterium, assembly GCA_051868045.1. Lineage (GTDB taxonomy): Bacteria > Bacillota > Clostridia > Oscillospirales > CAG-272 > CAKSQF01. The sequence goes on from JBJDZN010000041.1 coordinate 6,238, forward strand.
CGTTACATTCTGTAGGTAACTTCGGTTATGATGTTCGAAACGAAGGAAGCCATCTTAACCATCAAGCTGGAAAACAGCACTGCAACGAACATAATTACGCAAGCGCAGAGAACGGTACCCAGAAGGGTGATGACATTCTTGCCCAGCGAGTAATCGTGCGTAACCATGGTGCCGAAGAAGATCAGCATACCAACCCATACATAGCAGACACCCAGCAACAGACTGATGAATCCTGCCTCTGCATTGGTTACGACGTGAGTCAGAAGGGTGGACAAGGGGACAAACAGGATAATCGGCGTCAAGCTGTAGCAAAGGGCAATGAAAATGTCCTTGAAGCTGCCTTCACCGTCAAACAGAGTGGTCAGACACCAGTTTGCCGTAGCACCCAGAATCAGGGGAACCAGCAATCCGGTCAGCTGTGCAATAATGCTGGAGTAACCGCCGCGGGGATTGAAGATGTACGCCTGACCGATTGCCTGATAAGCAAAGGAGACAACCGCCAGGAACAATATCAGCAGCGCACCCCTGACCGATCCTCGCTTCTCGTGTTTCAGATCCCAGAATCCGTCGAAGGGATGGAAGATCACGTGTGTAGAGTAGAGAACCTCTTCCAGGAAGGTCTTCTTCTTACCGGAAGTTGCCGCTCTCTTGTTGACCTTACCGGCATACTTGAAGAAGAAGTAAACAATCAGGATAAAGGCTACAACCACAATCGGGATGGTCCAGATCCACTTCTCTACCCATTCCTTTCTCCAGTTGCCGAAGGCATCGGAGTAGTTTTCGGTATCGTATGCCTGCTTGAAGTACTTCATCGCAGCTTCCCAATCGCCCGAACGGTAATATGCCTTACCGAGTCCGATGTAGGCTGCGTCGAAGTTGTTGTTTCTCTTCAGGATTTCCATCCAGTCCTCTTCAGCCAGACTGTACAGACGATCGTTATTATGCTTGATCGCTGTCAGCAGCTGATCCCCGTAATCGGTGGTCTTGTAGACGGTAAAGGATGCGGTCTGAGAATCCAGAACCAACAGCTTGGTACCCTGATAAACCAGTGCAGCGACCTTCTGAAGGTTACCCATCTGAGTACCCGTATCGCCAAAGACGAAGAGAAGTTCGCCGTTGTCGTCGTAGGTGTAAATCTTGGAACGCTTATCGTCGATGATGGACCAGGTTCCTTCCGGACCCAGTGCAACGTCCACGATGGAGGAAGGACCGGAAATCTCATTATCAGAGGCTGTCAGAGAACCGGAGAAGTTGATCTCACCTGCAGGAATGAAGAAGCCGTTACGCTTCATAATATCGTTACCTGCGGTATTCAGCTTCTTAACCGGTGCATATCCGGCATCGCCGCCGTTAATGGCGGAAATCAAATCGTCCTCGTCGATGGCGTTGGAGGTAATGTAAATGAATCCGCTGTCATCAATGTCGATGTTGTTATACTCGGTAGATACGTTCTTTGCGGAAGCCGCTCTCTGCTCTGCAGTCTGGAAACGTCTCCAGATCATCTGCAAAATCGAGTAAGAAACCTTCTGCGCACCGATATAACCGGCAAATTCACCGTCACTTGTCAGGGAAATGATACCCTGATAGGTGGTCTTGGACACGACGTAGATTCTTCCTGCGCTGTCCGCAGCAACTGCAACGGGGGAGTACAGCTCATCCGACTCAAAGACTTCGGAGGAGGGCTGTTCCACGATGCGACAGAAGCTGCCGTCGCCGTTGAAGATAACCAGTCTCGAGTTTCCGGTATCGGCAACGTACAGATACTTTTTCTGGATATAATCTCCGTTACCGTCACTTTCAATGCCCTCCCAGACGAACACGCCCTGAGCCGCATTCAGGCTGTCGGGAACGCCCATGTCGTTGATAAAGGAGGAAATTTCGTATCTGTACTGATAGGTTTCGCTGAGAACCACGATCCGGTTATGGATAGGATCGGCAATGTAGACATTGCCATCGCTGTCCGTCTCAATATCGGTGGGTGTCTCAAGAGCAGTTTCCAACTTCAGAGTTTTGGAGTCCACAACTCTTTCGGGAGTATAAGCATCAGGGGATGCCAGAGAGTCTCCGTCAATGGAGTAAGTATAGGAATCGTAGGCAGCAGCCGATGCAGGCATGGCACCGATAAGCATAAGCAGTGCACCGGCAGCAGCGACTGTGCGTATCAAAGTCTTTTTCATCTCTTACCTCCTTAATCCTTCATACCCGAAGACGCCATGGTTTCAATGATGTTGGACTGCGAGATAATAAATACCGCAATAGGCACAATCATCATGACAACGGTGGATGCCGCAGCCGCACCCGAACGGACGATACCGCCGCTCAGGATCTGACCGATAGCATAGCTGAAGGTCTTGAGCTGTTCGGAGTAGATGTAAATGGAGGCACCGGTGTTCCACAGATCCTTGAAGGAGTACACAATCAGGGTCAGCCATGCGGGCTTAACCATGGGCATGGCGATTGTCCAGAAGGTACGGACCTCGGAAGCTCCGTCCAGACGGGCAGATTCCAGAACCGCATCGGATACCGAGGATTCCATGAACTGCTTCATCAGATAGAGACCCAGCGTAGAACCCCATGCAGGAACGATGATTGCCCAGTAGGTATCAACCCAACCCAGTGCGGACATGATGATGAAGTTTGCAATCGCACCAACCGTCTGATGGAACATCAGGGACAGGACGATCAGCTGGAACATGACATCACGACCGGGGAACTTGATCTTGGACAGAACATATGCCGCCATGGAGGACAGGAACAGGTTTCCGAAGGTACCCGCTACCGAGATCAGGACGGTATTGAAGATGTAACGGGAGAAGGGAACCCAGTTCTGGTTCATCAACTTGAACAGGTCTTTAAAATTCTTGAGTGTAGGGGAAGTTACGTAAAACTTCGGAGGGAATGCCCAAAGCTCGTCAAGAGGCTTCAGGGACTGCATGATTGTGTAGAGCATGGGCAGGAACATGAAGGCTCCCATGATAATCAGGAAGAACGCGATTCCTGCGTCGCCGCCCTTGGAACGGTTCAGGACGACGGTATGTTTTCTGGTTCTTAGTTTCTGTACTCTTGCCATCGTCACTGACCCACTTTCGAAAGTAATTTTTTGACCAGACCGTTGGCTCCGATCATGATCACGAACAGAACCGTCGCAATTGCTGACGCATAACCAAGCTCGTAACGGGCTCCGCCATAGTCACCCAGGTGGTGGGTGATGGTCCATGCGCAGTAGTCAACCGACGGGTTGCCTGCCAGGGCATCCACGATTCCGCCGAAGCCGAAGGAGCCGGTGATCGCAAGGATCGCACCGAACATCAGCTGAGGCTTCATGTAAGGAAGGGTGACATACCAAAGCTCCTGCCAACGGTTCTTGACACCGTCCACCGCAGCCGCCTCATACAGGGAACGGTCAACGACCTGAAGACCTGCGATGAAGGACAGGAACGCTGTACCCAAAGAGGTCCAGAGCGCAACGATGATACACAGAGGCATGACATAGTTTGCATCCTGGAAGAAGGCAATGGGGGTATCAATAATCTCCAGATAGAGCAGCAGACCGTTTACATAACCGTAGGAGTCGGAGGAGAATGCAACCGACCAGATCATGTAGACCGATCCCGCAATATTCGGGGCATAGAAGATAAGGGTTACGATTGCTCTGATCTTGGGGGAAAGCTCATTGATGAACCATGCCACAAGGAACGAAAGCAAATAAGATACGGGACCAGTAACCGCCGCAAAGATGAGCGTGTTCTGGCACGCAATGATAAAGATATCATCGTCCAGGAAGAGTCTGATATAATTATCCATAAATACGAATGTCGGAGGCTCCAACATATTAAATGTGGTAAAGCTCAGAACAAGCGAGACAACAACGGGGATAATCGTGAAAGTCAGGAAGATGAGGTAATAGGGTGCTACCATGAGGTATGCAAACCAGTTCTTCTTCATTTCCTTGAGGGTCCATTGGAGCTTGGACATATCTTTTCTCGATACCGCACGTTTTACCTGCGTTTTCGGAGCCTTTTCTGCCGTTTTAGCTGACACCTGCTATCCTCTCCTTTATTATGGAATGAAATTATTTTCTCTTCCCTTCCGGAGCAGGAAAACTCCGGAAGGGATATTGCTCTGATCAGTCGGTTGCCGTTTCGTCTTCTGTCGACTTATATTGGCTGGCATCACTGTAATAGGTCATGTTGAACTCTTTCCTCTTACGGGTGATCTCGTCGTTGATTTCAGTGACATACGAAAGCAGGGACTCGGCAGGATCTGCGTTGTTGTTATAAGCCGCAAGGAATGCGAAGCTGACATAACGGGTGATGATATATCCGCCGGGATACTCACGAACAGCAGACAGATTGGTGAACTGACTCATCAGGTTCTTGTACTCGCTGGTGGTCCAGGAGAGCGAAGAAAGTGCGTTGACATTCGCGGTATTGTGCTTGGATACGGTTCCAAGGAGAGCCGTCAACTCGTTTGCATAGGACGACTGGTTCTTCTCGCCTACATACCACTTCATGTACTGCCATGCATTGTTTGTCTGCTCTTCCGTACGATCCTCATCGTACAGCATGATCATGGCGGTAATGCCGGAAACCGAGGTATTATTCATACCCGTGACATTACCCTCATCGTCGTACTGCAGCACGCCGGGCAGTGCGACGAATTCCCACAGACCCTTGATCTCGGTTGCATAAACAGACAGCTGAGTGTAGGTCGTGTAATCCATGATACCCAGAGGAATCTCACCGGTTCTGAAACGGTTAGCGAAATCGTAGGTGTAGGGGCACTTGTACTGAGTGAAGAAGGAGCACATGTAGTCGAATGCGGTAAGGGTGACATCCTCTTCAAAGCTGATCAGCTTACCGTTATCGGAATACAGATCACCGCCCATCTGGTAGTTGAACAGGTTCAGACCAGCCAGAGAGTTGGGAAGTGCAACCTCCATGTGGTTGTTCTGGAAAACAGGAAGAAGGGCAATCAGATCATCCCATGTCTGAGGAGGTTCAATGCCCAGATTCTGGAAGATGTCCGCACGGTAGAACATCATGGCGAAGGACTGGGTCTCAGGCAGACCGTAGAGAATAACATCGCTTCTGTCTGCCGCTCCGTCGCCGTTGTCATCAAACTCGCCGAACAGCTCCAGAGGCTCGATTGCCGCCTTGGTGAAATAGGCACCCGAAAAGTTTCCTTCTGCGTCAAAGGTTCCGCCAAGGTAGCCTTCGGTTTCGTCATACTGACCGACAACCTCTTCAAGTCCTTCCATATCATTCAACGGCATGACCGCAGAACGTATTGCCCAGTTGATAACGTCACTGGAAGCGTGTCCCATGGAAACATCGGGACCGACGCCCGCAAGTACGGACGGCAGCAGCGATCCGGCGGCAACCAGCTTCAGCTCAACGGAAATACCGCTGTGAGTTGCATTGAAGTCGGTGTTGATCAGGTTACGAATGATCGTTGCCTGGTCACGACCCAAAGTCGTCCATACCTGAATGGTATTCTCGGGATCGACTTCTTCCAGCGAACCCAGCGTGTTATAGTCGGATACGAAGGAGCAGGCAAACTGAATAAGCTCGAACCAAAGTGCCTGGAAGAAATTGTCGTTTGCCTTATGGACCTTTGTCACATCCGTACCGGGAGCCTCAACGACGATGTAATCGACCTCAAGAGGCTGTTCAGCAGAAGTCTGCAGCCAGGTACCCAGCGTACCCAGGTTATCCTTCAGGTTGGTCAGGTTGGATGCGATCTTGTCCTCATCGGATCCCATACGCTCCAGAAGGATTGCAACCTTTTCAAGGGTCTTTGCATGGGAACCGGTGGTGTTCATCATGGTTTCAAAGGCATCTGCAATATCCTGCAGCTCGTCAGCCTGACGAAGCAGTTCGTCGATGTCGTCGGGCATGATCCGGTAGAAGCCGTAGTCGGCGTTGGAGTCAGGCTCCGCACCGGTGATCATCAGGATCTTGATGTAGATGGCGTTGACCGTGTTCATGGACGCTTCGACACGGCGGAGGATTTCAGCCATGTTGCCCAGCGACGCCTCAAGCTCAATGTAGTTGGCTCCCTTTTCCAGGTAGAAGTTGAGGGCAACCACATTTCCGTTTTCATCCTTGACACCGTTGTTCAGAGGAGCGACCTGCCAGTCATCGCTGTAGTTGAACTGGAGGTACCGGGCTTCGCTGAAGGGAACCTGTGCGGATTCGCCGTTTTCAATCATGCTTGCCGTTGCAATGCGGAGGGTTCTGGAGGAGAAGGTACCCTCCAGCACGCTCTGTTTGAAGCGGAGGGTAATCTGATACCAGCCGGTCTCGGGGACTTCAACCGTCCAGCGGACCCACTGTCCGACATTCTCCCATTTCTCACCGCCGTCGCCGCCGATGGCATTCAGGATAAGCTGAGTAGGATCCTGAGGTTCGGTAATGTAAGAGGTACGGTCGTTGGTAGCGTAAACCGTATTCTCGGAAGTTGCCGTGGGGTACTCCGCCTGAATCTTCACGCCTTCACCGGTGTAATTGGGAGCATCCTTGTGAAGTTCAAGGTACTCTTCGTAGCTGATAACCGTGGAAACGGGGATCAGCTCGATCTTTGCGACCGCCATACTCTCACGCTGTGCCTCCAGCTGAATGGTGTTTTCACCTGCTGCGAAGTAGAAGCAGAGAGCATCCACATACTGACCGGTAGAATCGATTGCCGTGTACTCGGAAAGCTCGCCCAGTCTGACCTCATAGCCCAGCGCATCGACCGTAAAGACCTGATCGGTGGAAAGGATCAATTCCTTGTCCGCCTTAATCTCGTTACCGTTGATATCGTTCTGGTAAACCGGATATTTGGTACATTCGGCAATCGTTGCCTGGTCTACCGTTTCGCCGGTCTTGACGAAGGCAAGACGCTTGTTTTCATCCAGGGTTCTTTCAAGCACGTTGCCGTCAACATCCACATAGGTGTAGACGATCTCACGGTCCTTCATGTACTTGTAGATCACGTTACCGTTGGAATCCAACTGGTAGGACTCTTCTTTATCCGCCCATGACTTGCTCATGGTCAGGAAGCGTGCCTCATAGAAGGGCAGACGCTCGTTGATATAGAAGGTACGCTCGATCGAGGTCGTTTTTGACGCCTCAGAGCCGGTAGAAACATTCAGTTCCTGAACGGGATAGTAGGTGATCTTCAGATTGTACATACCCTCAGCGGGAACCTGAAGCGTCCAACCAACAATGCCGTCGGCGGGGAGATAGAGAACATCCGTGCCGCCCTCAATGGAAAGCTTTTGGACACCGGTTGCATTGGTAATGTCGGTGTTATAGCCGGTAATCGAGTCACCGGAAAGGGTTACGGTTTCAGTTCCCGAGGGAATATCCACATACTTTGCCAGATACTCGTTGTAATCAATGGTAGCAAGCAACTGAGCAAGCGTCTGTGTTTCGTAACCTGTCGTTGAAGATGAGCCACTGTCGCCGGTGTCGGTTTCATCGCCGGAGATGCTGATCGTTCCGGGTGTAACAATCACCAATGCGGCAAGGATACCGGCGAGAAGCCTGGTCTTCTTGGTTTGTTTCATTTGCCATTTCCTCCTTAATAAATATGAAAGCAAATACGGTGCAGAACTCGGAATAGGTTGCAGAAAGTATTATAATAATGAAGAAAATTGTCGGGTATTCCGCACCCCGACCGACAAAAGTGAGCAGGACAGACCGTAATGGTTCTGCCGGCAAGCCGTCCGACGACCCCACGCAGCTTCTTACGCCACAATCCATATTTGCCACATTTGCATGACTCCGACAGTTCAGACATGAAACACCCGGCTTCGTGTCCGGATTTAAGGGAATCTTTCTTTGTCATGGACTTATCTTACCATAAATCAAAAAAAATGTCAACACCCCTCGTCCGCCTCAAAACGCTCATTTCGCCACCCGAAAAGTTTTTTTTGGTTCATGAAAATTCCGTGAATTTTCTATTTTTCACACCGTTCCTGGCGTCTCTGCTTTTTCGCCGGTTTTCGATCTGCAAATTGTCAATGTTATTTACTATATTCTGCTGTTTTTTCTGGCTTTTCATTGATTATTTTTGGATATTCACAATTATTTCAAATAAGAGCAGTTTTTATTTACTATTTTGTGGTGATTGACAGATGAACAGACCGAGAACACAGCATTGGTAATTTTGCACAATTTTCGTCCCGTTTTTTTTACGTCCTGTAAAATTGCACAAAAATCAGATGCAACCCGTGATTTTCCACAGCTCAGGCACTTTTCCACAGGAAAAGTGCCAACCGGGAGCAGCCCATGCCGTCCGGACGGCAACCTTCAACGGATTCCGTCCGCCTGCAAATTTTTTTCGAACCGATGCCCCTTTTTTAGAAAAAGCCCTTGATTTTTCTGCGCAAATGTGCTATAATGCAAAAAAAGAACATTTGTTCTTTTTTTGCATCCCGGAATAAGTCCCTGTGCGCCTTTCCGTAATCCCGTCCGACTACATTCACACCGCCCCGTGAGTCTCCGATTTGCCCTGATAGGATGTCCCGTTACGCCGCAAGGCAAAAGCGAAACAAACCCGTCTGCACCGCCCCGCAGACCAACCTGCATACATACTGCATATGAATTTGAATGAAAGGATGAACGATCTTGAACTGGATCTGTTATTTTGAAAAATACAAATCCGACCGCAAGCTGTTGGACGCCATTGAACTTGAAATTTTCCGACTGGAACGGCAGGGAAACGATCGGGAACGTCTCCGCAAGCTCCGTCAGACTTCCGAGACCCTTCGGGCAGGCATCCTTCGGGTGGAAGAACTGCTGGAGGGCTATGTTGCCGCCGCAAAAACGCCGAAAGAAGCCTCCCTGCGGGCGCAGGAGCAGTTATTCCTCTGCCTGCGCTATCAACAGGATATGACCATGGAGCAGACCGCCGAGGCAATGGATGTCAGCCGTGACACCGCTTATCGGATTCGCAAGCGGATCGTCGCCAGAGGCGACATCTTTTCCTCAACCCGCTCCCGTTGATTTTTGAGCCTTTTCTTGTCGTAATCTTAACTTTTCGAAAATTTTTACATTAATTTCCAAAATCCTCTTTACAAACTGCCAAAAGTTTGCTATAATGAAAGAAAGGGTTCGACGGGATGCTGTTGTCCGCCCGATACCCATACGAAAGCAGACTGCGCCTTATCGGCTTGGCGGCGGTTCTGCATATTGAGAATGAGAAAGGTTAGGTGTCCACAAATGAACTACAGTGAAGCACGCAAACTGCTGGAAGAACACGGTCAATCCCATCTGCTCGCCTACTACGACGAACTCAACGATGAGTCCAAGGCTTCCCTACTCTCCCAGATCGAAAAGATCGACTGGTCTCTTCTGGATCTGCTGAAGAGGGAGGAAATGAAGGTAGAAAAGGGCGTTTTGTCCCCTTTGGGTGCCCTTGAAATCCCCGAAATCGAGGCAAACCGTGAAAAATTCGAGGCTGTCGGCATTGACGCCCTCAAGGCTGAGAAGGTCGGTGCCGTTCTGCTGGCAGGCGGTCAGGGTACCAGACTTGGCTATGACGGACCCAAGGGAACCTATCCCATCGGCGTCAACCGCGAGCTGTACATTTTCCAGTGCCTGATCAACAACATGATGGACGTGGTCAAGCGTACCGGCGCATGGATTCCCCTCTTTATCATGACCAGCGAGAAGAACAACGATGCCACCGTCTCCTTCTTCAAGGAGCATGACTATTTCGGCTACGATGCCGGACACATCCGTTTCTTCATTCAGGAAATGGCACCCTCCGTGGACTACAACGGCAAGATCTATCTGGAGGCAAAGGACAAGATTTCCCTGTCCCCCAACGGCAACGGCGGTTGGTTCACCTCTCTGGTGAAGGCAGGCTATCTGGATCAGATCAAGGCAGAAGGCATCGAGTGGCTGACCGTCTTTGCAGTGGACAATGTTTGCCAGCGCATCAATGATCCCGCCTTCGTAGGAGCCACCATTGCCTCGGGTCGTGAGTGCGGCGCAAAGGTCGTCGCCAAGGCGAACCCCACCGAGAAGATCGGCGTTCTCTGTCTGGAGGACGGCAAACCCTCCATCGTAGAGTACTACGAGATCACCGAGGACATGAAGAACCTCCGGGACGACAAGGGTGAGCTTCAGTACAAGTTCGGCGTTATCCTGAACTATATGTTCAAGGTATCCAAGCTGGAGGACATTCTGAAGGATTCCATGCCCACCCACGTGGTAGAGAAGAAGATTCCCTATCTGGACGAAAACGGCGTTCTCCAGAAGCCCACAACCCCCAACGGCTACAAGTTCGAAACCCTGGTGCTGGACATGATCCATCTGATGGACTCCTGCCTGAGCTACGAGGTTGTCCGTGAGCGTGAATTTGCTCCGGTCAAGAACGCCACCGGCGTGGATTCGGTAGAAACCGCAAGAGAGCTTCTGAAGAAGAACGGAGTGGAAATTTAAGCAAAATCATTCAGGGGAACTTTTTGAAAAAAGTTCCCCACTCGATGTTTGCTGTTTTTTGCCCTGAAACGGGCAAAAACGGCGGACTCGTCGGGGCAGTGCATTGCAAATGCACTGCCCCTGAATCCCCTCAAACGCCCGATCAAAATTGCCGTCGGAACGGTTGCTTATGTTATCGCCGTTGCCATCGGGGTTCTGATCGCTTGGGCAATGGGCTGACCGTCGGCTCTGCGTTAAGGGTTATCCGTGCATCGACCGCCCGTCTTTCCCTCAATCCATCGCTCGTAGTAAAAGAGATACTGCTGGCAAAGTCCCGCATATCGCCCAAAATCGGGAGCTTTTCCCCTGCATTCGGGATAGTATTTGCCGAGGATCCGCTTGACCCAGACATCCACCGGGAAGGCATCGTCCTTTCCAAAGCCAAACAGCAGGGCGCAGGACGCCACCTTGACCCCCACACCCCGAACCCTGCACAGCGTTTCAATCGCCTGCGGGGTGGGCAGTTTTCGGATCGCCTGAAGATCGAGGGAGCCGTCAGCCACCGATCGGGACAGCTCACGGATGTAGCCCGCCCGATAACCAAGCCCCAATGCCCGCAGATCGTCTTCGGATGCCGCAGACAGCTCGACAGGAGTAGGAAAAGCATGATCGCCGTCGGGCAGCCCTCTCCCGTATGTCCTGCACAGCGTTTCGATGATTTTTCGGATTCTTGCGATGTTGTTGTTCTGGGAGATCACGAAGCTGCACAGTGCCTCCCACGGCTCCTGCCGCAAAATCCGGATTCCCTTTCCTGCCTCCATAGCGGCGTCAAGATGGGCATCCCCCAGTGCGGACAGCTGCCGCCGGATGGCGGCATAGTCCTCGGACAACCCCAGATAGCCCATCCAAAGGCAGTCAAAATCCGATTTTGTGCAGCCGGGCAGGATTACCCGATCGCCCTCTGCCTTCACCGACAGCCGCTTTCCGAAGGCGATTCCCGACCAGATTCCATCCTTTTTATAAAAGCGGAAGCACTGTCCGCAGTCAAAAATCAGATCGGGGTCAAAAGCATCCACCCCGGTCAGCTTCAAATCCTGTCCTATTTGTTGTACATCCATTGTAAACCGTCCATTATGTAAAGATTCAAGGAGAGTATGCCATGGCAGAGACCATCTATACCATACCGATCAACGAAGTCTTCGAGGAGAACATGCAGGAAAATGCCTGCCGATGCCCCTTCTGCGTCCTTGCGGGCAAACTGGAATCGGAGGAGCTGGAGATCATCCTGGGAGCCTCCATGATGGAGCCGGACATCCGGATCAAGACCAACGAGCAGGGATTCTGCGCCAATCACTTTTCCAAAATGCTCCGGATTGCCAAGCGTCTGCCTCTGGCACTGATGCTGGAGAGCCATCTGAACGAAGTTTCGGACAAACTGGGCAAAAAGGGGATTTTCAAGCCCTCCCCCGAAAAATACGGCAAAATGCTCTCCGATCTGGCGTCCTCCTGCTACGTCTGCGGCAGAATCGAGGCAAACGAGAAGCGTCTGCTGTCCAACGCCGCCTATATGTGGAAGGTGGACGACGAATTCCGGAAGAAATTCCGTGCCCAGCCCTATTTTTGTCTGGATCATGCCGCCCGACTGCTGGATGCCGCCAAGAACGAGCTCAGCAAGAAGGAGCTTGCCGACTTTACCTCCGAGCTGTCCGATCTGCAAAACAGCTTTCTGTCCACCCTGTGCGAGGACGTGTCGAAATTTGCCAAATCCTTTGACTACCGCTACGCTTCAGAGCCGCTGACGGACGAGGAAAAAACCTCGGTGGAACGCTCCATCCGCTATCTGTCCGGCGACGCCGCCGCACCCATTAAGGATGCCTGAGAGCCTCTTATCCCCCGATTATATTCCGGAATACCTTTTCTGACGGGCAAAAGGACGGCGTAAGCCGACAAGGTGCATTTTCAGTAAAAGCACCGTCTTTGTTCGCATTTGCTTCGATGCTTTCATTATATCACAACCCCTCCCGATTTTCAAGGTCGGGAGGGGCAATTTTATTGCTGAATACGGATTCTTTTATTATCGATCCGACTTTTTTACTCGTAGTACATGGAGTTCAGCACCTGGGCACTGTAAAGAAAGAGGACGTCGGTGTTCTCCCCCGTGGGCAGAACCTCCTCGAACAGGGTCAGATGTCGGGTCTTGACCCATCTCAGGTCCACCAGCGTGATCTGTTTATAGGATTTGACCATCAGCGGGGACAGACTCCGTCCGAAACTGTCCCGGAACAGAATCAGATTCCGGTCGCCGGTGGCGTTGGGGTTCTCGATGACCACCACCGCATTTTCCCCGCCGAGAAAGAGATCGTAGCTGTCGTCGCTGTTGACAAATGCCTCGGTATCGTAAACCGAGCCCGACACGGCGGTATCCCCGTTCAGCACCGTCACCTGACACTCCTCCAGCAGATCGTTCGTCAGGTAAACCATGGTATCCTTTCCCACGGGAAACGCCGCCTGACCGTACAGAACCCCGTAAAAGTCCCCCGCATCGACCTCGGTCAGTTCCCCATCGGCAAACAACTCGAAGCCCATTGCCTCCGACAGCCGGGACAGGGACTTATCCAGACACTCCTGCCGCCAATGGATGTCGGTTTTGTAGAAATCCTCAAGGGTCAGGCAGTCCGACAGGTCGATATACTCCGCCTTCTCTCCGAGGGCGGTTTGATAGCAGGACAGAAGGGTTTCGTAGTCCAGCCCCAGTCCCTTGTCCGCATAGTAACCCTTGTCGTAGATGATGCTGTAATAAACCTGACAGTCGGAAAATCGGCTGTCGATCAGCCCGGACAGGACCTTTGCGGTATGCTCGTGATTCTGCACCTTGAGGGGGTAGATTTGTTCGAACTCGCTGCCATTCTTGACGGTATATCCGTTGACATCCGACTGCCCAAGCAGATAGGCGGCGAAGCCCACCTTCAGTCGGCGAAAGGTCAGGCGCAGGGGAAACTGATCGGTCAGATAGGCATCCATCTGATTCATATAGGCGGAAAATCCCTGCTGGCTGTCGTATTCGGGAAGCTGTTCCAGCGTCCGACGTTCCTCGGCGGACATCTCTTTATCGGGAATCAGAATCCCGGCAAGTCCGAATCCCCCAAGGAAAAGCAGAAACAGGGACAGGATCAGGATATTCTTGATTTTACTCATAACATCGCCTCAACTTTGCCTGATATACGGGAAAATGCACCCTTTTCCCTCCGAAATTGCCGTTTTGCGTCCAAATAAAGGGCATTTGCAAAATCAGAATCGGAAATACAGGAAGGGATTGAAGGACCCATCCACCAGATAGGCGGTGACGACCGCCAGTCCGCCAACCATGAGAATCGGCTCGGCAACCGTGCGGACCCCGTCCGGCAGTCTCGCCCACGCCTTTTTGACCACGGGGGTGGACCCCACGATTCCGAGGACAAAGAGAACCCCGAAGCTCATAAGATAATAGAGGGTCTCCTCTGTGAGAAGCGGCAGACCGCCAAAGCCGAACATGGTTGCAAGATTGGCTCCTGCTTCACCCACCGTTGCCGCACTGAAGAGAACGAAGCCCAGTACCACGAACAGAAGGGTATAAAGGTGTCCGATAACCGGGAATTTCTTCACCCATTTCAGCAAAAACAGCTTTTCGAGAATCAGAAGAACCCCGTAGAGCAGTCCCCACAAAAGAAAATTCCATGCCGCACCGTGCCACAGTCCTGTCAGCATCCAGACAATCAGTAGATTAACGATCTGACGGGGCAGTCCCTTCCGATTGCCTCCGAGGGGAATATAAACATAATCCCGAAACCAGCCCGACAGGGTCATATGCCACCTGCGCCAGAACTCGGTAATGGAGCCCGAAATATAGGGATAATCGAAGTTTTCGGGGAAGTGGAAGCCGAACATCTTTCCCATTCCGATTGCCATATCCGAATACCCCGAGAAATCGAAGTAGATCTGCAGGGTGTAGGCGATTGCCGACATCCAGGCAAACAGCAGAGATTTTTCGCCGCTTCCGGCATACAGGGTGCAGATTTCCCCGAATTGATTGGCAAGCAGGACTTTTTTGGCAAGTCCCACGGTAAAGCGAAGGATTCCGTCGGACAGCCCGGACAGGGTATACGGACGGTCGGCAAGCTCCGCCTCCACGTCGCTGTATCGGACAATGGGTCCTGCGATCAGCTGGGGAAACAGGCAGAGATAGGTGGCAAAGGAAAGAGGATTCTTCTGAATTTTAGCCTGACCCCGATAGACATCCACGGTGTAGGACATCGCCTGGAAGGTATAGAAGCTGATGCCCACCGGCAGGGCAAGCCCCGGAAGGGGAATCTGCCATCCGGTAACGGTGTTCAGGGTGGAGACCAGAAAATCTGCGTACTTGAACAGGGCAAGCATCCCCACATTGCCCACCACCGATAGAATCAGCAGAAACTTTCGCAGTCCCTTCCCCGTTTTTTCGGAAAGAAACCGTCCGATCAGCCAGTTGAAAAGGGCGGAAAGGGGCAGAAGCCAGAAGAGTTTTGACTCGCCGACGAAATAGAACAGCAGAGAGGCGATCAGCAGAACCCCGTTTTTCAGTTTTTTGGGCACAACAGAATAAAGTGCCAGAGTCAGAATCAGAAAATAAAACAGAAAGGAGGCTGACGAAAAATTCATGAGCGATCGTCCTTTGAATCAAAATTCATCCTTTTTTTACTTTTTATTTCAACTTTTTTCGATTGACTGTTTTTGCGATTGTTTTTTAGCGGTTCATGCCCGTGTAAGCGGTTTTTCCCGCATTGCCGAAAAACGGCGCACCAATCGCCAATTTATGCGGTCACGTGCGCCGTTTTCACATATTCGGGAATTATTTGCGATCAGACATCAATGTTCTCAAATGCGCTCTTGATCGCACCGGCACGCTGAATATCGGAATCCATGATCAGGAGAATGGAATTGCCATTCACAATCACATCCACTACCGTTGCCGTTACACAAATCCACTTGGCGGGATCTACGCCGGTCCGAATGGCATCGGCGATGCTCTGAATGTCTGCGTCGCTATCCAGCGTCAGGACTGCCAGCGTGTAGGGAATGGAACCGATGAGCGGCTCGGATACCTCTGCGTCCCTTGCGGAGGAAGGAGGATCAATCCCAAAGACATAGCGGAAGGCATCCACGTCTCCAAGATCCAGACTCCGACTTTCCAGCGAGGGGAACTCCACGTCTCCTTCAAGCTGACTGTAAATCTCTCCGACGATCTCCTCGGCGGTTTTTGCCTCATCTGCCGTGGGCTGTCCTGCGGGATTCTCATCCGTGGTAGCTCCCGTTTGAGTTGACGTTTCGGCTGATGTCTGGGCAGAGCTTCCCGATGTGTTGGTCTGATCGTTCGTTCCGGTTCTGCCGCAGGATGTCAGCAGCATTGCCGCCGCCAGCATCAATGCGCAAAGGGAACCGCCGATTTTTGTCATGTTTTTCATTTGTCTCATCCATCCTTTTTGTGTTTTATTTGCATGATTTTGACCGAAAATTTGGTGCGACGGGTGAAAATTTGCCCATCCAACCCCGTCTGCATTCTACTGAACTCTGTGAACCGTGAATGAACGATTCGTTAAGATTGTCAATAGTCTTTGTCCATGCCAAGGGATTTATACCACCGCCCGCAAAATTTTCAAAAGACGGCGGTTGTAGGCTTATCTCAAATTTTTTGAGGGATTTTCGGGGGGTCTCATTCAAATAACGCCAAAAATATTCCCCCGCATCAAATTTTATATCCTATCGGATCTTCTTTGCAATCTGCTTTTCGCAGAAGCTGCCGATCCTTGCCGCACTGTCTCTTCGGATATACCTGTGCTGGGCATTGATCATGGAACGGGCGACATCCGGTCGAAGAACCCGCTCCAATGCGGGAATCAACTCCTCAGGACGCCGTGCGGGAAGACTCATGCCCCGCTCGGCAAAAAAGGTCAGATTGCAATCCTCGCACCCGGGAATCGGGGACAGATGAATCAGCGGAACGCCCGTCACTGCCGCCTCGGTGGAGGAAAGTCCCCCGGGCTTGGTCATATAGACCGTCGCCAGATGGAGATAGTCGGGCATCCGATCCACGCTGCGGAGCAGTTGAATCTGCGAAAAGCCGCCGTACATCCCGTTCAGCCGATCATACAGGGGTTGATTGCTCCCGCAGATCACGATCAGCCGATAGTTTGAATGGGAGGTCAGCCATCCGTGCAGCAGTGCCACGTCCGCCTCCATTTCACCGGCTCCCATACTGCCTCCGGACAGAACCAGATAGTCGGGATCGGGGGACAGTCCCAGCCGCTCTGCCGCCGACTTTTTATCCGTATCTTCGGCAAACTCCCATCGAACGGGGATGCCGAAAGGGTAAATCTTATGCCCGGGGATTCCCCGGTTCAGAAAATCGGCAGTCAGGGCGGGAGAAGGGGTGATATAGCAATCACAGTCGGTCTCCTCGGTGAAAGGGATGCAGACGTAATCGGTGGCAACGAAGACCGTCATGGGCAGACGGTAGCCCGATGCCCGCATTCCGGTGATGATCTCCGCCGGAAAAACGTGGGGCATAAAAATGGCATCCACCGGATGGCGTTCCAGATAATCCGCCAGAACCGCCGCCATGCCCCGATTGATAAGATAGACCGGCGACTTCCAGGGGACTCTTCTGACCAGATTCCCTGCGGCATAAATTTTCCCGAACAGCTTCGGAGATCTCTGGGCGATGCCCACATACACACCGCCGATGATCTGATCCACCGATCCCGACAGCAGGGCGTAGGGATCCAGCATTGCCGTTTTCCAGCCCCGTCGGGCAAGCTCTCTTGCGATGGCGATTCCCGCCGCATTATGTCCCCCGCCGGTGGAGCAGGACAGAATCAACGCTTCCATAACAAACTCACCCGAAATGCCTTCTTTTCCTCATGGCTGCAAAAGAGCCGTACGGTTACCGCAAAGGTGATCAGCCCGCACCCGATCAGCAGAGGGAGATCCCGTTCTGCGATAAACAGATAGACCAATACCGACAGATAGGTGACCAGCGTCCGATAAAAGTGAGGAGAAATGCGGAGGATCACCGAATAAAACAGGAAGAAGAAAATCAGCGCAAGAAGGGGACGGTAGGCAGGCAGAAGTGCCAGAAAACAGCCAAAGGTGGTGGCAATGCCCTTCCCGCCCTTGAAATGGTTAAAAACCGGGAAAATATGTCCCAGCACCGGTGCGGCAAGCACCAATGGGAAGAGATAGGACGACCGAGCGTCGGGGACCCGGGTCAGATACAGGAGAATCGGTGCCGCACCCTTGCCCATGTCTCCGATCAGCGTCAGAATCCCGCAGAGAAAGCCGCCCTGCATGAAGGCATTTGCCGTACCGGGGTTCTCGTCCTTGGTCCCCTCAGTCACATCCCTGCCGAACAGCCCGCCGATCACTCTGGCGAAAAGAACCGACCCGCACAGATAACCGAGGAAAATGTAAAACACCGATTTCATCGCCAATACTTTATCCTTTCAATGATTTATCAAGGGTTATATCATCGGAAAACGGGAAGATTGCTGCTTTCCGTTGACCGGTACCCCATTTTACCACAATTTCCGCCGGTTGTCAAGCAACAGATTTGAAAAGATGTCTTATAAATGGGCAAAATCCCGTGAAATTTTCGGAAAAAGAACGCTGAGGGGCTTTCGCTCCTCAGCGTTCTTTTCCTTGCGGGACTTTTTCCCTTTGGATTTATGGCTTTCAAGCCTTATTCGGCTTTCTCAAATGCGTCCTTGCCAAGTCCGCAGATGGGGCATTCGAAATCCTCGGGAACCTCCTCCCAAGGGGTGCCGGGAGCGATGCCGTGATCGGGATCGCCCACTTCCGGGTCATATTCATAACCACAGGGACAGATGTACTTCATGATCGGAAAACCTGCCTTTCGTCAGTCTTTGTTTTCAGAAGGAGTTGTCCGTGAATTACTTGCCGAAGTATCTCTTCAGCAGTCCCTCGAAGGCTCTGCCATGTCTTGCCTCGTCACGTGCCATCTCGTGAACGGTATCGTGAATGGCATCCAGATTCAGTGCCTTTGCACGCTTTGCAAGATCAACCTTTCCCTCGGTTGCGCCATGCTCGGCGTCCACTCTCATCTGAAGGTTCTTCTCGGTGGAATCGGTAACAACCTCGCCCAGAAGCTCAGCAAACTTTGCAGCATGCTCTGCCTCTTCATAGGCTGCCTTCTCCCAGTAGAGACCGATTTCGGGATAACCCTCACGGTGAGCCACTCTTGCCATTGCCAGGTACATGCCGACCTCGGAGCATTCGCCGTTGAAGTTGGCGCGCAGATCCTCCAGAATATCCTCGGGAACACCCTTTGCAACGCCGACAACATGCTCAGCTGCCCAAACCTTCTCGCCTGCCTCCTGCTTTACCATCGGCTTGCCGCAGATAGGGCATACCGTGGGAGCGGGCTGACCGTCCGGAACCTCTTCAACATAACCGCATACGGGACATACATATTTTGCCATTTGAATCACCTCATAATTTATTTGATACCCCTATTATACTCTCTCCTTGTGGCAAAATCAAGTCTAATTTGTGAACATTTAAGACCAAGTCCTAAAAATATTCCCTTGCGATGAAAAAAGCGAAAATGTGGACAGAAATTTCCATCATAGTCTTGAATTGTTAAAAAATTCGGGCTATAATAGGGGTAACGAACACATATGGAGGTATGACTATGACCAACGATACAAACGGTTCCGGCATTGACAATGTCTACAAGCCCAAAAAGACGCCGCTGCTGATCGGCGTAATTCTGCTGGTTCTGGTGGTAATCATCATCGGACTGACCGCCTTTCTGCTGCTTCGCGGAGAGGGAGACGAGCCCCTGCCGGTCGATAAGACGACCACTCAGAGTGCAAATACGAGTGCGGGCAACACACCGGTTATCAGCGATCCGACGGCGACGACAGATGTTTCCACCACGCCTACCCCATCGGGTACCCAGGACGTTCCCTCCACGGGAGCTGCGACCACGCCTGCCGAATCAAAACCCACTGAGCCTGCCATCACAACCACTACCCGCCGCTATGATCAGTCTGACCCCGTCGCCATTACGGTTGAAGCCACCGTCACCGATATGTTCCGCGGCAGTCTGGTTCTGATTGACGAAAACCACCGCTACAACATTTCGGTCGAAAAGCTGATCGGCAGAACCGAGATGAATGGTCTCAGCAGCAGCACCCTGATGTCCGAATACGGTTTTGTCAAAGTCGCCAGCAGTCCCTATTACACCCGGAAAAGCACCACGCTGTTCCTGAATGCAGAAGCCAATACCGAGTTTGTCAACATGATGAACGCCTTTGCCGCAGAGACCGGCAACACCGACGTTCAGCTTCGCAACGCCTACTATTACGACAAGGACGAGCAGGTCAGCTACAACTGCACCGGTCTGTATGTGGATCTGGAGATTCACAAGGAAGAGGGACTTTATCCCCTGAACTACGAGACCTTCCGTTCGGATTACTACGACTGGTTCATCGACAACTGCTACCGTTTCGGTTTTATCCATATGTGGGAAATCAAATCCTCCTCCGGACAGGATCAGTACTCCACCTTCCGTTATGTGGGGATTCCTCATGCCACCTATATGCACTATAATAACATAGGGGACCTGGAGGATTATCTGGAGATTCTGAAGACCCATCCCATCGAGAAGGTACTGACCATCACCGATGACGACGACGTGGCATGGCAGGTTTACTACGTTCCCGCCACCGCAGGAACCACCGAGATTGTCCTGACCGGAACCCCCAATTCCTACACCATCTCGGGCAACAATACCGACGGTTACATCGTAACCATCAACACCGCTTATTTCAGCAGATAAAAAATATATTGATTTATCCGGGGAAAACTTTTTTGAAAAAAGTTTTCCCCGGACCCTTTTCAAAAAACTTATAAAAAAAAGAATTGTTCCTGCGGAAAAGACCGGTCAAATGGCGGTCATTCCGACGTTTTTTCAAAAAAATCCGACTTTTTTTCTTTCTCCTCTTGACAAAGCCATCTGTCTGTGCTAAAATGAGGAAAAATGTACAGAATCGACGGGCAAAGCCATGAAACAGTATTTTGCAGCTGCATATTCCTACTATTATTTCTATTCTGCGAAATAATAGTGTTTTGTGCTGCACTTTTTTGTGAAATGTCCGTCTGTAACCCCGCAGATGACTCCGCAGCACCGGCTGCGGTTTTTTTATTGGAAAAGGAAGGAGCATCCCTATGACTATCGGAATTGTCGGGCTGGGACTGATCGGAGGATCGCTGGCAAAAGCCTACAAGGAGGCAGGACACACGGTCTATGCCTGCAACCGCACCCATTCTACGCTGGAGGTCGCCATTGCCGCCGGCGTGGTGGACGAGGAACTGACCCCCGAGTCAATCGAAAAGTGTGAATTCATCCACCTGACCCTCTATCCCGATGCCTGCATCGCCTGGCTTCGGGAAAATGCCTCTCACATTGCGAAAACCTCCGTCGTGCTGGACGACTGCGGCACCAAGCGTAAGATCTGCGCCGCCTGCTTTGAAATCGCCCGCCGGTACGGCTTTACCTTTGTCGGCGGACATCCCATGGCAGGAACCCATTTTTCGGGCTTCCGTTACAGCCGTGCCACCATGTTCAGCGGCGCATCCATGATTCTGGTTCCCGAAAATCAGACCGATTTTCTGCTGATCGAGCGGGTCACCGCCTCGCTGGAGCCCCTTCATCTGAAAAAGGTGGTCACCACCGATCCGGAAAATCACGACCGCATGATCGCCTACACCTCCCAGCTTGCCCATGTGGTGTCCTCTGCCTATATCAAATCGCCCTCCGCCCAACGGCACAAGGGGTACAGTGCCGGCTCCTTCCGTGACCTGACCCGTGTGGCATGGCTCAACGAGAAGATGTGGACCGAGCTGTTCCTGGAAAACGGCGATTTTCTGGCAGATGAGATTGATCTGATCATCAAGAATCTCAGCGAATATTCGGAATCCATCCGTCAGGGCGACGCCGAACGGCTGGAGGCACTGCTCCGGGACGGACGGATTGCCAAGGAAAAGTCGGAGTCGTAAGCCTTTGGACAAGAAAAGTCACAAAAGCAACCTCCCTTTGTGCGGTCAATTCTGCCCGGACGAGCATTCCGTTCCCGCCTATTCTCCGAAAACAAGAAAGGATTCATGACATATATGCTCAAAATACCGGTTCACGCATCGAAAAACTATGATATTCTCATCGAAAAGGGGCTGTTTAACCAAGTGGGCGAGTTGATCGCCCCCTTCGTGGGACATTCCCGCCTTGCCATCCTGACCGATGACACGGTGGACGCTCTTTACGGCGAAAAACTGCTTGCCGATCTGATCGGAGCAGGCTATTCAACCGTGAAATACGTGATCCCCCACGGAGAGGCGTCCAAATGCCCTGAAAAACTCTTTGATTTTCTGAATTTTCTCGCCGAAAACCGTCTGACCCGCTCCGATCTGCTGATCGCCCTCGGCGGCGGCGTGGTGGGCGATCTCTGCGGCTTTGCGGCATCCATTTTCCTGCGCGGCGTCCGCTTTATTCAGATTCCCACCACCCTGCTTGCCGCCGTGGATTCGTCTGTTGGCGGCAAAACCGCCGTGGACATCCCTGCCGGAAAGAATCTGGTGGGCTCCTTCTGGCAGCCCGAGCTGGTGATCTGCGATCCCGATCTGCTGAAAACCCTGCCCCATGACATCTTCCGGGACGGCTGCGCAGAAGTGATCAAATACGGCGTCATTCTTGACAGAGCCTTCTACGATCGGCTGAGATCGCCCGTCTGGACAGACCCGGACGCTGTCATCGGACGCTGTGTGGAGATCAAGCGGGATGTCGTGGAAAAGGACGAGCGGGACAGAGGACTCCGGGGACTGCTGAACTACGGTCACACCCTGGGTCACGGAATCGAAAAATATTCAAACTTCACCGTCTCCCACGGCTCTGCCGTTGCCGTCGGCATGGTACTGGCGGCAAAGGCGGCGGTGCATCTGGGCATGACCGACCTTCAAACGGCGGATGACATCGAGACGGTGATCCGCTCCTACGGCTTTGAGACTACCTGTCCCTACACCGCCGAACAGCTTTACGATGCCGCCCTGTCCGACAAAAAGCGCAGTGGCGACTCCATCACGCTGGTTCTGCCCAAAGAAATCGGGGCGTGCATCCTGCACAAGATCCCCTGTACCGAACTTCTGCCCATCTTACGGGCAATTCTGTAATCCCAATTCGGGATATTTTCGAAAATTTCCATCAAGGAGGCAGTATGACCCTGACTCTATCCCCCTCGACGCTGTCGGGTATCATTCCGGCACCCGTGTCCAAATCCGCCGCCCATCGGCTGCTGATCTGCGCCGCCCTGTCGGACGCCCCCACCGAAATTCACTGCGAGGGAACCAATGCCGACATTGACGCTACGATCTCGTGCCTGACTGCCCTGGGGGCAAAAATCACCCGCAACGGCAGTCGGCTGAACATCATTCCCATTTCCATAACCGAACCCACCCGCTTCGGAACGCTTGACTGCGGCGAGTCCGGCTCCACCGAGCGTTTTCTCCTTCCCGTTGCCTGTGCGCTGGGTTCGGATGCCACGCTGATCGGGCATGGCAGACTTCCCGACCGTCCCCTGTCCCCCCTGTACGAGGTCATGGCGGAGCATGGGGCAAAGCTGACCGAAAACGGCAAGCTTCCCCTGTTTGTGGGAGGAAAACTGACTCCCGGTGACTATGAGATCGACGGAGGCGTATCCTCCCAGTTCATCAGCGGTCTGCTGTTTGCCCTTTCCCTTTTGGGCGATCCGTCCGAAATTCAGGTCACGGGCAAAATCGAATCCGCCCACTATATCGGCATGACCGTGTCTGCCCTTCGCACCTTCGGAGTCGATGTCCGGGTGGAGGGGAACCGTTATCGCATCCCTGCGGGATCGGGCTATCATTCTCCCGGTTTTTGTACCGTAGAGGGAGACTGGTCCTCTGCCGCCTTCCTGCTTGCCGCAGGAGCGGTGGGAAAAGCTCCCGTCACCTGCTCGGGACTTGACCCTGACAGCCTTCAGGGAGACAAGGAGGTCTTCCCCATCCTCGCCCGATTCGGGGCAGCTTGCCGGCAGGACGGTGACCGATTCACCGTGGCTCCCGGAAATCTGCGGGGCATCGTGGTGGACGGCAAGCACATTCCCGACTTGATCCCCATCCTGTCGGTGGTCGCCGCCTATGCAGAGGGGGACACGGTGTTCGAAAACATCGCCCGTCTGCGAATCAAGGAGAGCGATCGGGTCCGGACGGTTCAGGAGCTGCTCTCTGCCATGGGCATCGCCACCGACGCAACGGAAAACCGCCTGATCGTCCACGGAGGACGACCCGTCGGCGGGCGGATGGATTCCCACAACGACCATCGGATTGCCATGTCCGCCGCCATTGCCGCCTCTGCGGCAGAGGGGGACTCAACCTTGGCAGGTGCCGAAGCCGTGAGAAAATCCTATCCCCGCTTTTTCGAAGATTATGCCGCCCTCGGCGGGAAGGTAACTTCGGTTCAGTGACGGATTGTGACCGTCAAAGACGGTCTTCATAAAATTTTCAGTTTCAAAATAAATTCCGAAAGGGGTTCCCATCATGTCATCCATGTTCGGAAACAAAATTCACATATCGGTCTTCGGTCAGTCCCACAGCGAGGGGATCGGCGTGGTCATAGACGGACTTCCCGCAGGGGAGCCGGTGGACACCGACCGGCTTGCCGCTTTCCTTGCCCGCCGTGCGCCGGGTCAGGGGGCATATGCCACCTCCCGCAAGGAGGCGGACATTCCCGAAATTCTCTGCGGACTGCTGGACTCCCGCACCTGCGGTGCCCCTCTTGCCGCTATCATCCGCAACACCAATACCCGCTCCCGGGACTATGACAAACTGCGGGACATTCCCCGCCCCTCCCATGCCGACTATGCCGCAAATCTGCGGTATGGCGGCTTTCAGGATGTCCGGGGCGGCGGTCACTTCTCGGGCAGACTGACCGCTCCCCTCTGCGTGGCAGGCGGTATCTGCAAGCAGATTCTGGAACGAAAGGGGGTCTATATCGGCGCCCACATTGCCGCCATCGGATCGGTGTCCGACACCCCCTACAACCCCATGACCCTGACTCCTGCCGATCTTGCGGCATCGGACAAACCCTTTCCCGTCCTTGACCCTGCGGCAGAGGAACAGATGCTTTCTCTGATCGCCGAGTGCAAAAAGGCGGGGGACAGCATCGGCGGCATCGTGGAGTGCGGCGTGGTCGGCTTCCCTGCCGGCATCGGCGACCCCATGTTTGACGGCATCGAGAACCGTCTTGCCGCCGCCCTCTTCGGCATTCCCGCCGTCAAGGGGCTGGAGTTCGGCGAAGGCTTTGCCGTAGCAAGAATGCGGGGATCGGAAAACAACGACCCCTACCGTATCGTAGACGGAAAAGTAGTCACTGCCACCAATCACGCCGGCGGCATTACCGGCGGCATTTCCACCGGAATGCCCATTCTCTTCCGTTCTGCCGTCAAGCCTACCCCCTCCATTGCGGCAGTGCAGGACAGTGTGTCTCTGTCCGCCATGGAGAACACGAAACTTCAGATCGTCGGGCGGCATGATCCCTGTATCGTTCCCAGAGCCGTCCCCGTCTTTGAGGCAGTCGCGGCGATCGTTCTGCTGGATATGCTGATGGGATAATTCCCCCGAAATCCCGAAATCTCACCCGAAAGGAAGAAAATTTCATGAATGCAAAGCCAAATGAAGCGGGCGCAAACGAACTGTCCTCCCTGCGGGAGGAGATCAATCAGATTGACGACGAGATCTGCCGTCTGTTTGTCAAACGGATGGAGACCTCCCTTGACATCGCCAGGTACAAGAAGGCAAACGGATTGCCGGTACTGGATCCGGTCAGAGAGCGTCAGGTGCTGAAAAAGGTGTCCGAGCGGGTGGGCGAGGAGTACGAGTCCTATGCACGGATTCTCTATCAGTGCATGATGGACCTGTCCCGCACCTATCAGCACGGCTACATGGGAAGTGAAAGCCGGTACGGTGCGACGCTGAACCGTCTGCTGGAATCCACCCCCAAACTGTTCCCCAAGCGGGCAACGGTTGCCTGCCAGGGCTGTGAGGGTGCCTACTCCCAGATTGCCGCCGAAAAGCTGTTCTCCGCTCCCGACATCAAATATCGGAAAACCTTTGAAGATGTCTTTCTGTCGGTTGCCGCCGGCGAGTGTGAGTACGGCATCCTGCCCATCGAGAACTCCACGGCAGGCTCGGTCAACGCCATCTACGATCTTTTTGCCAAGTACGGTGCCAACATCGTCCGCTCGGTCAGAGTCAAGGTGGAACACAGCTTTCTTGCCCTGCCCGGCGCAAAAATGGAGGACATCACCGAAATTTACTCCCATCAGCAGGCGATCAGCCAGTGTTCCGAATTTTTAAAACGCTTTCCCAATGCCAAAATCATCCCCTTTGAAAACACCGCCACGGCGGCACGGATGGTGGCAAGTTCGGGCGATCCCGCAAAGGCGGCTCTGTCCTCCGCTCACTGCGCCTCCCTGTACGGGCTGATTCCCCTTGCCGCAGGCGTCCAGAACAGCGACGGCAACTATACCCGATTCATCTGCATTTCGTCGGTTCCCCACATCTTCCCCGGTGCCAACCGCACCTCTGTCATGATGATTCTCCCCCACCGTCCCGGTTCCCTGTTCTCGGTGATGTCCAAAATTCAGGCAGCGGGTGTGAATCTGATCAAGCTGGAGAGCCGTCCCATTCCGGGCAGTGATTTCGGCTTCATGTTCTACTTTGACATCGAGGAATCGGTCTACTCCGACGCACTCCCCCGCCTTCTGGACGATCTGGAAGCCAGCGTGGAATATTTCAACTATCTGGGGACCTATCTGGAGCAGATCTGATCCCTAATGCTCCGGTTTTGAGAACCGTTTTGTCAATTTTTACAGCATAAGAAAGGGTTGAATCTGTCATGCCAAACTGCGGACTTCTCGGGGAACATCTTCCCCACTCCTTTTCCCCGCAAATTCATCGCCGACTGGGCGATTATTCCTACAATCTGATCGAACTGCCACCCGAGGCAGTGGATGACTTCTTCCGAAAGCGGGATTTTGATGCCATCAATGTGACCGTTCCCTACAAAAAGGTCGCCTATGCCGCCTGCGACAGTCTGTCCGACACGGCAAGGGAGATCGGCAGCGTCAATACGGTGGTCAAACGCCCTGACGGCACCCTGTACGGCGACAATACCGACGCCTACGGCTTCGAGCATTTGCTGAAGTCGGCGGGGATTTTGGTTGCCGGTAAAAACTGCATGGTTTTCGGCACCGGCGGCAGTTCGGTCACCGTCTGCTACGTCCTGAAAAAGCTGGGTGCGGCGGAGGTCAGGGTGATTGCCCACAAGGACAACAACAAGGATACCCTTCGTCCCTATTTTGCCGACACCCATGTGATCGTCAACACCACCCCCGTGGGCATGTACCCCAAAAACGGCGTCTCCCCCGTGGATCTGTCCGATTTCACTGCCCTTTGCGGTGTCGCCGACCTGATTTACAACCCTGCCCGAACAAAGCTGATTCTGGATGCCGAATCCATGGGCATCCCTGCCGTGTCGGGACTTCGGATGCTGGTTGCCCAGGGCGTCCGCGCCTACGAGGTCTTCTTTGACACCAAGGCAAGAGAGGGCATCATCGAGGAAATTCTCGGCGAGCTGGAGACAGAAGTGCGGAACATCGTGCTGGTGGGAATGCCGGGCTGCGGCAAATCCACCGTGGGACGGATTCTTTCCGAAAAAACCGGTCGGGAGCTGATTGATCTGGACGATCGGCTGGTTCAGCGGGAGGGCAAATCCATCCCCGACATCTTCGCCGAGGGCGGCGAGAAACTGTTTCGTCGGATCGAAAGCGAAGTCGTGGAAGAGGTCACCAAGTTGACCGGAAAAATCCTTGCCACCGGCGGCGGAGTGGTCACGATCCCCAAAAACATTCCGAATCTGCGGCAGAACGGACTGATTTTCTTCATCAACCGACCCCTCTGCCAGCTTGCCACCGACGGGCGTCCCCTGTCCAGGTCAGGAAAGCTCACAGAGATGGCGGAGCGTCGTCTGCCTCTGTACATAGGGTGTGCGGATTATGAGATTCCCTTTGAAAGCTCTGAGCAGGTTGCAGGTGATATTCTGAAGCTGCTGGAAAGTCGGAAAAAACATCCGAAAAAGGAGAGAAACCTATGAAAATACTGATCATCAACGGTCCCAATCTCAATTTTTTGGGAGTTCGGGAGCCTGCCATCTACGGAAATCGGTCCTATGCCGCCCTTCTGGAGTCGCTGAAGAGCTGGGCGGAGGAGCTGGGACTTGAGATCGAGGTCTTTCAATCCAATCACGAGGGTGCGATTGTGGACAAAATTCAGGACGCATACGGCAAATTTGACGGAATCGTCATCAACCCCGCCGCCTACACCCACACCTCGGTCGCCATTCTGGATGCCCTGAAGACGGTTTCCATCCCCACGGTGGAGGTTCATCTGTCGGACATCAACACCAGAGAGGCGTTCCGTCAGTTTTCCTATGTGTCGCTGGTCGCAAAGAAGACCATCTGCGGCAAGGGATTCGACGGTTACCGTGAAGCCCTGGCATACTTTGCCGGATAAAGATCAATCAGGGGGACTTTTGTCAAAAAGTCCCCCTGACCCCTAAAAAACCTTATAAAAGGAAAAAGCATCCCACAAAAGGGTCTGTAGCAAAGGTGCGCCTTTGCTGCAGCCCCTTAAAAACGGACGCTTATTCGTCATCCATGCTCCGAACTTGTTCGGAGCATGGATGATGATTCGGCTATCACAGGATTCCGATCACGCCATTGATAACGTATCCCGCCGCAAGTCCCGCCAGAACAACGATTGCCGTCAGGGCAATGTTCTCCCGAAGGTTCTTGTTCTCCTTGTACAGCACCATGAATCCAAGCCCCGCATTGACGGTCAGTCCCGCCACCACAGAGCCGAGGGTCAGACCGCCCAGCAGATAGAATTCGGTCAGCACTACGCTGGAGGCGCAGTTGGGAATCAGTCCCACCAGCAGGGCGAGAATCGGCTGGAGCCACAGGCTCTTCCCCAGAAAATTCACCAGCGTGTCCTCTCCGACCCATGCCACCAGCAACGACATTGCCAGATTGATGAGGAAAAGATACAGAATGATCTTCAGACAGTGAATCAAGGGGTGCTTCCACTCAAAATGCCCGTCGCCCTCAACGTCGTGATGACAGCATCCGATGGGACCGTGATGCTCCTGAGCGTGACCGTCATGATCGTCACAGTCATCGTGATCGGGATGTTCGTCATGACCGTGGGGATCCCGGTGATCTCCGTGACCGCTTGTCTCGTCAACACCTGCGGCAGGAACACGCTTCTTCCAAAGGAGCAGGACGGGATAGCCCACCGCAAGAGCCAGAACAATCTTGATCCCCACCAGCAGAGCCAGGTCCACATAGCGATCGGGATGGGACAGCAGAATGGGGATTGCCTCATCCGAGGTGGCGATGTAAACCGCCGCCAGTGCGCCCGCCGACAGCGTTCCCTTGGCAAACAACTCAGTGGATGCCACCGAAAATCCGCATTGGGGAACCGACCCCAGCAGTGCGCCGAACAGAGGGGACAGCTTTCCCTGAAGAAGCAGGGTTCTGCCCGCCTTTACATAATTTTTATACTCAACCCACTCGATCAGCAGATAAACAATCAAAAGAATGGGCAAAACTCTGAGTGCGTCCAGAAGCGCATCCAGAAGACAGTCAAAAAAGACCTGCATGAATAAACCTTTCCTTTCCGAGTCCGAGAAAAAGCAAGAAAGCCTCGGTATTGGTTCATCATACCACAGATCAGGGGATTTGTCAAGTCAAATTTGAGAAAATGATAACATTTCCATGGGAACCGTGAATTCCCGTGGAAATTTGCGTCGAAACCGTCGGCGGAAGTCCTCCGCTTTCTTCATATTCATGGCAATCCCGTCTTTCCGATAAAATCAATGGGATTTGAAAAAGTTCCTGCCTGCTTTCTGCCCAAAATTCGCCAATCATGCCGGGATTTTTCCGATGCTTAGGTGGAAAATCCCATCTTTTTTGCCGAAAAGGTTGATTTATTCACAATTATCTGCTATACTGAGTTTATCTATTGTCAGAACGCTTATCACTCAAACAACCAAGTATAAAGAAAATCGACGAAATCTGCCGATTTCAAAGGATTTTTCGCCTTCATCCGAAACATCATCCTGTATGTCCGAATTCACAGAAAGGAAAATGAAAATGAACGACCAAATCTCAACTCCATCCCCCGAAGAAAAGCCGAAAAAGCAGAAGAAAAAGAAACCGCCCCTGAAGAAATCTCAGCTTGCTCTGCGCATTATCCTGATTGTCCTCGGCGTCCTGATTCTGCTCCTTCTGGCAGCAGGCATCACCCTCTATGCCCTGTTCTCCCACTACTACAACAAGATTGAAATCATAGATCCTTTCGACACCAACAGCCCCTACTACTCCGAGGAAGAAATCATCTGGGACATTCCCGATGAAACCGACGATCCCAACGATCTCTTTTATCCCCCCGCCACATCGCCCACGGGAGGCAATCCCGAAACCGGGGATGCCCCTGCAACAGGCGAGGCTCCCACAACGGGGACGCCGCCGGTAACCGACACGCCGATCACGATTGAGGGTCCTCCCACCTCCGATGCAGGCTATGTGATGCAGTTTTCGGACAAGGTTCAGAACATCCTTCTGATCGGCACCGACGGGCGTACCGCCACGGAGCGGGGCAGATCGGACTCCATGATTCTTCTGACCATTAACGAGGAAACCAATCAGATCGTCATGACCTCCCTGATGCGGGACATCTATCTTCACATTCCCGTGGTGGACACCTACAACCGGATCAATGCCGCCTACGCCTACGGCGGAGTTTCCCTGCTCGCCCAAACCATCGAGGAAAACTTCAAGATTCACATTGATAAGTACGTCCGGATCAATTTCACCGGATTTGAGGACGTCGTCGATATTTTGGGCGGGGTTGATGTTCAACTTAATGCCGACGAGATCAAGTTTGTGGGTCTGGAGGGTCAGGCAACGCCCGGTATCGTCCATCTGACGGGTGCCACTGCCCTGAAATTCTGCCGTTGCCGTTATCTGCCCAGAAACGGACTCAGCGGCGATTTTGCCCGCACGGCAAGACAGAGAGAGTTCCTGACTCTGATCTCTGACAAACTGAGAACGAAGTCCCTCTTTGAGATCAACGATCTGCTTAACAGCTTCCTTCCGGAAGTCACCACCAATCTGACCAAGGATGAGCTGTTGTCCATGCTGATGAAGATCACCACCTACTTCAGCTATGACATCAAGTCCTATTCCCTGCCCATCTCCGGCTCGTGGCAGTACGCTACCATCCGGGGAATGTCGGTTCTGTCCATCAACTTCAAGAAGAACTACGAAGCATTGGAGAAGATGATCAACGGCACCTACGAATCGTAAAAATCCTCGATAAAACCGCATATGGACCAAAGGGGCTGCAAAAAAGTGTGCGGACTTTCTTTACAGCCCCTTTGGAACCCCACAAAAGCTTCAAAATAGAAACAGAGCTGTCACACGGCAAATGGACAGCTCTGTTTGTTTTTGGATTCATCGTTCGGTATCTTTGCTCCGTCAGCCCTTCCATGCCTCATTGACAATGGCTTCGATTCTCGGAATTTCCTCTTTAGCAAAGGCAGGCGTATCCCCCAACGGGTAGGCAATGCCCATCTTCTGATACTTGACCTTCCCCATGGTGTGATAGGGCAGAAGCTCCAGCTTTTCCACATTGGGATGCGCTTTCAGCCAAAGTCCCAGTTCGGTCAGTTCCTGCTCGTCATCGGTGATTCCGGGAACCACCACATGACGGATCCAGACCGGCTTTTGAATCTCCCTCAGATAATCGCCGAACTGCCGGATGGGGGCGGGGTCCCTGCCGGTCAGGCGGAGATGCCCTTCCCTGTCGGTATGCTTGATGTCCAGCATGACCAGATCGGTGACTTCCATCAGGCGGTCGATTTCCTCCCGGCGATCCTCGTCAAAGCAGATTCCGCAGGTGTCCAGTACCGTATGGATGCCCTCTGCCTTGGCACGGGCAAAGAGATCGGTGAGAAATGCCATCTGAAGCATGGGTTCCCCACCGGTGGCGGTAATGCCGCCGGTGGTATAGAAGGGACGGTTGCGGACCAGACGGGCGATCAGATCGGCAGAGTCGGTGTCCTTGCCGTCCGGAAGTTCCCATGTGTCGGGGTTATGGCAATAGAGACAGCGCATGGGACAGCCCTGAAAGAAGACCACGAACCGCACTCCGGGACCGTCCACGGTTCCGAAGGTCTCAACCGAATGAATTTTTCCGATCATACCGTCACCTGCCTGAAAAATTTTGCGGTACCGTCCCGCCTGTGCAGGGCATTTCATCCTTGCCCGATCTTCTTTTTACAGAAGTTTCTGAGGATTGAAGAGGACTGTAAAAAATGGAAGTACTGTCATTTTGTACAAAAGTTTTCGCCCGCCTTTTTCAAAAGGCGGTGGGGTCGAGGGCGCATAGCCCTCGTCGCACTCCGCAGAGTGCGAAATTCCCCTCGGCGCTTCTCTTTTTGCTAAGCTTTTTCTCTTGCGCCTTTTGGGTCAAGAGAAAAAGCGGGTGTTGAATTTGTGCATTTTGACAGTCCACGATGAAAATTGTGGACTTTTTTTACAGCCCCTTTTTATAGAGCATCAAACGTATTCCTTACAGGCTCTCGTGGAAGGTTCTGGAAATCACCTCATCCTGCTGTGCTTTGGTCAGCTTGATGAAGTTGACCGCATAGCCGGACACACGGATGGTCAGCTGAGGATAGTTTTCGGGATGCTTCTGGGCATCCAGCAGGGTCTCACGGGTGAAGACATTGACGTTCAGGTGATGTCCGCCCTTCTGTGCATAGCCGTCCAGCAGGGCAATCAGATTGTCCTCACGGTTCTTCTCATCTCTGCCAAGGGCATCGGGAACAATGGAGAAGGTGTTGGAAATGCCGTCCTGTGCAAGCATGAAGGGAATCTTCGCTACCGATGCCAGCGATGCCACTGCACCGGAGGAATCTCTGCCGTGCATGGGGTTTGCACCGGGAGCAAAAGGCTGACCTGCCTTTCTGCCGTCGGGAGTTGCACCCGTATTCTTACCGTACATGACGTTGGAGGTGATGGTCAGTACAGAAGTGGTGATGATGCCGCCTCTGTAAGTAGGATTCTCAGACAGATAGCCCATAAACAGGCGGAGAACCTCTTTTGCCAGGCTGTCCACACGGTCATCATCATTGCCGTACTTGGGATAATCGCCCTCGACGATATAATCCACAACCAGACCCTTCTCGTCACGGACGGTCTTGACCTTGGCGTACTTGATGGCGGACAGGGAGTCTGCGACCACCGAGAATCCGGCAATACCGGTTGCAAACCATCTCTCAACGTTACGGTCGTGAAGTGCCATCTGGAGACGCTCGTAGGAGTACTTGTCGTGCATATAATGAATGACGTTCAGTGCGTTGACGTAAACCTTCGCCAGCCACTTCATCATAGCCTTGTAGCGGGTCATGACCTCGTCAAAATCCAGATACTCGGAGGTAATGGGTCTGCTTTCGGGACCGACCTGAACGCCGGTCATCTCATCCACGCCGCCGTTGATGGCATACAGCAGGCACTTGGCAAGATTGGCTCTTGCACCGAAGAACTGCATCTCCTTGCCGATTCGCATGGAGGACACGCAGCAGGCAATGCCGTAGTCGTCGCCGTGTACGGGACGCATAACGTCGTCGTTCTCATACTGGATTGCCGAGTGCTTGATGGAGGTCTCGGCACAGAAACGCTTGAAGTTTTCAGGGAGCTTTACCGACCAAAGAATGGTCATATTGGGTTCGGGAGCGGCACCCAGATTGTTCAGGGTGTTCAGATAACGGTAGGACATCTTGGTAACCATATGTCTGCCGTCCAGCGCAACGCCGCCGATGGATTCGGTAACCCATGTTGGATCGCCTGCGAACAGGTTGTTGTAATCGGGGGTACGGGCAAATTTCACCAGACGGAGCTTCATGATGAACTGATCCACGAACTCCTGAATTTCCTTCTCGGTGAAGGTGTGATTGATCAGGTCACGGGTCGCATAGATGTCCAGGAAGGTGGAGGTTCTGCCCAGCGACATTGCCGCACCGTTCTGCTCCTTCACGGCAGCAAGATAGCCGAAATAGAGTGCCTGAATGGCTTCCTGCACGTTGGTTGCAGGCTTCGAAATATCACAGTCGTAAATCTTTGCCAGTTCCTTGAGAAGTTTCAGCGCACGAACCTGCTCAGCAATTTCCTCACGCTCACGGATGACCGATTCGGTCATGACACCGCTGCTGGTATTCTCCATCTGGGATGCCTTATCCTCGATCAGTCGGTCCACACCGTACAGAGCCACTCTGCGGTAGTCGCCGATAATCCGTCCTCTGCCGTAGGCATCGGGCAGTCCGGTAATAATATGATTGGAGCGGCAAACCCGCATTTCGGGAGTATAGGCATCAAAAACGCCTGCATTGTGGGTCTTTCTGTGGATCGTGAAGAACTCCTGCATTTCGGGATCAACCGTGTAGCCGTAAGCTGCGCACGCCTGAGTTGCCATACGGATGCCGCCGTAGGGCTGGAAGGCGCGCTTGAAGGGCTTGTCGGTCTGGAATCCGACAATCTTCTCCTTCTCCTTATCCAGATAACCGGCAGCGTGAGAGGTAATGGTGGATACGGTCCTGGTGTCCATATCCAGAACGCCGCCCGCCTCTCTCTCCTGCTTGTTCAGCTCCATGACCTGCTTCCAAAGAGCCTTCGTGTCCTCGGTAGGACCTTCCAGAAAAGAGGCATCTCCGTCATAGGGAGTGTAATTCTTCAGGATAAAATCCCGAACGTTGATTTCACTCTCCCATGCGCCGCCGACAAATCCATTCCATGCGTTTTCCATTTTTCATTCCATCCTTTCAAACTTAAAACCATTCTCGACAAAACGGGTTCCTTTCATTCCGTTCTGCCGAATTATGCAATAAAAAAGGCGCAGACATCCAGGTCTTATGCGGCATATGCCGCAATCAACTGCCCAGACGGTCGGCGCATACAGATCATATTCCCCCGTGGTTCACCACAAATCCGTCAGTCATATGATCCTGATAACAGTATAACACATTCATTCCCTTTTTGTCAAGGGTCCTTTCTGATTTTTTTGAATTTCGGAGGTTGGCACAAAAACCGGTGATTTTACCGGTTTTGCTTTGTCAAAAATTCCGGACGTCTCCGCCGTTTCCTGCCAAGTCCGACAGGGCGTTCCATTGCTGTTTTTTTGGGAATCGCTCCAAAATCTTTATTTTACATCTTGCAAAGAGCCGAAAAATATGCTATAATAGGGTCAGACACCCGGCGGAAATCAAAAATCAGGCAAATTTTTTTCGATTATCCGCCAAAAATCGGTTATACTAGGAGAGTAAAACATGAAAAACCAAAGTAAACGCATTTCTTCCCTGCTCTGCACCCTTCTTCTGTCCGCTTCCTTCATCCTGACCGGATGTGACGGCGGCACCTCTTCGGTGACCACGGACGGTACCACCCAAAACACCGACAATCTGACCGCAACCGAGGAAACCTCCGCTCCCGAAACCACCCCTCTCACCGAACCCGCCATTGAAGATGACGGATGGGTGACGGCCTTCTTCGGCGGCGGACCCCTCGTAACCGGACTCATCAGCCGTACCGGCTATCTTGAGCAGATCCGCAATTCGGGCTACGACACCGTCATCGTCTGGTCGGTTCATGTCCATGACGACGGTTCCCTGTGGCTCAACGATGTCGAAGTCGCAAGGGACGGCGAAATTGTCGCAAATAGCCGATATACGGCAACATGGAACCAGATCAAGGGCGGAGACTCCACCGTCAACCGTGTGGAACTGTCCGTCGGCGCATGGGGCTGTGCGGATTTTGAGAACATCGGAACGCTGATGGCTCGGGACGGCACCGGCAGCGACACCGTTCTCTACAAGAACTTCAAGGCACTGATCGACGCCTATGACGCCGATGCCGTCAACTTCGACGACGAAAGCTGCTATGATGTGAACGTTCTGACCGATTTCGGCAAAATGTGCGAAGATATGGGCGTCAAGGTCACTCTCTGCCCCTACACCAGGATGGATATGTGGGTGCAGGTCAAGGAAAATCTCGGCGACAACGTGGATCGTGTCTATGTTCAGTGCTATGACGGCGGTGCAGGAAACGTTTCCCAGCTCAGCACTTGGAAGCGTGCCTTCGGAATGGACGTTATCCCCGGTCTTTGGGCATCCAGAACCGACATTTCCACCACTTCGGACTTCCTTTCTTCCAACGAGAAATACATCACCGGCTGTTTCTTCTGGCTCTACGATGAAATGGCAACCATGACCTCCCCCCGTTCCTTTGAGGATTACGCCGCCGTGGTCAATGATGCCAACAAGTTTGCCGAGAGCGAGGATCAGTAACGGCAGTTTCCTTCTCCTTGCGGTCCTTCCAAAAGGAGAAGGTTCAAATCCATTTTGCTTACAATGACAGAACGGAGGATTTTGATGCCATTTTTCTATATGGATTGGCTATATATCCTGCTGGTTCTTCCGGCAGTGATCTTTGCCATGATCGCCGGTGTAAAGGTGAACAGCACCTTCAATCGCTATTCGGAACAGATCAGCCGCAGAGGAATCACCGGTCGGGAGGCAGCCGAACGGATCCTTGCCTCCAACGGACTCAGTCACATCCGGATAGAGCGGATCAACGGCAAGTTGACGGATCACTACGATCCACGGGCGGAAGTGATCCGCCTGTCGCCCGACGTCTATAACGGAACCTCCACTGCCGCCATCGGGGTTGCCGCCCACGAGGTCGGTCATGCCATTCAGAAGTCAGAAAATTATGCTCCTTTGAGGATTCGCAACGCCATCATTCCGATAACCAATGTCGGCTCCAAACTGGCATTGCCCCTGATTCTTCTTGGTCTTATTCTGACATCGGTAGGCTCTCAGTTTATCTGGATCGCCTATGCGGGGGTGATCTGCTTCGGACTGTCCACCCTGTTCCAATTGGTGACCCTGCCCACCGAATTTGACGCCAGCCGCAGAGCCATGCGCTGTCTGGAGTCCTACGGAATTCTGGACGAAGATGAACTTCAAGGTTCGAGAAAGGTTCTGACGGCTGCCGCCATGACCTATGTCGCCGCCCTTGCCGTCTCTCTGATGCAACTGCTCCGCCTGCTGATCATCGTCGGCGGAAACCGGAATCGGAGATAAGAGTCAAATCGAGAGATACCGATAAAGCAATGGCAAATCAAATCAACCGAGGCAATCGCACGAAAGTGCCGTTGCCTCGGTTTTGATATTTGGAAGGAATAAAACTCAATCCTCGTCCTCTTTGACAAAGGTGGAGCAAAGCAGGATCGTACCGTCCTTGGTGACGGTCAGCAGTCCACCCTCGGTATGGGCGGTCAGCTCCCGATCCTCCTCCAGAAGGATCCGGCACTTTCCCGGACGAACGGTGGTAATCATGGGGATATGCCCCGCCAGCACCGCCAGATCACCCAGTGCGCCCCTGAGCATCAGTCCCTCAGCCTGCCCGTCAAAGACCGATCCGTCGGGCGTGGAAACCGTCAATCGAAAGCTGCTCATTCGGTTTCCGCCTTCTTCGCCTTTTCCACTGCCTCGTCAATGGTTCCAACATACAGGAACGCCGACTCGGGCAGATCGTCGTGCTTACCGTCGATGATCTCGGCAAATCCCCGTACCGTCTCGGACAGGGGAACGTATACGCCGTGGAATCCGTTGAACTTTTCGGACACAAACAGGGGCTGGGAAAGGAATCGCTGAATCTTTCTGGCTCTCGACACCAGCAGCTTGTCGTCATCCGACAGCTCATCCATACCCATGATGGCGATGATGTCCATCAGTTCCTTGTATCTCTGGAGGATTCGCTGAACCTCTCTTGCCACACGGTAATGCTCCTCTCCCACAAGATCGGGGGACAGGATCCGGCTGGTGGACTCCAGAGGGTCAACCGCAGGATAGATACCCTGGGTAGCGATGCTGCGGGCAAGAACGGTGGTGGCGTCCAGATGGGCGAAAGTCGTGGCGGGAGCAGGGTCGGTCAGGTCATCGGCAGGCACATAGACCGCCTGTACCGAGGTGATGGACCCCCGCTTAGTGGAGGTAATCCGTTCCTGAAGGGCACCCATTTCGTTTGCCAGGGTGGGCTGATAGCCCACCGCCGAGGGCATACGTCCCAGCAGTGCCGATACCTCGGAACCTGCCTGAGTGAATCGGAAAATGTTGTCGATAAACAGCAGCACGTCCTGACCCTCGGTGTCACGGAAGTATTCCGCCATGGTCAGACCCGACAGACCTACCCGCATTCTCGCTCCGGGAGGCTCGTTCATCTGCCCGTAGACCAGTGCGGTACTGTTCAGAACCCCCGACTGCATCATTTCATAATAGAGGTCGTTACCCTCACGGGTACGCTCGCCGACTCCGGTGAAGACCGAAATGCCGCCGTGCTCCTTGGCGATGTTATGAATCAGCTCCATGATCAGGACGGTCTTGCCCACGCCTGCACCGCCGAACAGACCGATCTTACCGCCCTTAGCGTAGGGACAGATCAGGTCGATGACCTTGATGCCGGTCTCCAGAATCTCGGTGGAGGTTGCAAGTTCATCGTAATCAGGAGGGGGACGGTGGATCGACCACTTTTCCACGCCTTCAGGATCGGGCTTGTTGTCCACAGCCTGACCCAGGACGTTGAAGATTCGTCCCAGCGTTTCCCTTCCCACGGGGACGCTGATGGGCGCACCCGTATCGGTGACAGGAGTACCCCGTTTCAGACCGTCGGTAGATGCCATGGCGATACAGCGTGCGGTATTGTCGCCGATGTGCTGGGCGACCTCCACGGTCAGGGTTCGGTCGCCGATGGGAACGGTCAGTGCGTTATTCAGCGAAGGAAGCTCGCCTTCCGCAAAGCGAACATCCACCACAGGTCCCATAACCTGTGCAACGCTGCCGATTGATTTGCTCATATTCTGATTTTCCTTTCTCGGACAGAGGACGGAACGTTCCCGGATCAGTTATCCGATCCGGCAACGATTTCCGTGATTTCCTGAGTGATGGCACCCTGACGGGCGCGATTGTAGGCAAGGGTCAGATCGTCGATCATTGCCTCGGCATTCTTGCCGGCACTGTCCATGGCATTTCTGCGGGACACCACTTCTGAAGCAAAGCTCTCACGAAGGCATCCGCAAAGAAGTCCGGTCAGATATTCGGGGACCACAAAGTCCAGAATCGTTTTTTCGTCCGGCTCGAAGATCACACCTCCCGGATCTCTTGCTCCCTCCTCACGGACAAGGGGCAGAATCCATTTGACTTCGGGAGTCTGGGTCAGCACCGAGACGTATTTCGTATAGACAATTCCCAGCCGGTCATATTCTCCTGCCAGAAAATCCCGGCAGAGTTCCGACACCAGTTTTTCGGCGTCGGAGGGAGAATAGCGTTCGGAGGAACAGCTTTCCCCATGATATTTATCACAGGCTCGCCTGCCGATGGGGATCACCGAATCGGGATTCAATTCGGCGACCAGGCGGAAGACATTGTTATTGTATCCTCCGGCAAGTCCCCGGTCTCCGGCGATGACGATCAGCCGGGTGCGGTTTCCCTGACGGGCTCCGAAATAGGCGGACTGCTCGCACTCATGAGAGGCAGTCAGCAGGTCCATCGCCTGCTTGAAGGTGGCGACGTACTGCCGGCTCTTCATCATATTCTCGTTTGCACGGCGCATCTTGGAGGACGCCACAAGCCCCATCGCCTTGGTCAGGTGCAGGGTGGCTGTGATGCTCTGTATGGATGTCCGGATCGCTTTCCGATCAGTTGCCATTTTGAATCTACCTTTCTGAATCCCCCCGGCTGGCAGGGGCGTTTCAATCCTATCAGAAGGAAACTTCCTTCATCCGATTCAGGGCTTCCTTCATCTTCTCCACATCCTCGGGTTCATAGAAGCCCTGCTCGAACCGATCCAGAAGATCGGAGTAGTACATCTCCAGAAGTTCATACAGTCTCTTCTCGTAGTCGGCAACCTTGTTAACCGGCACGTGATCGAGATACCCCTTGGTGACGCCGTAAACGATGACGACCTGACAGCCGGCACGGACGGGAGAATTGCGCTTCTGCTTCAGAACCTCCACGATCCGCTCACCCAATGCCAGACGGGATTTGGTATCGGCATCCAGATCGGAGCCGAACTGAGCGAAGGACTGCAATTCCCGGTACTGAGAATACAGCAGTTTCAGATCGCCCGAAACCTTCTTCATTGCCTTCAGCTGGGCAGAACCGCCCACACGGCTGACCGAAATACCGGGGTTAATGGCGGGCATGATGCCTGCATGAAACAGTCCGGTCTCCAGAAAGATCTGACCGTCGGTGATGGAGATGACGTTGGTGGGGATATAGGCGGACACGTCGCCTGCCTGAGTCTCAATCAGGGGCAGTGCGGTGATGGAACCTCCGCCGTACTCGTCCGCCACGCAGGCGGCACGTTCCAGCAGACGGGAGTGAAGATAGAAGACGTCTCCGGGGAAGGCCTCTCTTCCCGGGGGACGGCGGATCAGCAGGGACAGGGCACGGTATGCCACGGCGTGCTTAGACAGATCGTCGTAGACGATCAGCACGTCCTTCCCCTGCTCACGGAAGTATTCCGCCATTGCACAGCCTGCATAGGGGGCGATATACTGAAGGGGTGCGCTTTCGGATGCGGTTGCCGAAACGATGATGGTGTATCCCAGTGCGCCGCCCTTTTCCAGCTCTCTTGCCAGAGAGGACACCGACGTTGCCTTCTGTCCGATTGCCACGTAAATACAAATGACATTCTGACCCTTCTGGTTCAGGATGGTGTCGATGGCGATCTCGGTCTTACCGGTCTGACGGTCGCCGATGATCAGCTCACGCTGTCCTCTTCCGATGGGAATCATGGCGTCGATCGCCTTGATTCCGGTCTGGAGGGGAACCGACACGCTCTTACGGGCGATAATACCGGGAGCCTCCGACTCTACCGGTCTGGTTCCCGCATAGGAAATGGGTCCCTTACCGTCGATAGGCTGACCCAGGGCGTTGACAATGCGCCCCATCAGTCCCTCGCCTACCGGAACCGACAGGACCTTTCCGGTGCGGCTGACCTTGGTACCCTCACGGATGTCACCGGCATCCGACAGGATAGCAATCGAGACGGTCTCCTCCTCCAGGTTCTGCGCCATGCCGTAGCTTCCGTCCTCGAAGGTCAGAAGCTCGTTCGCCATACAATTCTGCAGTCCGTAAGCACGGGCAATACCGTCTCCGACCAGGATAACCGAGCCGGTTTCGGTCAGGTCCATGCGGGATTTATAATTTTTGATCTGATTTTTCAGAATCTGACTGATTTCTTCGGGCGTTCTGCTCATTCCTGCATCACTTCCTTTACATCACTAAGTCGGTGCCGCAGACTGCCGTCAATGCGGACACCGTCAATTTCCACGACCATTCCCCCAAGCAGGGTAGGATCGCAGTCGCAAAAAAGCCTGACACTCTTGTGAAATTTCTTTTCCAGAGCCGTTTTCAGACGGGCGATCTCGTCCTTTGTCAGCTCTCTTGCCGAGCGCACCTTGGCAGGCAGGATTCCCGCCGCCTTGTCGTACAACTCCCGATAATCTGCTATGCAGTCGGGAATCAGGTGCGCATGGTTCTTTTCGGTCAGGATCTGCAAAAAGGAAAGGACATACTCGGGAAGGCTGTCCCCGAAAGCCTCTGCCAATGCGGCGGTGCGCTCCGACTTGGGGATGGTGGGACAGGAGAGAAAGAGGACGTAACCGGGATTTTCGGTCAGAAGGTCCCTTACCTGTTCAAGTGCCGCAAGGGTTTGCTTCTCGCTGCTGCTTTCGGTTGCCAGCGAGAAGAGTGCCATTGCATATTCCTTACTGCTCTGCTTCAACTTAATTGACCATGCCTTTCAATCGTAAAATCGTTACTTCGTTTCCGGTTCGTCCAGCTGTGTCAGGAAGGACTCAATCAAACGGTCGTGATCCTTCGGATTGATCTCACGCTCCAGCATTTTCTCTGCCAGCGCAGCAGACAGATCGGCGATTTCCTTTTTCATCTGCTGATCCGCCGCTCTCTGCTCCAGTTCAATCTGATCCTTGGCAGACCGAACCATCTGGTCGGCGTCCGCCTTCGCATTTGCAAGAATCTTTTCCGACTCACTCTTTGCCAGATCGGTGGCAGTGCGGATTCTGCGGTCCGACTCCTCGTCAGCCTTGGAGAGCTTCTCTGCCCATTTTGCGGCATCAGCCTCGGCACCCGCTTTGGCATCCTCGGTCTCCTTCACCGTATCGTCCAGCTCCTTCTGCCTTGCCGCAAGCATCTTGCGCACCGGCTTATAGAGGAACTTTTTGAGAATCAGGAAAAGGATCAGCAGGTTGCATAAGGAGATCAACATCTGCCAGAGATTGAACGAGATCACTTCCTGGGTTGCCGCCAACGCCAAAATTGGCAAAAATTGACTTTGCATGAATGTCACTCCCCGCTTATCCGATGGCGTTCAGAAGAACATTCACCAGCAGATTGGGGGCAAGGAAGATCAGCAGAATGGCGATAACCAGTGCATACAGACCGGTGGTCTCTGCGATTGCACAGCCCATCAGCATGGTGGTGGTAACCGAACCCTTGCATTCAGGCTGGCGACCGATTGCCTCCAAAGCCTTCGCAACAGCGTTACCTTCTCCGATACCGGGTCCGATACCGGCGATCATAGCAAGTCCTGCGCCCAGTGCGCAGCATCCCAGAATAATTCCGATTGCAAGTTCCAACATAGTTTTTTCCAACCTTTCGTTTGGGTATATTTGATACGCATAAATGATTTTCTGCGTATTGGGACAGATTTTAGAAATTTCCTTTGATTTTGATTGATTTTTTCGGGGTATCGCTTTCCCCGGAGCTCCGCTTAAGCCCTTGCCGCCTTCCTTGCCGCACGTCGCCTCTGACGTTCCTGCCACTTATCCTCAGGGAAGCCGTTGGCGATATACAGCATGGTCAGCATAGCGAAGATGAACGCCTGGAGACATCCGCTGAAAATGTCGAAATACAGCGACAGGATGGCGGGAATTCCCACCTGAAACAGGGGAAACTCACCGAGAATTCCGGGCAGCCGGCCAAGCAGCATGGCAGACAGTCCCTGAAGTCCGGTCGCCAGCAGTGCCGAGATGACCGTACCCGACAGCACGTTGCCGTAATGACGGAAGGTCATGGACACGGGCGTTGCCACCTCGCTGATGATATTGATGGGCGTCAGGATGGCAACCGGTTCGGCGTAGCCCTTGAAATAGTTCAGAACACCGCCCTTGAGCTTGTAATAGGTGATCAGCACGAAGACGGCGATTGCCCAGCCGGCGATGATGTTCAGATCAGAGGTCGGGGGATACAGTCCGATCAGGGTAGAGAGAGAGGAAAATGCCGAAAGTCCCATGATCGCAGCGATAAAGGGAGCAAATCCCCTGAAGAATTCGCCCATATTCTCCAGAACCATACTCTGGGTCTTCTCCACGATCCACTCGGCAAAGATCTGACGCTTCAGCAGTCTTTCGCCCTTGGTTCCGGTGACCAGACCGTGGGTCAGATAGAAGCAGATGCCCAGGATGGACAGGATCACCAGCCAGGAGTTGACCTGCGCCTCGGAAATGGGAAGGTTCTGGAAGGGCATATTGACGGTGAAGAAAATCTGCGCACCCGTAATGGAAATGCCCTCTTCCGCTTCATGGGTCAGCACCCGAAGGGTCATACCGAAGACAAAGGGCAGGATTGCCAGTGCCAGGCAGAGAATGTCCACTAAGACAAAGCCGACACTTCTTGATTGTTTTTCTGATTTCATTTTGATTCTTTCCTTTTCATCTTCATCCAAAAGGTTCATTCAAAAGGATTTTTCGTCAGAAGACCCGTTTGCAGCAGGTCAGTCCCGCATATTTTTGAACAGAGGAAAAAACATCTGGGCGATGGGCGGGAAGAACAGGGGAATGATCACGGCGAAGGGATTGAAGATTTTCGGAAGCAACAGTCCCAGGGCGGCGATCACGATGTACATCAGTCTTCTTAACAGAAAGGAGGTCCGGATCTTCTGACGCTGAAGCTTTTCATCCTCCTCGCCGGCGGCACGGGACAGTGCGACGGCATACCACCAAAAATTCAGGACTGCCGCAGCTGCCGACAGAAGATTGCCCAGCAGAACGGTATAGTCCCATTTTCCGATGATCAGAAAGACGCTTTGCATCAGGAGGCTGAGGATCAGCGTCCATGTCAGAATATAAAGGGTGCTTTTCCGCACCACATTCCGATTGTCCACAGCACTGCCTCCGAATTCACATTTATTATCATGATTCATTTCCGTTTTCATTCGCTTATTATGGTATTATAACCCTTTTCCC
This sequence comes from Eubacteriales bacterium, assembly GCA_051868045.1. Lineage (GTDB taxonomy): Bacteria > Bacillota > Clostridia > Oscillospirales > CAG-272 > CAKSQF01. Next base: position 50,211 of record JBJDZN010000041.1, read on the forward strand.
GCCGATTGTCAAGCCGATTTTCGCAAAAATCAGGGGTGTGGAAAAAAGTTTACCAATTTGGCACATTTTGGACAAAATCGCAATAAAGCCGAACGCATATCCATACGATTTTGCGAAAGTGTCTTATTATTTTACTTTTTCCTTATCCGAAACGCATCCACAGGATCCAAACGGATAAATTCACCGGCGGAAGGGAGTCCCAAGCCTTATAAAAAAATGTCGTCCAGCGTATTCAGGGCGGCTTTGACGGCGGAAATGACGATGACATGATCGCCCTCCAGAATCACCGTGTTGCCGTCGGGGATGATCGCCTGATCCCCGCGAAGAATCGCTCCCAGCAAAATGTGTTTTTTCAGCTTCATTTCGGAAGATTTCAGGGGGATTCCCAGCTTTTTCCCGGTGGGATAAGCGATAAACTCGGTTGCCTCTGCCTGTGCATCGGCAATCCGGTAGAGACGCTGGATGTCGTTGCCCTTCTCATTGTAGACCGCCAGATTGCGCACGCAGGCGAGAATCCGATCCACCGAAATCACCGCAGGGGAGAAGGTGTTCTGGATATTGACGCTGTGAAGCAGTCTCTCATAGGAAGGAGAGGTCAGCTTGGTCAGAATCGACGGCACCTTACAGGACCAGGCAAACATGGAGATCGCCAGATTGTCCTCGTCCTTGCCGGTCAGCGATACGCAGGCGTCCGCCGACTCGATGCCCTCCTCCTTCAGCACATCGGCATCGGTTCCCTCCCCGAAACAGACGTTGGCATCGGGAAGAAGGTTCGCCAGTTCCACGCACCGATCCTTGTCGGACTCGATGACCGTCACCGATTTATGCTCCGAAAGCAGCCGTTTCGCCAGATAATAGCAGACGGTGCCGCCGCCAACGATCAGAACGCTCTTCGCCGGCTTCTTCATCAGTTCCAACTTGGTCAGAACCTGCTTCATGGAGTCGTTGGGAACGATCAGACCCAGCACATCCTGCCGTTCTATCACCAGTGCGCCGTTGGGAATCAGCACCTTCCCCTTTCTGGACACCGTTCCCACCAGCAGATTGGTTTCAAAGTACTCCCGAATCTGCCGCAGGGACATTCCCACCAGTGGGGAGCCGTCCCCGACCGTATAGGAGAAAAGCACCACCGAAGAGCCGAAAAAGCCCTCCGCATGAACCGTTCCGGGCAGACCGATGTGCATTGCCATCTCTGCTGCCGTGTCCAGCTGGGGATTGACGGTGAAATCAATTTTGAAATCCCGGTTCAGACTTTCGGTTTCCTCCGAGAAATCGGGATTGTGAACCACTGCCACCGCATATCGGGTGCCGTAACTCTTTGCCGCCGCACAGCACATGACATTGATCTCGTCCGATCCCGTCACCGAGATGATCAGATCGGCGGTGTCCGCCCCGGCTTTCATCAGTGTGGCACGTGTGATCCCGCTGCCGCAGACTCCGCCTACGTTGTATTTATCGGTAACTTCTTCCACAGCCTTCTGACTGCGATCAATGACCGTTACGTCGTGTCCGTCACGGGGAATCCGATCGGCAAGCATCCGTCCGACCCGTCCCATTCCCACAATGATGATTTTCATAGTCTTCCTGTCCTCCCTTTCCGCATCCAAATCAGTTGTCCATGTTTTCCCGAATCTGCTTTTTCCGACAGTCTTGCCGCCTTATGCTTCTCAATCTTCCGATAGACCGGCTTGACCGTCATGCCCTGCACCAGCACGGTGAACAGGATGATGAAGAAGGCACTGTTCTGCACGATCAGATAAACCGGTTCGCTGAGAAATTCCTTGGTACTCAGTGCCAATGCCAGGGTCAGTCCCCCTTTCAGGGCACTCCAGGTCATCAGCATGACGAATTCGGACAGGCAGTAGCCTCCGGGAATGCTCCGTTTTCCGGTCAGCAGGGCAGACGATCCCGCCCCCGCCCACCGGGAGAGAATTGCGATCAGAATCGCAAAAGGAATGACGATCAGGGCATAGGAGCTGATCTCCAGTGACAGCACCGACAGTCCCACCAGAACGAAGAGAATCGAGTTCAGCACCGACTCCAGCACCTCCCAGAAATCCACGTACAGGTTGCGGGAGTCCACCACTGCCCGTCTGCGCTCGATCTTGCCCATGCTCCAGGAGAAATACATTCCGCAGATGACCGAGGCAAGAACTCCCGAAAATCCGGCGTGTTCGCAGACCACATAGACCGCTCCCACGTCCACAAGGCTGATCACGATGTGCATGACGGGGTCCTTGGTCAGTTTCAGCAGTTGGAAAAGCAGGAAGGAGAAGACAAGGGCAACCACCACGGCACCCAGCACCTCTTTTGCCATGACCAGAAAGAAGTTTGCCGTGCCGTCCTGCTTGACGATGCTCCCCACGAAGACGAACAGTGCCACGCCGATGCCGTCGTTGAACAGCGACTCGCTTTCAATGACGGCGGTGACATTCTTGGAAAGTCCCAGTTTGTTCAGAATTGCCGTTGCGGCAATGGGATCGGTGGGGGAGACGATGCACCCGATCAGCAGGCAGACCCAAAGGTTGACCGGCAGACCGAAGATCAGGGCAACCAGCCAGAACAGCAGTCCGTAGACCGCCGAAGAAATGACGGTGGTCAGCAGAGCCAGCAGACTGATGACCTTCAGATTCTGTCTGAATTTGCGGAAATTCAGCTTGCCCGCTCCGGCAAACAGCATAAAGCAGAGAACGAAATCCAAAAGGTACTCGCCGAACCGGAAATTGTCTCCCGAAGGGATCAGTGACCGGAGGCTCTCCAATCCGGGGATCCGCCCGAGGGCAAAAAAAACTCCGCAGAAAATCAGCGTAAAGAGCAGGAGTGCAATGTCGCCCTGCAAATGAAAAATCCGCTCATTCAACAGTCCGATCAGGACGATGAAAAAGAGCGTCATGACCCAGAATCCCAGTGTACCCACCGAAATGCCCTCTCAATCCCAAGAATTTACGATTTCCCTTTATTTTAGCATATTTTCGTCGGATTGTCAAGACAGCCGCAACATCTTTTCAGGGCGAAAAAACGCCGCCAACGGCTTGACAAATTCTTCCGGATTAGGTATAATAGATTCAGATGTCAGAAGTCGTTCAGGAAAACGCCAAAATCAGAATTACCAAGGAGGACAACCATGAAAGTCCAAAACATCCTCTCCCTTCTTTTATCCCTGACCCTCTCCCTGCCCCTGCTCGCCGGATGCAATACAGAGACACCGGCAAACAGCAGTGACACCGGCACGGATGTCGGCATTGGCACCGGAACGGATACCGCCACCGGTATTCCCACGGACACCTTCAGCACCACCGTCTCTGCCACCATCCCATCGGAATCGCCAACCGAACCGGAGGTACCCGGGAACCAGTGGAAGACCGTCTGTGCCGGACAATCCTGCTATGCCGCCATTACCGGGGACGGCTCCCTCTATATGTGGGGCATAAATACCAACGGGCAACTGGGCAACGGTACGAAGGAGGACAGTCCTGTTCCCGTCAAAATCATGGACAATGTGCAATCGGTCAGTCTGGGCAGTATGCACAGTGCCGCCGTTACCGAAAGCGGAGATCTCTACCTATGGGGAAGCAACATCTACGGACAACTGGGGACCGTTGAAAATAAATCCAGCTTAACGCCGATCAGGATTATGAGAAACGTAGCCTCCGTCTGCCTCTCAGAGACCCGCAGTGCCGCCATCACCACCGACGGTGAACTCTATCTGTGGGGGAAGAACCCCAACGGAGAGATCGGAACCGGTACAGCAGAGGACAGTCCCGTTCCCGTCAAAATCATGGACAACGTACAATCGGTCAGCCTTGGCTACATGCACACTGCGGCGATCACCACCGACGGCTCGCTTTATCTGTGGGGTGACAACGCCGAAGGGGAACTCGGAACCGGGAACCGGAAGTCCAGTATGACGCCGGTCAAGGTCATGGACAACGTGCAATCGGTCAGCCTCGGTTTTTTGCACAGTGCGGCGATCACCAAGGACGGCAAACTCTATCTGTGGGGAAGCAACTGCGCCGGACAGATCGGATGCGGGCTCAGCGAGGATCCGACTGAAGCCTTCCTGTCCCCTGTCAAAATCATGGACAATGTGCAATCGGTCAGCACCGGCTTCGATTTCACTGCCGCCGTCACGAAAAGCGGCATCCTCTACCTATGGGGATGGAACAAATACGGTCAGTTGGGCAACGGAAAAACGGCAGACAGCGGTACGCCTGTCAAAATCATGAGCAAGGTTGCCTCTGTCAGTCTCTGCAATTTAAACAGTGCCGCCATCACCACCGACGGTGAGCTCTACCTTTGGGGGTTGAACAGCCACGGACAGTTGGGCGACGGCACAACGGAGAACAGCTCTACCCCCGTCAAACTCGCTCCCCCCGAATCGGGCGAAGACTGACCCATGACAAATTCAGAGCGGCAGAATCGGTTCTGCCGCTCTGCTCTTTTTGAGGCGGAATTTCTCGCTCAATTCCCGTCCGAACGCCCATCAAAATGGTCAAAACCCCTTGACAAATGCGCCGAAATGGTGTACAATTGGCATGACTGTAATAAAAATCCCACATACAAAGGAGAACAAAAAAATGCTGGTCAGCAAAATGCTTGGAGAGCGGCTGAAGGAAGCCCCCAAGGACTGTGTAATCGAGAGTCACGCCCAGATGATCCGGGGCGGCTATATGAAATATGTGAGCAACGGCAGCTATTCGCTGTTCATGCCCGGAAAACGAATCACCCGCAAGATCGAGGAGATTATCCGCCGTGAAATGGACAAAATCGACGGTCAGGAGGTTCTCTTCCCCGTCGTTATGCCTGCATCCCTCTGGGAGGAGTCGGGCAGATACACCTCCATCGGCAGTGAGATGGCAAGATTCACCGACCGTAACGGCAATCCCATGGTACTGGGCATGACCCACGAGGAGGCGGCAGTTCAGCTTGCCAGAGACACCGCCAAATCCTACACCGACTTTCCCTTCATGATCTATCAGATTCAGACCAAGTTCCGGGACGAGCCTCGTGCCAGAGGCGGTCTTATCCGCGTCCGTGAGTTCACCATGAAGGACGCTTACTCCTTCCACACCTCTATGGAGGATCTGGAGCAGTACTATCAGCGTTGCTACGATGCTTACGTGCGCATCTACAAGAAGGCGGGCGCAAAGAACGTGGTTGCCGTCAAGTCCGACTCGGGCATGATGGGCGGCTCCGTCTCCCATGAGTTCATGCTTCTGTCCGAAATCGGCGAGGACACCCTTGCCATCTGCTCCGACTGCGACTACAAGGCAAATGTGGAAGCGGCAGAGTGCATCGTGGACAACGGAACTCCCGCCGAGCCCGAAGAGCTGACCGAAGTCTCCACCCCCGGCGTCAAGACCATCGAGGCTCTTTGCAATCTGCTGTCGGTCAAGGCGAAAAAGCTGTGCAAGGCGGTAGTTTATCAGAAGAATGAGACCGACGAATATGTGATCGTCTTTATCCGGGGCGATCTGGAGGTCAACGAGACCAAACTGCGCAACTACCTGCGTGAGAACATTCATCCTGCCGCCGAGATTGACGGGGACTGCGGCATCGTTCCCGGATTCATCGGACCCGTTGGACTGTCTGCCAAGGCGACGGTGGTCTACGACCGTTCGCTGTCCGGCACTTCCAATCTGGTCTGCGGTGCCAACAAGGAAGACACCCATTTGAAAAACTTCAACATCAGCCGTGACGTGGACAATCCCGTCTTCGTGGACGTTGCCAAAGCGACCTCCGGCGGAATCTGCCCGATCTGCGGCAGACATTCCATCAAGCTCTTCAAGGGCATCGAGGTCGGCAACATCTTCCAGCTGGGAACCAAGTACACCAAATCCATGAACATGACCTATCTGGACCGTGACGGACAGAGACAGTACCCCATCATGGGCTGTTACGGCATCGGTGTCGGCAGACTGTCGGCATCCATCTGTCAGGAAAGCCACGACCAGTACGGACCCATCTGGCCCATTACCATCGCCCCCTGGCAGGTAGAGATCTGCAATCTGCGCACCGACGATCCCACGGTCAACTCCATTGCAGACAAGCTGTATGCCGATCTTCAGGATGCCGGCGTGGAGGTTCTGTACGACAACCGTGACATCCGTCCCGGCTCCATGTTCGCCGATGCCGACCTGTTCGGCATTCCCGTCCGTGTGGTGGTCAGCCCCAAGACCTGCGGAAGGGGCGTTGTGGAGGTTGCCACCCGTGACAAGAGTTACAAGGCAGACATCGCCATTGAAACTGCCGCATCCGAGATCACTGCCATGGTCAACAGGATGCTGAAGGAATACGAGGACTGACAGAAGACTGACAAGAGAAAGAACCGCATTCGGGGGCTTTCCCTTGAAGGCTCCGACTTGTCAAAATGCTCTGCCAAAAGAGAAGTGCCGAAGGAGAATTGCGCTCTCTGCGCCTTCAATCTTGCTTTTCGCCCTTACGGGCGAAAAATTACCGTACTTCATCACAATAACCGATTCCTATTGCCTCTTACTTCAAACTTCAAAAAGCGGGGGTTCTCATGGATTTTCGCATTTTTATCGTCGAGGACGATCCCGTGATCGCCGGGGCGATTCAAAAACAGTTCCGAGGCTGGGGCTGTGACACCTTCACCGTGTCCGATTTTGCGTCAGTCACTGCCGAATTCGTCCGGGCGGACCCCCATCTGGTGATTCTGGACATTTCCCTGCCCTTCTTCAACGGTTATCACTGGTGCGCAGAGATCCGCAAGCTCTCAAAAGTGCCCATTCTCTTCCTGTCTTCGGCATCCGACAACCTGAATATCGTCATGGCAATGAACATGGGCGCCGACGATTTTATCGCAAAGCCCTTCGATCTGGAGGTCCTCACCGCCAAGGTTCAGGCACTGCTCCGCCGGGCGTATGACTTTGCTCCCCACATAGGGTTGATGGAATACCGGGGGCTGATGCTGAACCGATCGGATTCCAGCTGCCGATACGGGGATCAGGAGGTGGAACTGAGCAAAAACGAGTTCCGAATCCTCCGGATTCTCATGGAAAACCGGGGATCGGTGGTCACACGGGATGCCATCATGACCGCTCTCTGGAAATCGGACAGTTTCGTGGACGAGAACACCCTGTCGGTCAACGTGGGACGCCTGCGCAAGAAGCTGGAGGGCGTGGGTCTTCCCGATTTCATCAAAACCAAGAAGGGCATTGGATACCTCGTCTGACGATACTTCCGTATCCGAACAAACTCCCCCGCAAACAAGCATCGAAAGGGGCATTTTCATGTTGTTTTTGTCCTATCTGAAGAAAATCCGGATGCAACTGATTTCCGTCCCGGTCTGCGCCCTGATTCTCACCGCCATCACCCTGCTGTCCGATCTTCCCGCCGCAGAACTGCTCTACGGCGGGATTCTTTGCCTGGTTTTTCTCCTGATTCTCGCCATCGTGGACTTTGTCCGCTTTTATCGCCGACACGTTCTGATGAAGAAGATCGCAGAGGGTCTGCCTCTGAGTCTGGAGCACCTGCCAAAGCCCTGCGATCTTGCCGAAGAGGACGATATTCAGCTGATTGAAAGCCTCCATCGGGAAATCACCGCCCTGTCCGACCGTTTTACCGCCGAGCGGCGGGAACGGGAGGACTACTATACCGTCTGGGCGCACCAGATCAAGACCCCCATTGCCGCCATGCGGCTGCTGATGCAATCGGGGGAGATCGCCTGTCCCGAGGCGGAAGGGGAACTGTTCGAGATCGAGCAGTATGTGGAGATGGCACTGGGCTATCTTCGCATGGAAAGCGAGTTCACCGATTATCGCATCCGGCAGTGCGATCTTGACGGCATTCTCCGGTCGGTCATTCACGCCTATGCGGGACAGTTTATCCGAAAAAAGCTGTCGCTGGACTTCCGTCCCACCTCTCTGACGGTTCTTACCGATGAAAAGTGGCTTTCCTTCGTCATCGGACAGATTCTGCAAAACAGTTTGAAATACACCCGACAGGGCGGGATCACGATCCGAAGCGAGGGAAGAAGTCTGATCATCGAAGACACGGGCATAGGAATTGCTCCCGACGACCTGCCGAGAATCGGGCAGAAGGGATTCACGGGGCATAACGGCAGACTGGAGCAGAAATCCACCGGACTGGGGCTATACCTGTGCAGGACGATTCTCGGACGTCTTTCCCACACGCTGGAGATCACCTCAACCGTGGGTGTTGGAACAAAGGTGGTCATCGGACTGGATCGGACCCATCTCCAGGTGGAATAGGCACAGGCGGCAGATGCTCCCCGCCGACAAAGGGAGTCTCCTCCCAAAGATTTGACCCTTTGGGGTAAAAACCTCCGTCCACCTGCAAACCTCCCTCAAAAAGGGCGGCAATATTCCCATTTATCATCAAACCCATCTTCAGAAAACAACCTTTGAGGCTGCAGCAAAAACGACAATTTTTGCTGCAGCCTCATTTTTGTTATCTACGATATGCGATTGCTCTTCTTATCGGTGCTTCTTACGGTTCCGTTTTCTCAGAATCCCCGCCGCAAGCAGCGACGCACCGATCAGGACGCCCAGCGACACCCACAGGATGACGGGAACCGGATGCTCGGTCTTTTCCGTCACTCTGATGGGATACGGATAGGATGCCGCCTCGTATTCGGGTACGCCATCCCCGTTAAGGTCCCACGGGTCGCAGTTCATGACCAGAATCGCAGACCCCGTCCGGATTCCGTAAAGGCGGCTGCCCTCCAGCCGAACGGTTCCGTTTGCGTCACTGAGCCGATAGCTTGCCGGAAATGCCGCAATCCCATCCGACCATGCCACATCGGTCAGTTCCAGTTTTCCGTCAACCGGGACGGTCAGCGTCCGTCTGGCAAGGGGAAGGGGAGCAGGTGTGACGGTCAGTATGCCCGAATAAACGGTGAGGCTGTACAGCCGGGTCACATCCTTGCCCTGGGCATCCAGCACAACCAGACTGCCGCAGACGTTTTCCGTGCTTCCCGCATAAAGCTGATAGCTGCCCGACTTTATCACAATCTGATCTCCCTCCCTGAGGGCTCCCGACAGCAGTCGGAAATCCTGACAGGTCAGGGGCGTTCCGTCGTATCCGGCACTTGCATCCCCCATGGTGAGGCTGACGGCAATATATTCGTTTCCGTCGGGTCCCGTCACCAGAATCGGCTCAAATATGCCTGCATTCTCAACCTCGCCGGCAGAAAGGGCTTCGTCGCCGTTTTTGTCCACTACCGTGACGCTGGGGAAGGACTCGATTTCAAGTCTGAGGGTTGCCTTTCCCTCCGGAATGGTGTCCTCGTCAACGTCAAACTCGTAGAGGATGCTTCCCTTTGATGCCATAAAGGTGTGAATCCGTTCGGGGTCTTCACTGTCAGGCTTTGCTCCCGTACAGTTGATACGGACGATGGGCGTTACGCCAAACAGAACCTCCGGCATGTCTTCGGTCATCAGCTCCGAAATCGCCGGCAGCGTCAGGTCCGTCCCAAGATACACCTTGACCTCATCGGGATTTATCTTGATCTCAATGGGATTCACCGTCAGCGTTCCGTCCAGGACGATCAGGTCGTACTCGTCGGTCACATCTCTGCCGGAACTGTCGTGAATTTCAAGAATTTCGAAGTAAGAGGAAGAACATCCGGCGAAAAGCTGACTTCCGCCGACTTTTGCTATGATATAGTCGCCCTCCCGAAGGGATCCGGTAAGAATCTCATAGCCATCTGCAATCAGGGGCGAGCCGTCATAGTCCTTCTCCCCGGAATTCGGTACCACAACCAGAGCATCGCCCTGCGTAATATAGCCGTCTCCGGTGACTTCCACGGGAATCCAACCGAAGCTGTCCAGATAGATTTCCACCCATGCGTGAGCATTCAGGGCATTGAAGGCGGTCATCCTGCCGCCCTCGGCATCCACCATGAAGCCTCCCACCAAGCGGGCGGGAATCCCCAGCGTCCGATACATCAGCACCGCCGCCGAGGCGAAATGGATGCAGACCCCCTCCCGACTCTCAGTCAGGAAGTAGATCACGGGATCCACCCCGTCCGGGCAGGACTCGTAGAACAGATTGTAGGATGCGCAGCCACGGATATAGTCACGGACTGCCGGAATCATGGCAGCCGGATCGGTGTCCTCTGCGAGCTTATACCGGGAGGCAAGTGTCAGCATTTCTGCCCGTATATCGTCGGGAACCGTCAGATAGTTGGCGTAGACGTAATATTTTTGGTAGTAAGCATCATCCAGCAACACGGAGCCGTCCTGCCGGCACGCCAGAATATCCTCCAGATCGTCTTGAGGCAGGAAGTTCACCGAATACCCGACCGCCACATCGTGACTCCAGGGCATATTGCAGTCGTTGGGATAGTCCAAATCAACACCAAGACCGGGAAGAAGGTCGTAGCCGGGATTGGTGTAAAGTGTGATCGTCCCGGGCAGCACGGGATAATTGTAACTGTTTTTCAGAATATATCCGGCACTTTCCAGAGCACTAAGCTCCGGCATTCCCGGTATCAGGTTTTCGGTACACAAATCCGGCATTCCCCATCTGCCGCCGCCCAGATAATCGCCGAAGCTGGTCATACGCAGGTAGTAGGAGCCGCTCTGTTCTGCCACCAGATTGCCCAGAGGTCCCAGATAGTCGGGAAGTCCGGAGTTCATGGGAATGTCGCCCGACAGATCGCCCAGCCCCGAAATCTGATCCAGTGAGGGAATTCCCTCGGGCAGAGTGATCGGCAGGTCTCCCGGGTCAGTACCCGGTATGGTACCCGGTGTGGTACCGGGTGTGGTACCCGGTGTGGTACCGGGTGTGGTCTCAGGAGGAACGTAGTCCGATTCCTTGACGGTCAGGGTTCCGTTTACATAGGTGATGGCGTAATTGGTCGTCACCGCCTCGCCACTCGGGAGATACAGTCCGAAGGACACCACATTGACCCGGCTGCCCACCTGGGTCTGCTTGGCATAAGACAGTGCCGTGAGAGCGGTATGGGGATCTGCCAGCGTCCCCTCCAGCAGGACATATCCGGTGGAATACAGGGGCGTTCCGTCGTAGAATTTCTCCGCCGTATCGGTTTGCAGGGTGATCTCCCGTCTCTTCACGGTCAGTTTGCCGTAGGTTGCCGTGATCTGATAGTTTGCCGTCACATCCTGACCGTCCGGGTCGAGGATGGTGCAGACAAAACTGTTGTCCGCACTGCCGGCATTGGTCAGCTGACGGAATACCGGCTTCAGCGTGTCCCCCTTAAGCAGGGTTCCGCCTGTCTGGGTATAGTTCTCGCAAACAAGGGGAGTCCCGTCGTACACCTTTTCGGCAGAGCCGGTGGTAAAGGACAGCTCGATGGGGGTCACTTTCAGTACGCCGCTGGTCTGAACAATCTCATAGCAGGAACTGACATCCATGCCATTGCTGTCCTGAACGGAAAAACGGAGAAGATTGGAGACGGTTCCCACATTCACAATGGAGGTGACCCCTTCAATGACCAGCCGATGTCCGTACAGCAGACTGCCGCCCAAAAGGTCATAGCCCATTTCCGACAGGGCATAGCGGTCGTATTGCTTGGTCGCCGAATGGGTTTGGATTGTCAGCCGTCTTGGCTCCACGGTCAGCGTGCCGTCCTGAAGGATCAGATCGTACGTTTCGGTCACATCGTTGCCGTCGGAATCGTAGATTCTGCCGGTAATGCTGTTGACGGCAACGCCCGGTTCGGTGATCATGCCCTCCACGGTCACGTCCAGACGGTCGCCCTCCCGAAGGGTGCCGGATTCAAGGGTCCATTGGGGATTCTGCAAAAAATTTCCGTCGTAGACCTTGCTCGCACTTGAAGCCACTACCGTCAGCTTCCGTTTGATCACCGTCAGATAGCCCGACTCCACCGTCAGATTGTAGCAATCGGTCACGTCGGCACCGTTTTGGTTGACAATACGGAAATTGAGGATCTCCACCGACCGGCTGGTCTGAAGTTCCCCCGTAACCGAAAGTTCCACCCCGTCCAGACGGTCGCCGTCTGCCAGATTGGACACGCGGATCCGACTTTCCAGTTCCGATGCCCGGGTGCCGTAATAAAGGGTGGTATCGGGAAAGGTGATCTTGGCATTCCGTCGGCTGATTTCAAAACTGCTGCCCACCTGCCGCACCGTTCCGAAGGGATTGCGGGTCTCGGCGATCATCTCATAGGAACCGATCTTTTCGGGATAGTCATCCGACCAGTCGTCACTGCCCGTTTCGGCAAAACGGTAGTCCGGGAATGCCAGAAAGGCAGTGGCTCCGTAGCTCGGAGTGTCTCCGTATACGGCATTTTCACTGTATGCTCCGCCGAAAAAGGTACCGGAGTAGAAAAGCAGTACCAGAATTGCCGCCAAAAGCACCAGTGCAAGGATGACGAACACCGGCTTGTGCCGCTTGACGAAGTCGATCCGACGGGCAATCTTCCGCATTTTTTCCACATACGCATCATAGGTCATGTTCTGTTACCGATTCCTTTCCCGATTTTTTGTGATTTGCGGTGTCCGTTCATTCCTGATCCGAAGCGGACACCATATAGTCTTCCAGATTTTTGACGATGTAGGTTCCGCCGGTTCTTCCGACATCATCTTCCCATTTGATAACGAACATCAGGCTGTCGCCGCCCTGAAGGGTCATCTCACCGGGCAGATCCAGATAGCTTTCCTCTTCCCAATCATCGTCCGAACCGTCCTCGGCGGCAAGATAGACGGTATTTACCGAACGGGTCCCATTGTACTGGGTACAGCTGAGATCGGTGATCCGCAGCTTGCCCGACCCCCGCTTGTAGATTCGAAGGGTATAGCTGACATAGCCGTCCCCGCCGTCTGAGGAGGTATACACCTGAAGGTCAAGACAGCGAAGCTCAAAGGAGCTGCTCGTGGTGCTTGTCTCTTCAATTGCGGGCTTGGGACGGCTGCTGATCCCTTCGGTATTGACGCTGTACACGGGACTCTGATCGGGAACCGACGGGTCGTCCCAAAACAGTCCGAATACCGCCAGTGTCAGCAGCAGAATCAGCACCAATGCCAGACTGACGATAGCTGTGGCAAGGATGCGGATTCCGCCGTCCCGGATCACGGTTTTCTTTCTTGGATTTTGTATTTTCATCTGTTATCCTGCCTTTCGGGAAGGTTGCCCGACTTCTGTGTCGGTCGATTTTTCAATGGAGGAATTTGCCAAGGGTGCGTCTGCACAGGGGAAGTCCGTCCTCCCCGAAGAGGTTGTCCAGACAATCCTCCAGCCCCTTTGCCTCGGTGCGCACATAAACCGGATTCTGATTTTCCAGCTTCCGCAGTACCTTCCGGGCGATGATCTGATCCACACCGTCCATCTCCCTGCCTCCGCAGGCGAGATAAACCGGGATAAAGCCCTCGATCTGGCTCATAATCCGGTTCCCGAAGGTGATGCCCAGATGTCCGATCAGATAGGCATCCAGTGCCTCGATCTTCTCCCGCACCTCTTCGCTGAGCCGATATTTCACCCTTGCCTCACGGAACAGCCTGTCCAGCTGATTTCCCGTCAGACTCACGCCCTCGGCACTCCCGGAGGCGGAAAAGGGCTTCGCCCGGCGATCCAGATCCAGCACCATGGCACGGTCGTAGACCTTGTCCGAGATGGCGAGGGTCGAATCGTCGTTGTTTGCCGTTCCCACGAACCAGACCGTGTCGGGAATGTGGAGCTTGCCGTTCTTCAGCCGTTTGGGATCGTCCGAACGGCTGTCGGACACGATCTCAACGGTGCGGCTCTGACTGTCGGGTAGTTCCAGAACCGACAGAAATTCGGCAAAATAATATTCCACACGGGCGATGTTCATCTCGTCCAGCACGGCGACATAGACTCTGTCGTTGGTTCCCGCCTCGTACAGCTTCTGGAGCAGTTCGGTCTCATGGAAGGTGCCGGTGAACTCGTTGAAATAGCCCAGCAGATCGGTTCTGTCCTTCCAGGAAGGCTGAACGGGAACCATCACGGCATCGTTGCCCATGAATTTTCCGAAGGCATACGCCAGCGAGGTTTTTCCGGTGCCGGAAATGCCCTGCATAATGATCAGCTTGGTCACCGACATCCCGGCGACGAAGGATCGGATCACGTCGGCATCGTAGTACAGTCCCATCTGTCCGGCGGCGAAATTCCGGAAACGGGTGCAAAGCTCGGACAGGGTCAGATTGGGGTCCCCCTTGGGGGTCTGCACCGTCTGACGGTCGGTCTGACACAGCCGATAAAACCGGGGTTCCTCTTCCGCCCCCTTGGCGGAACCTTTCCACGACAGATTTTTTCGGGAGGACGTCCGAAAGCGGAGGGCGATCAGGAAGAGAATCAGAAGAATGAAGAGAATCAGAAAGCCCAATGCCAGAATCAGCACGATGGATTTGGGAAGTGAGAGCAGCTGGCTCCATCCCTCGCTGTCCTCCTCGGTGGTATGAACCGTCAGCGAGAGAATCAGCAGAATCCCCAAAATCAGCACGGGAATCAAAAACCATGCCGCAAGGGAGGGTCGGTTGTCCTTTTTATCTTTTTTCATATGGGTTGTCAATGCCTTTCTCCAATCCGTTGGAATAATATCGTTCGAATAGGTTATTTCCGACAATAATTGGGGGGATTTCACAAAAGGGAGTCGCATACCTGATTTCCGATTCAGCCCTGTCCGTCCCCGTTTTCTGCCGTTTTCTTGCCCTTTTTGAACAGTTCCTCCTTGCGGATTCGCTGTTTCGCCAGTCTCCACTGATGCTTGTAGTACTTCTCAAAGGCAAAATACTCCCGCTCCAGTCTCAGAAACCGTTCCCTTGTGGTGTAATCGGTTTCTTCTTCCTTTTCACCGGCAAGCAGGCGACAGCCTCTGAGCTGTCCGACAAGCAAAGCCCGTTCCTGCTCCCAAACCTCTTCCCTTTCGGAAAGTTCCTTTTCGTGGAGCCGATCCCGCTCCAACAGTGCCTTTTCCGAGCGGATAACCTCATCGGAAAGCATCTTTTCGCCCTGCTTCATCGCCGCACGGACATCCTGCTCCAGCGAATCCATCCGCCGAAGCTGCTCCTCTGCGCGGACCTTTGCCTCATCAAGCCGACTCTCTGCCTCTGCATTCTGCCGTTCCGATTCTGTCAGCCGATCGGACAAATCCCGATTAGCCAAAAGAACCCTTTCAAGACGGTCTTCCAGCAGTGCAATGTACTCCTTGTCGGACAGCTTCTCCCGTCCTGCCGCAATCTCCTGCCGGACCTCCTCATGATACCGAATCTCTTCCTCTTTCAGAAGCTCCTCCAATTGGGGTACCCTGTCGCAAGCCAGATCGGAAAAGACCAGACGTAGCATTTCTCCGATCTCGCTCAGCATTTCCCGATCCCTTTGGGGCAGTTCCTTTCTGCTCTCCTCCCGACTTTCTACCCGATAGCCGGTGCCCCGGTAGGCATGAAGATAGGAGTACAGCTCGTATGCCGCCGCAAAATGGCGGTTGCTCCGCAGAACGTTGGTCTGAACCACCGGAGGACGAAGCAGAGGGGCTTTCGCCACCTCTTGCATCAGATCGGTGGCAAGCAGGGTTTCGATCTGGGCAAGAATTTCGGACAGGCGTTTGGTAGGCGATGTCGGATCGGTTCCCCGTGCGGTACGGGTATCGGTCATCCGATTCTGCCAGAGAAGTTCGCTGTCCCGGTCGCTGACCCCCATGCTGCTGCACAGTTCCAGCATCCTGCCCTCGCTGACTCCTGCCATTTCACGGTATTTCAGGGAAACAAAGTCCTTGATGTAAAGAAACAGGGCGTAAAGAAAGCGATTTTCATAGACGGCGTAGTTTTCGGAATTTTCAATGATGTAGATCTCCTCGGGAACCAGACGTTCCTCGTCATCGGGATGGGGTTTGAGCAGTTCCGAGTGACCCGCCAGATGGCGCACCGATTCCTTGGTGGGATGCTTGGCGCGGTCAATGCGTACCACGTCCCCCTCCTTATTGATCTGACTGCGCTGCTGCTCCACCGCTTTAACCAGATGGGGCATGGCGTTCTCGATCTGCTCGATCCAGTCGTCGCACAGCTCGCACTGCTGACTGCGGAAGGTCAGTTCAAAGGGGGTCTCGCCGACCTCGGTAAACGCCGGTTTTCCCTTGCTCCGCTCCCTGCAAAGGCTTCGGAGAACCCGATAATATTTCAGATCACGGGAGTTATCATTTTTTTCGTTTGTTAGGCTCATCTGTTATCCTGCCTTTCGGGAAGGTTGCCCGACTTCTGTGTCGGTCGATTTTTCAATGGAGGAATTTGCCAAGGGTGCGTCTGCACAGGGGAAGTCCGTCCTCCCCGAAGAGGTTGTCCAGACAATCCTCCAGCCCCTTTGCCTCGGTGCGCACATAAACCGGATTCTGATTTTCCAGCTTCCGCAGTACCTTCCGGGCGATGATCTGATCCACACCGTCCATCTCCCTGCCTCCGCAGGCGAGATAAACCGGGATAAAGCCCTCGATCTGGCTCATAATCCGGTTCCCGAAGGTGATGCCCAGATGTCCGATCAGATAGGCATCCAGTGCCTCGATCTTCTCCCGCACCTCTTCGCTGAGCCGATATTTCACCCTTGCCTCACGGAACAGCCTGTCCAGCTGATTTCCCGTCAGACTCACGCCCTCGGCACTCCCGGAGGCGGAAAAGGGCTTCGCCCGGCGATCCAGATCCAGCACCATGGCACGGTCGTAGACCTTGTCCGAGATGGCGAGGGTCGAATCGTCGTTGTTTGCCGTTCCCACGAACCAGACCGTGTCGGGAATGTGGAGCTTGCCGTTCTTCAGCCGTTTGGGATCGTCCGAACGGCTGTCGGACACGATCTCAACGGTGCGGCTCTGACTGTCGGGTAGTTCCAGAACCGACAGAAATTCGGCAAAATAATATTCCACACGGGCGATGTTCATCTCGTCCAGCACGGCGACATAGACTCTGTCGTTGGTTCCCGCCTCGTACAGCTTCTGGAGCAGTTCGGTCTCATGGAAGGTGCCGGTGAACTCGTTGAAATAGCCCAGCAGATCGGTTCTGTCCTTCCAGGAAGGCTGAACGGGAACCATCACGGCATCGTTGCCCATGAATTTTCCGAAGGCATACGCCAGCGAGGTTTTTCCGGTGCCGGAAATGCCCTGCATAATGATCAGCTTGGTCACCGACATCCCGGCGACGAAGGATCGGATCACATCGGCATCGTAGTACAGTCCCATCTGTCCGGCGGCAAAATTCCGAAAACGGGTGCAAAGCTCGGACAGGGTCAGATCGGGATCCGCCTTGGGGGTCTGCACCGTCTGACGGTCGGTCTGACACAGCCGATAGAACCGGGGTTCCTCTTCCGCCCCCTTGGCGGAACCGCCGCTTTTGGCGCCGACCGTCTGCACCTGATGAAACCGCAGGGTCAGGAGGACGACGAAAAGGATCAGCAGGAGAAGAAGGGCGATCATGTACAGAAAGACAGCGGTGTGTCCGGTCAGTGCCGACCAGATTCCGGAATTCCGGATACTTTGCAGAAAATCCGAATTGTCAAGGGAAAGAGCGGGAATAACCATATCGTAAACCTTTCTATAAAAAACGGCATCGAGCCGAGTGCAGGATGCGGGGCGGACCGGCTCCCCGAAACGGGGAGTCGGTCACCCGGACTTCTTTTTGCGGGATGGTCACAAGGACAAAAGTCGTGCAGATGGTCGATGCCAAAATTGGATTTGTGGAGGGTGATTTCGGTAGACCCCGTCAAAGGGACGGATGCTCTACCTTTTTATTCTATTGAAAAAGAAAAATTCCTTCCGATTTTTAAAATTTTGCAAAGAAATGTTGTCAATTCTTGTTGCTACAGGGAATTATCCGCTCATGGCTAAGGGGATGAAGGGGAAAACGGCAAAGCCGCAACCCGTCCGCTCAGACAACTGTGCCGAACCGCACGTCGGATCACACCCGATAGTGATTGATCAGGCAACCGTCGGCAATGATCTGCCTCTCCTCGGGGGACAGACTGCCGAGACTCAGGATCAGCTCCCGAACAGAGCCGTCCCCACCGATCACGTGGGCGACCGTCTCAGATGCTCCCGACAGGAGCAGGTCACGGACACCGGTAATCAGAATGTAGTCCCCCTTCTCCAGATTGGGGTCTTCGGGAACGGTAAAGGGCAGCATACCCCAGTTGATCAGATTGGAGCGGTATCTCTTGGTGGCGTATTCGATGGCGATATTGGCGACGCCGCCCAGCACCCTCTGACAGGATGCCGCCTGCTCTCTTGCCGAGCCGTCACCCGGCTTGACGGCATAGATCAGCGTACCCAGCAGAATCTCTTCCTTGGGGGTATCGGTGTAGGGTGCGATTTTCTCATAAATTTCCGACAGCCCGTCGGGAACCTTTCCGACTCTGCGTCCCGCCTCCAGAGTGCGGACTTCCTTTGCAGTCTGAACATAGGAGGGATCCCGTCTGGACAGGGCAAAGGAGGACAACCGCTCGGGATTGGAACGGTAGGACGAGGTCTCGCCGGAAGGGATCAGCTCGTCGGTGGTGGTAACGGGGTCCTTCAGAACGCTCGCCACCTTCAGAAGGCAGGTGTCGGGTGCCGCAGGGAAATCGGGCCAGTCGGCGATATTCGGACCAAAGACCAGCTTTTCCTCGGGATTTGCCCGTCCGAAGCCGTTATAAACCCGGTTTCTGTAAACCGTATCGTCATAGCGATAATCGGGAGCGGTGTATTCCACTTCCAGATCGGTGGCGGGAGTCAGTACGCCGCCCATTTTTGCCGTTGCGGCAATGGAGCGGGAGTCCATCAATGCCACAGCCGCAATCTGTCCCTCGCCGGGCTTGGAGCCTTCACGGTTGGGGAAATTACGGGTGGAATGACGGATGGACAGTCCGCCGTTGGCGGGAACATCGCCTGCACCGAAGCAGGGACCGCAGAAGGCGGTACGCAGGACGGCACCTGCCTCTGCCAGTGTGGACGCCCTTCCCGTGCGGAGCAGACCCAGCAGGGTGGGCTGGGATGCGGGATAAACCGACAGTCCGAAGCCGCCGGATCCCACCGATCCGCCTGCCAGAATGTCGGCGGCGGCGCAGAGATTTTCATAGGAGCCGCCTGCACAGCCTGCAATGACGCCCTGATCCACATAGAATTTTCCGTCACGATATTTGGAGCGAAGGTCCGGCTTGACGCCCAGCTCCTTTTCTGCCGTTTCCTCCACCTTTTCCAGATAGGTCGGGGCATTCGCCAGGAAATCCCGGACGGTGTAGGTGTTGGAGGGGTGGAAAGGCAGTGCGATCATAGGTTCGACGGCGGAAAGATCAATCTCCACCAGTCCATCGTAGTAAGCGACTCCCTTGGGTGCCAGACGACGATAGTCTCCGGCTCTGCCGTGAAGGGCGAGGAATTCCTCGGTCTTCTCATCGGTCATCCAGATGGAGGACAGGCAGGTGGTTTCGGTGGTCATAACATCCACACCGTTGCGGAAATCCATGGACAGTCCGGAAATGCCGTCGCCGACGAACTCCAGAATCTTGTTCTTGACAAATCCGCCGGGGAAGGTAGCCCCAACCAGTGCCAGTGCCACATCGTGGGGACCCACACCGGGGCGGACCTTGCCGGTCAGATGAACGGCAATCACCTCGGGACGGGGAATGTCGTAAGTACGGCAGAGCAGCTGCTTGACCAACTCGGGTCCGCCCTCGCCAATGGCAAGGGTTCCCAGTGCGCCGTATCTTGTATGGGAGTCAGAGCCGAGAATCATCTTGCCGCATCCCGCAAAGCACTCCCGCATATAGGAATGGATCACCGACTGATGGGCGGGGACGAAGATGCCGCCGTATTTTTTTGCGGCGGACAGACCGAAGAGATGGTCGTCCTCATTGATGGTGCCGCCTACGGCACACAGCGAATTGTGACAGTTGGTCAGCACATAGGGGATGGGAAATTTCGTCAACCCCGATGCTCTGGCGGTCTGGATGATGCCCACATAGGTGATGTCGTGGGATGCCATTGCATCAAATTTTATCTTGAAATTCTCCTCGTTGCCCGAATGATTGTGGGCGGTGAGGATGGAATATGCCATGGTGTTCTTCCGTGCCTCTTCTGCCGGGATTTCCGCACCGTCGAGAAACTGCCCGTTTTCGTAGAACACGCCGTGTCTGACCAATTTTACCATTTTCGTTACCGTTCCTTTACTGATACTGAGATTGCCTGATTTACCCCTGTTTGCGATTCATTGTCAATGGGTATCTTCATTCTATCACATTTTCTCATTCTTTGCAAGGGCTTTTTTGCTCTTTTTTTCGTTCCGAAGCGAATTTCCCGCCGGACAACCTTCCGCACGGGCTGACTTTTCAATTTTGCAACAAATTCTTTACAAAATGTGTAGATAAAATTATATAATCCTCTTGACACGTTTCACATTTTGTGCTATAATATTGATGTGAGCAAGGGACCCCGCTCCCCGAAAATCGGTGTTTCCAAAAAAAATTTTACCCGAAAGGACAAATCCCATGAGCAAAAGCGTCTATTCTCTGATTCTCAGCGACGAGGTTGTTGCCGCCGTCGATCGGCTCGCCTATCAAAAGGGGCTTTCCCGATCTGCGATGGTCAACGAGCTGTTGGCATCGGCGGTTTCCTGCGTCACTCCGGAAATGTGGGTGCGGCAGATTCTGGACCGACTGGACGAAGGGTTGTCCGACGGCGTTTTTCTTCCCGTCCAAAGCGGCGGAACGGCATACTCGGTGCGCTCCAGACTGGTCTACAAATACAACCCTTCCCTGCGCTTCTCCATCGAACTGTCCAAGGCGGCACTGCCCGAAATCGGCTGGCTCAAGGTAGGACTGCGGAGCCGCAGCGATCAGCTGATTCTGCTACTGCTGGATTTCTTCGAGCTGTGGCAGACCGTGGAGTCTGCCTACTGTCCCGATGCCAAATACGCCGTCCGTGACGGCAGGCTGGAACGGGAATTGGTGCTTCGGGAGCCCACTCACCCAAATCCCACTCCGAAGGTCATCGGGGATAGCATCGTGGCATATATCAATCTGCTCAACAACGCCATCGGCTCCTTTTTCGAGCAATCCTGCGACAAATCCCTTGCCGTTTCCCCGATTTTGTCCCTGTGCGATCGGTATTACCGCCGTCAGGACGTTCTGCGAATCTAGCGATCCCGACCCGATTCCGTGACGAATCAACAAAATTTATCCAAAACCAATACAAGAATTATCCAAAATCCGTACAAGAAAGGATGTCTGACACATGAAAGACAACAAATATACTCAAAAATCCATGGAAGCCCTGCGGACGGCACAGAATCTCGCCGAAGAGAACGGCAATCCCTCTCTTCTGCCCGAGCATCTGTTCTGCGCCCTGGTTTCCGACTCCGAGGGACTCCTTCCCCGCCTGCTGTCCAAAATGGGCGTGGATGCGGCTTCCCTTCACCGTGACCTGATCTCCGAGATCGGACGGCTGCCGAAGGTTCAGGGCGGCGAACTGTACGCCTCCCGGGAGCTGTCCGAGGTCATCCGTATTGCCGAAAGCGAAGCCGAGAAGATGCACGACAGCTATCTGTCCGCCGAGCATCTGATGCTGGGACTGATGGAAAAGCCCACCGATAAAATCTCCGCCCTGCTCAGTCGCTACGGCATCACAAAAGATGCTTTTCTGTCCGCTCTGAAGGAGGTCAGAGGCAACCGCTCCGCCGACTCGGACAATCCCGAGGCAACCTACGATGCCCTGAAGAAATACGGCACCGATCTGTGCGAAAAAGCCCGCGCCCAGAAGCTGGACCCTGTCATCGGGCGTGACGAGGAGATTGCCAACGTCATCCGGATCCTGTCCCGTAAGACCAAGAACAATCCCTGCCTGATCGGCGAACCCGGCGTAGGCAAAACCGCCATTGCCGAGGGACTTGCCCAGCGTATCGTCAAGGGCGATGTTCCCCAGAATCTGAAGGACACCTCCCTGTTCTCGCTGGACATGGGTGCGCTGATCGCAGGTGCCAAATTCAGAGGCGAATTCGAGGAGCGTCTGAAGGCGGTGCTGAACGAAATCAAGGCGTCCGACGGCAAGATCATTCTGTTCATCGACGAGCTTCACACCATTGTGGGCGCAGGTGCCACAGAGGGTGCCATGGATGCCGGCAATCTGCTGAAGCCGATGCTTGCCAGAGGCGAGCTGCACTGCATCGGTGCCACGACCCTGAACGAATACCGGAAGTATATCGAAAAGGATGCCGCCCTGGAGCGTCGTTTCCAGCCGGTCAACGTTCCCGAACCCACCGTTGAGGACACCATCTCCATCCTCCGTGGACTGAAGGAGCGGTACGAGGTCTATCACGGCGTCAAAATTCACGACAATGCTCTGATTTCGGCGGCAACCCTGTCCGACCGTTATATTTCCGACCGTTTCCTGCCCGACAAAGCCATCGACCTGGTGGACGAAGCCTGTGCAATGATCAAATCCGAGATGAATTCCATGCCCCAGGAGCTGGATGAGGTTCGCCGTCGGATTCTACAGCTTCAGATCGAGGAAGCGGCACTGAAAAAGGAGACCGACAAGCTGTCCGCCGACCGTCTGGAGACCATTCAGGGCGAACTTGCCGACCTGAACGAAAAGTTCAGCAGTATGAAAGCCCAGTGGGAAAGCGAAAAGTCCTCCATAGGCAAGGTTCAGAAGCTCCGTGAGGAAATCGAGCAGGTGAACGAGCAGATTGAAAACGCCCAGTCCACCGGCAGTTACGACCTGTCCAAGGCGGCTGAACTTCGTTATTCGGTTCTGCCCCGTCTGCAAAAACAGCTTGCCGAAGAAGAGGAAAAGGCAAAATCGGCTCCCACCACCTCCTATCTGCGCACCTCGGTTACCGAGGAGGAAATCGCCCGTATCGTGGCAAGATGGACGAAAATCCCCGTCTCCAAGCTGATGGAGGGCGAAAAGGAAAAGCTCCTTCGTCTGGAGGACACCGTCCATGAGCGTGTCATCGGTCAGGATCAGGCGGTAACGGCGGTCTGCGATGCCATTCTGCGTTCCCGTGCAGGCATCCAGAACCCCAACCGTCCGCTGGGTTCCTTCCTGTTCCTGGGTCCCACCGGCGTGGGCAAGACCGAGCTTGCCAAAACCCTTGCCGAGACTCTGTTTGACGACGTCCGCGCCATGATCCGGATTGATATGTCCGAGTATATGGAGAAGCATTCGGTAGCGAGACTGATCGGAGCACCTCCCGGCTATGTGGGCTACGACGAGGGCGGTCAGCTGACCGAAGCGGTCCGCCGCCGTCCCTATGCGGTCATCCTCTTTGATGAGATCGAAAAGGCGCACCCCGACGTCTTCAACATCCTGCTTCAGGTGCTGGACGACGGCAGAATCACCGATTCCAAGGGCAGAACGGTGGACTTCAAGAACACCATCATCATCCTGACCTCCAATCTGGGCTCCGACATCCTGCTGGAGGGGATCACCCCCGACGGAGAAATCTCCGATGAAGCCAAGGCTCAGGTGGATGCCCTGCTGAAACGCTCCTTCCGTCCCGAATTTCTCAACCGTCTGGACGAGATCAGCACCTTCAAGCCTCTGACCGAGGCAGACATCCGAAAGATCGTCGATCTGATGCTGAAGGATCTGGAGAAACGTCTTGCCGACAAGCAGTTGATCCTCAGAGTCACCGATTCTGCCAAAGCCAGAATCATCAAAGAGGGCTACGATCCCATCTACGGTGCCCGTCCTTTGAAGCGGTATATCCAGTCCCATGTGGAGACGCTGCTGGCAAGGTATATCATCGCCAGAGACCCCACTCCCGACTCCATCGTCACGGTGGACGACGGCGAAGACGGTCTGACGGTACGGTAACTCCGCTCCCTCAAAACAAACGGTTCCCCTGCACCCGATAAATCGAGTGCAGGGGAATTTTATTGAAACTCGGTGAATCATTCTATGGGGACAATCAACGCAGGATCGACATCCACAAATTCCTCGGGCGCATAATGCTCATAGGAGGCGGCAATCAGATGATAGCAGACGCCGTCCTTCTGCGTTGCCGAAAGTTCCTCGAACTGCGCCATGGTTCCCGCAATCAGCAGTTCGGCATCCTCAATGGCGACGCCCTCCCGCTGGCGGGCATACCGATGATCGGTCAGAACCTCAAATCCCAGCGACTCCAGATAGGACTCCTGCGCCGCCAACCATTCTTCCTTGTCCTCGTAGCGACCTGTGGGATCGTTGGTTTTTACCTGAATGCCGTTTTCATCGGTTGTTTCAAACCAGAAGCTGACCCGGCATACCGTCCTGACCTCAACCGTATCAACGGTGAGGAAGTAGGACGGAAGGTTCCACACCGTGCCTTCCAGCTCATACCCGGGCTCCACTATATAGGAAGCATAATCCGACTCGGTTCCGGAACCGGTAAAATCATAGTACAGACCGTCCTGGATTCTGGAAGACCAGAACAAATCCCCACGATAGCTTCTGTCCGGCAGCTTCGTCCATTTTCCGTTTTTCTGCGAAAAGACATAAAACTGCTTTACGCCATCGGAGGTCACCAGAACCGCCGATTTCGGCTGACCCAGATCCTCCAAATAGCGGTCGTAAAAAATCTCACCCTCCTCTTGGGCAGTCAGCAAGACAGGACCGGCAGGCTCGGTCGTTTGGACGGGAGACGCCGTAGTAGTAGTAGTAGTAGTAGTAGTAGTATCGGATGCTTCCGTGGAAGCCGATCCCGTTCCGTCACCCCCCGCAGGCAGACTGCCGGCAGGATCGGCGCATCCCGAAAGCAGGGTCAAAAGCAGGGTCAAGGTAAGTACGGCGGTTAAAATCTGTTTTTTCATAAGGTTCCCTCCATTATAAATTTTGCAATAATTCCATGGGTTATCCCCACATAAGGCAGTCCAATCTCTTAATTTGTTTCAATTTTCATATATAATTATATAACACATTTTGAATAAAGTCAACGGTTTTTTTGGACAAAATTGCGGATTCGATTTTATTCATTTTATACAATTATTTTTCCTGAAACAGTCTTCTGAAAAAGCAATCTTGCGGAGCAGTCCCGCCGAGTCCCCGCTCTTTGCCTTGACAAAAGGCAAAAAATGTGCTACAATGGGCAAAAAAGAAAGGATTCCCGCATATGAAAGCCAAATTTCCTCTGATTTGGATCCCAATGGCCGTTCTTGCCGCACTTCTCTCAGCCGCAGGACTGCTCTACCTGCCCCTATGCGTCATCGTCCCCCTGATCGGTCTGCCCATCCTGCTGATTCTTCCCGTTTTCAGCCGGAAATACGTGGATGGCAGACGGATGCGGGGCTGTCTGTACGGCAATCTTTGCCTTCGGGCGTTCTGCCTTTCCGTTCCCGTCACCGTAGCGGTGCAGATCGGAGCGATGGTCTGCTTTTTCCCCAACCGCCGGTACGGAGAATTGATCGCCAGCCTTGTAGTGGCGATTCTCGTTGAGGCACTGCTTTTCTGGATCGGGATAATCGCCGTCTACTGCACCTCCGGCAAGGTAGGCGTGAAGCTGCGGGTCATTGGCATCCTGTGCGGACTCATTCCCATTGTCCATCTGTTCGTCCTTGCCGAAATTCTGCGCCGGACTACGGTGGAAATCGTCTCTGAGCATGAGACTCTGCTTCGCCGGAGGGAACGGGCAGGGCAGGAAATCTGCCGCACCCACTACCCCATTCTGCTGGTTCACGGAGTCTTCTTCCGGGACACCCACTTTTTCAATTACTGGGGACGGATTCCAAAAGCCCTTGAGGAAAACGGTGCGCAGCTGTATTACGGCAATCACGCCTCTGCCGCATCGGTGGAAGCCTGCGGCGATGAGCTTGCCGGGCGGATTCGTGCCATCGTCGAAGAGACGGGATGCGGCAAGGTCAACGTGATCGCCCATTCCAAAGGAGGACTGGACTGTCGCTATGCCATTGCCAAGGGCGGCGTCTCCCATCTGGTGGCATCGCTGACCACCGTGAACACACCCCATCACGGCTGTACCTTTGCCGACTGGCTCCTGTCCTCTGTACCGGAATCCTTCAAGAATCGGGTGGCAACAGGATACAATGGCGTTCTTTCCCGACTTGGGGACAAAAATCCCGACTTCATCGCCGCCGTCACCGATCTCACGGCTGACTCCTGCAAGAAGCGAAATCAAGCCCTTTCCGATGCCGAAGCCGGACTATATTATTCCGTTCCCGGCAAGCCAACGGCAAATGCCGTGGAAAAAGCGTCAGAATCCGGCGAGGGCGAACCGATGATCCCTGCGGGAGATGACCCGGCAGCGTCTTCCGACGGGGGCAAAATCTTCCGTCAAAGCATCGGATCGGTAATGCACAAACCCGCAGGCGGGGTGTTCCCCCTGAATCTGACCTATCGGCTGGCGGGGTATTTTGAGGGTCCAAACGACGGATTGGTTTCCGAATCCTCCTGCCGTTGGGAGGGATGCCGTCACACCGCCCTTCTGCCGAAGGGAAAGCGGGGCATTTCACACGGGGACGTCATTGATCTATGCCGGGTGGATGCCGACGGCTTTGACGTCCGTGAGTTCTACATCAAACTGGTCAGTGAGATGAAAGAAATGGGACTATAAAGCCCGAAGAATGGGCGTTATGGGGGTATTTTCGTGTACCCGCCGAAAAAACACAGGTTGCCTTAACAAGCAACCTGTGTTTTTTCCTTTTATTTTGCGTTTTCCGAGGAATTGCGCCGCCGCAAACGCTCAGTTTTTCCCGTTTCGCATGGGGATCAGCGACAGGACGAAGGCTGCCAGTGCCAGTGCCAGATTCAGGAAGATCACCAGCAGACAGCCGATGGGAAGCAGTTCGAGTATGAGGAACACCAACAAAATCACCAGTGTGGGCATCAGAGCCAGCATCTTCAGAAGCATCTGAACCATCATCTGCACCGCATTCGGCAGGGACGTCGGCACGATCAGACCGGTAAGCAGTCCGCTCGCCGAGCAGAAGAGGCTTACCGAAATCAGCATGATCACCGAAATCACAAACACCAAGGGATCGGCTCCGATGAGAATCCCGCCGATCAGAAAGGCCGGCAGGAAATTCATCATTTTCCCGTATTCGGCACCCATGAAAGCATAGAACAGCTTTTCCGGATTGGTGGCAGGGGCAAGCCAGATGTAATTTTTCTCAAATTCCTGAGCCAGCGGATTTCCGAAGAACATAATGAGCAGTCCAAACAGATAAACTCCCACCAGAGGAACGATGGTGTGGGAACCTGCCACCACCCGGGTGAAAAAGGCAACAATCAGCGAGACGCCAAGCCAGACCGCCGATCCGGGGGTCAGGAACTTCAGTACAGAGTTCCGATGGGTCAGTGCCACCGCCTTGAAGAAAAAGGCGGAGCCGCCCCTTCCGTGGGTAATAATATCCCGATGAACCTTCTCCGAGCGGTCCTTCTTCCGTTTCTTGTACTGTCGCTTCTGTGCCTGGGCATCCAGCATCTCCTGGGTTTTTGCGGCATTGGCAAGTCCGCTTTCGTAGAAATCAAAGCGTACCCGGTACAGTACCGCAATCAGCACCGCAACGCCGGCAAGGCACAGCACCAAATAGACGAAGAAGGCAAGGGTGTTCCCCATGATCAAATGGTAGACCGCACCGCTGATCCAGCCGATAAAGGGAATCAGCCGCAGGGGAGCAAGATTGCCGAAACGCTGAAGCAGAGATACCGGGTCCTGACTGCCCGTCACATAAAGCAGGACGCAAATCAGGGGAATCAGGGCAATCAGACCGTAACCTACGGGTTTGATCAGATTTTTCAGCTTTTCATGGGTATTGACGGTGCCGTAAGCAAAGATGGACAGCACCTCGACAGAGATGAAGATAAGAACCAACGTCAGAATTCCGATTCCCATATAAGCGATCGGAAGCTGTGCGCCGAACCAGAATCCCAGATAGATCGCCAGGAACAGATAGCGTCCCAGAATCATCAGGGTACGGAAGGTCAGCACCGTCTGAGGCTTTGTGGGGGAAGCAAAAAGGAAGTTCACATCAGGCATGGAAAACAACTGATTTTTCCCCTTATCCGCCGTCAGAATCTCAAAGCCCAAGAAAAGCAGAATCAGCCCGAAGACCGCCGATGCCGCCATGGGTGCCAGATTTTCCTTCATCGTCAGAATACGCTCAAAATCGTCC
>JBJDZN010000041.1:78354-91849 GCA_051868045.1 Eubacteriales bacterium
TTTCGGTATCGGTGATCTCCTCCTCGGAAATCAGGACGCCGAGCGTCACGCCTATTATCCCGCCGAAGAGTCCGCACACCAGGAAAACCGCCAGAAGAATGGCAATCCATGTGCGAAACACCTTTTTGATCACGTTGACAAAGGTGTGGGGAATGTAATATCCGATCAATTGAAGCATGATCTTTCCCGCCTTTCACACGGATGCCGCCGACTCGGTCAGGCGGAAGAAGACATCCTCCAGTTTATCCCCGTTTGCCTCCAGTTGTTCCTTTCTGACCTCGGCAAGCAGACGGGCATCCTTCATGATCATGGTACGATCCCAGATGTTCTCAATGGAGTCGATCATGTGGGTAGAGATCAGGAGGGAGCCGCCGGACTTTGCGATTTCGCCGAAAAGGGTGCGAAGCTCCTTGATGGCATGGGGGTCCAAACCCACCATCGGCTCGTCGAAGAGGATAATTTTAGGCGAAGGCAGCAGGGCGCAGCAGATGGACAGCTTCTGACACATACCTTTGGACAGTTCGTCGCCGAATTTCTTCACCTTATCGGCAAGCTCAAAGCGTTCCAGAAGCTCATCTTTCCACTCCTTGTAATGGGTCAGCTTGTAGATTCTGGCAATAAACTCCAGATGCTCCGCAACGGTCAGATTGGGATAAAAGGAGGGCAGTTCGGGAACGTAACCCAGAAGCCGCTTGGCTTCCACCGACTTGCAGGGATGACCGTCCACCTCAATCTCCCCGTCAAATCGGAGAAATCCGATGATCGACTTCAACAGAGTGGATTTCCCCGCTCCGTTGGGACCCAGCAGAATCGCCGTCTCCCCGTCCTCCACCGTGAAGGACACGTTATCGCAGGCAAGATTTTTTCCGTATCGTTTGGACACATTTCTGACTGTCAGCATTTGTTTCTTCTCCTGTTCATTCGTTGTCTTTACCGATCCGAAATCATGCGTTCAGACGATTTTGTTTCGCATCAGTTTGATGCTATTATACATCATTTTTATTTGATTGTCAAGTACATTTTCGAAAGTTTTTTATCCGATTTACAGATTTTTCCGACGGATTATCACAACGTTCTGCCTCCGTTCACCACGTTGACAGGATCGCCCCGGAGGTAATGTTCCAGATTGTCCACCACGATTCCCATAAGACGCTCCCTTGTCTCGATGGGGGTCCACGCCACATGAGGGGTCACGATCACGTTGGGAAGTCCGATCAGGGGGCAGTCGGGCGACTGAGGCTCCTCTGCCAGCACATCCAGAGCGGCAAAGCCGGGGCGTCCGGCAATCAGTGCCTCCCGCAGGGAGGCTTCCTCCACCACACCCCCTCGGGAGGTGTTGACAAACAGGGAGCCCTCCTTCATGCGGGCGAAGGCGGCGGCATCGAACATTCCCGCCGTCACAGGGGTCAGGGGCGTGTGGACCGATACCACATCAGACTGCTCCAAAAGCTGCGGGAAGGAAACGAATGTCACGTCGGGATCGTTCCCCGGAGTGCGGGTATAAACCAGAATATTCATACCGAATGCCCGTCCGATCCGTGCCACGGCTCTGCCGATGGAGCCAAATCCCACAATTCCGAGGGTTTTGCCGAATAACTCCGCCGTTTTATAGGCAAAAATAGAGAAGAACCGACTTCTCTGCCAGCCGCCGTCCCGGACGAAGGCATCGAAGTCGCCCACCCTGGAAAAGGACTCCAGAATCAGAGCGAAGGTGTGCTGGGCTACCGCCTCGGTGGAATAGGAACCGGCATTGCAGACCGTGATTCCCCGCTCTCTTGCGTAGGCGGTGTCGATATTGTTGTATCCGGTGGCGAACAGTCCGATATAGCGGAGCTTTGGGGCGGCGTCGATCTCCGTTCTGCCGATTTTCGTTTTATTGCAGAAGATTGCCTCGGCATCCCGGATGCGATCCAACTGCTCCTGACCCTCGGCATTCTCGGCATACAGAGTCAGCTCGCCGAACTTTTCAAATGCGGAAAAGGAAACGTCCCCCTGGGACACGGTACCCGCATCGGTAAATACCATTTTCATCATAATCACCGTCTTTTCATGAATCATCCCGTCAGGCAGAATACCCGAAGGAAACAGAACCCGATCAGGAAGGAGCAACTCCACGGGGCGGCAGGCTTTCTGTCCTGAAAGGCATGATCATTATAACCTATTTTTCCGGAGTTTTCAAGGGTTTTTTTCGGCAATCTGCAAGAATTTCAAAAATTTTGTAAAATTGTGTGTACAAACGATGAAATTTGTGTTATAGTATAGATGATAATTCTCGAAAGAAATACGGAGGTTTCTATGAAAGATTTGTACGGACCATTGAGCGTTATCGGGATGAGAGGCTGTGAGGAATTTGTCGGACAGGTGGATGCCTACCTGAAAGAATGGAGAGGGGACGAGAAGGGCTTCATCGTCTCCGCAGAGTGCCCCCGTTTCGGAAGCGGCGAAGCAAAGGGACTGCTCCACGAATCCCTGCGCGGACACGACGTCTACATTATCTGCGATATGTTCAACCATGGCGTCACCTATAAGATGTACGGTCAGGAGGTTCCCATGTCTCCCGACGACCATTTCGCCGACCTGAAGCGGATTATCGGTGCCATCGGTGGTAAAGCAAGAAGAATCAACGTCATTATGCCCATGCTCTATGAGGGAAGACAACACAAGAGAGCCTCCCGTGAGTCTCTGGACTGCGCCCTCGCCCTCAAGGAACTGGTGGATATGGGCGTCACCAATATCATCACCTTCGATGCCCACGATGCCAGAGTCCAGAACGCCATTCCCCTCAACGGCTTTGAAAATGTACGGTGTACATACCAGATGATCAAAGCCCTGATCAAGACGGTTCCCGACCTGTCGCTGAGCCACGACAATCTCTGCGTCGTTTCCCCTGATGAGGGCGGCATGGGACGTGCCATCTACTATTCGTCGGTGCTGGGTCTGGACCTGGGTATGTTCTACAAGCGTCGTAACTATGCCGTGATCGTCAACGGCAGAAACCCCATCGAAGCCCACGAATACCTGGGCAAGAGCGTTTGCGGCAAGGATGTCATCATCGTAGACGATATGATCTCCTCCGGCGACTCGGTGATTGAAGTTGCCGCAAAGCTCAAGGAAAAGGGTGCCAAGCGAATCTTCGTTTTCGCCTCATTCGGACTGTTCTGCAACGGTCTCGGCAATGTGGACAAGGCATACGCCGACGGCATCATCGACCGAATCTTCACCACCAACCTGATCTACCGGACGCCCGAGCTGAAGCAGCGTGCCTGGTACACCGAGGTCAATATGTGCAAGTTCGTCTCGCTGATTGTGGACACGCTGAACTACGACAATTCACTGGGCGGTCTGCTCTCCCCTGCCAACAAGATTCACGCCTATGTGGATCAGGCAGTGGCAAGCGGAAAGGTCAAGAAATAAAAACACGCACGGGCAGTTGCAATCCGAATGCAGCTCCCGTGCGTATTCATATGCCGCCGACTGACAAAACAGAAAAAACGCCATCATGCCGCAAGGGGCAATGTCGGGGTCATATTTTGTGATGTCAGGAAGGGATTTTCTTTCACCTCCTCCTATGCTATTTGTCCAATGCCCCTTTTTCATGGCTTTTCAGGGATTTCAGGGGGCTTTTCCTGAAAAAGCCCCCTGAAATTTTTCTTTCCGTTTACAGTTCCACCCGGCAGTGATCCAGGAAGGCGGCAAACTGCAACAACCAGCCCATGAGCTGAGGTCTGCCCATGAGCTGACCGAACCAGGTTCCGCCGCCGCCCGATCCGTCCAGAAGATCTTGCACCGCCTGCCGATCAACCAGCTCACAGAACAGGCAGTCCTTCTTCATGCGCTCGGACAGCATGGACTGCACCAATCGCTCATATCCCGGCGAATGGGTTTTGGGATAGGGCGATTTTTTGCGCCACAGCACCTTCTCGGGCAGAAGGTCCCGCATAGCCTCCCGTAGAACCGCCTTCTCTACCCCGCCTGCGAATTTGATCGACCAGGGCAGATTGTAGACGTACTCGATCAGCCGGTGATCGGCAAAGGGAACCCGCACCTCCAGAGAGGCAGCCATACTCATGCGGTCCTTGCGCTCCAGCAGATTTGCCATGAAGAAATCGGTGGACAGCACCGTTGCCCGACGGCTGACAACCATATCCCCGTCATCCGAATCGGCAAGGGGCGTGCGGTCGATGACCTTATGATAGCAGTCGGACAGCCGGGCGTAGCCCTCCTCTGCCTTCGCCGCTTCGGGGCGGAACAGCTTCGCCCGGACGAAGGGATCGTGAATCCAGGGGAAGAACCCCCTGGACAGCATTTCGGGGCGGTAAAACCAAGGATAGCCGCCGAAAATCTCGTCCGAGCATTCCCCCGACAGGGCAACGGTATGCCGCTTTTTCACCTGCCGGCAATAGTAAAGCAGGGAGGAATCAATATCTGCCTGACCGGGCAGATCCCGATAGAATGCCGCCGCCTCCAACAGTCCCGCCACGTCCTCATCCGTGGCGGTCAGAATGGTATGATCGGTCCCCAGCCATTTTGCCAGTGCAGGCGCAAAATCGTCGTCCGACTGGGGCTGGAACAGCGAGGTGTGGAAATTTTCCCGACTGTGAGCGTACTCGAAGGAGTAGGTAGACAGCACCTTTCCCTCTTTTTTGAGATTTTCCACCGCCAGAGCCGTGATCACCGAGCTGTCCAGACCGCCCGACAGGAAGGTACAGAGCGGCACATCCGAGCAGATCTGCCGTCTGACCGCATCGGACAGAATGGCACGCACCCGTTCTGCCGCCTCAGCAGGAGAATCGGTGCATTTTTCCGCCCGAAGGCTCCAGTAGGAGGTGATTTTCGCCCCATTCCCGCCGATTTTCATCTGTTTTCCCGGTTCAAGCTGAGAAATTCCCTTATAGACCGTGGTTCCCGGCAGGGTGGTAGGCGTCAGAAAGAGAAGCTGCCAGAACCCTTCCCGGTCGATGACTGCCGGAATGCTGCCATGGGCGAGAATTCCCTTGATCTCGGAGGCAAACAGCCATCCGCCGTCGGAAAGTCGGGCATAGTAAAGGGGCTTTACGCCCAACCGATCCCGGACGGCAAGCAGTTCCCGGCTTTGGTGATCGTAGATCAAGAAGGCGAAAATGCCGTTCAGATGAGCGGGGCAGTCGTCCCCCCACAGCAGATAGGCATACAGCACCGCCTCGGTATCGCAGGCGGTGGTGAACACCGCCCCTGCCGCCGACAGCTCGGCACGAAGTTCCGGGGCGTTGTAAATCTCCCCGTTATAGGCGATGGTTGCCGTTTTCCCCGACAGGGTTCGGGTCATGGGCTGAATCCCGCCCGCCGGGTCCATGACGGCAAGGCGGTTATGCCCGAGAGCGACGGTGGGGGACAGGGTGACGATCCCGCAGTCATCGGGACCACGGTGGGTCATAACCCCATTCATGCGGGTAATGGGCGTGACGTCCGAACCGTAAATTCCGGATATGGAACACATAGAAATCAACCTTTCTGATATAGGCTGGTATCGGTAGCCTTTATTGGGGTCATCAAGACAGAAGATCCCGGAAAGTCAGGAATCCGACACAATTGCCGCCAAAAATTCCTTTTTCCTGCCCCAATCGGCAGGTGTCTATTTCTATTGTATAAAAAATTTATCTTTCTGTCACAGTTTTTTTTGAAAAAACTCTTGTTTCTCGTGTGAGAAAATGCTATAATAAGGGCGACAAATGATTTTCCGAAAGGATGGCTACATATGAACGCAGAACAGTTGAAAAAGCAGATTGCCGACGGCTCCTTGGATCATGTCCTTGCCGATCTGTACGGCGAAACCAACGTCCCCGCCCAGAAAGTGCGCTGGACAAAAGCAATTGACGGGTACACCGAGCATTACGGCGAAAGTGAAAACCTCCGTCTCTTCTCGGTTCCCGGCAGATCTGAAATCTCGGGCAACCACACCGACCACAACCAGGGCAAGGTCCTTGCCGCATCCATTGATCTGGACATCATCGCCGTTGCCGCCAAGACCGATAACGGCATCATTTCGGTCAAATCCGAAGGCTTCCCCGAGGATGTGGTAAAGATCGCCGACATTGCCGTTGATCCCGCCCGTTTTGCCACCTCCTATGCCGTTATTGAGGGAATGTGCGACGGATTTGCGAAAAAGGGCTACCCCATCGGCGGATTCTCGGCATATACCACCTCCAATGTCTTCAAGGGATCGGGACTTTCCTCCTCCGCCGCCTTTGAGGTCATGATCGGCAACATTCTGCGCACCCTGTACGGCGGCACTCCCGACAATGTCGAGATCGCAAAGATTGCCCAGTACAGCGAGAATGTCTTCTTCGGCAAGCCCTGCGGTCTGATGGACCAGATGGCGTGCGCCGTCGGCGGATTCATCGCCATTGACTTTGAGGATCCCAAGAACCCCATTATCGAAAAGCCCGAATTTGATCTGTCCGCACTGGGCTACTCCCTGTGCATCGTGGACACCGGCGGAAACCACGCCGATCTGACCCCCGACTATGCGGCAGTTCCCGCCGAAATGAAGTCGGTTGCCGCCGCCCTCGGCAAGGCGGTTCTGCGTCAGGTTGACAAGGCGGACCTTATGGCAAGAATTCCCGAACTTCGGGAAAAGTGCGGCGACCGTGCCATCCTTCGTGCCCTTCATTTCTTCGCTGAGAACAACAGAGTGGATGCCCAGAAGGCGGCTCTGAAGGCAGGCGATCTTCCCGCCTTCTTCGCAGGCGTAACGGCATCGGGCAATTCCTCCTTCAAGTACCTCCAGAATGTCTACACCACCAAGAACGTCTCCGAGCAGGGACTGTCTCTGGCTCTGAATTTGACCGAGGAATATCTGAGCACCGTCACCAAGCCCTGTGCCTGCCGGGTACACGGCGGCGGCTTTGCCGGAACCATTCAGGCGTTCGTTCCCACCGAAAATGCACCCGGACTGGCAGAACTGCTGGACGGCGTTTTCGGCAAAGGTGCCTGCCACATTCTGCGCATCCGCACCTCCGGTGCCATCTGCGTTCTGTAAGACCGATTTGACGGCATCCCTTCCCGGAAGGGGATTGTCTGCGCCCTTTTGGCGGCAATCCCCATCCGGATTTCCTGCATTCTGCCCAAAGGGCAGTTGCAAAGGTTTTTGCGGGCTGTTTTCCCCGCTATTCCATTCTACGAGGTAAAAATGTCACTGACCGTTCATTCCCTCTTCTCCGGCTCCTCCGCCAATTCCACCCTGATCCGATCGGGTCGAACCGCCATTCTCATTGACGCCGGCGGCTCCATGAAGCGCATCCGGCTGGCACTGGAATCGCTGGGATGTCCCGTCTCCGGGCTGTCGGCAATCTTCGTCACCCACGAGCATTCCGACCATATTTCGGCAATCCCCATGCTGACCAAGCATTTTTCCATTCCCGTCCACGTGACCGTCGGGTCGTCCTACGCCCTGTCCAAAGCAGACCCCGCCTGCCTGATTACCCATCCGCCCCGCTATGAGGTAACCGTTGGGGATCTGACCGTCCGATCCTTTCTGACCTCCCACGACAGCCACATGAGCGTCGGCTACACCGTGGAGTCCTGCGGCGTTCGATTCGGGCTTGCCACCGACACCGGAGTGGTTACTCCTGAAATCGTGGATGCGCTGACCGGATGCCGGGGCGCACTGATTGAAGCCAATCACGACGTGATCATGCTCAGGGACGGTCCCTATCCCGCCGAGTTGAAGGAAAGGATCCGCAGTCCCTATGGACACCTGTCCAATCAGCAGGCTGCCATACTTGCGGCAAGACTGGTCCGAACGGGAACCGGTCATCTTCTGCTGGGACATCTTTCGGCAGAGAACAATACCCCCGAGCGTGCGCTGACCGCCGTCCGAAGCTATCTTGCCGATAACGGGCTGTCCGCATCGGTGGCAGTCGCCGCACGGTCAGAGGTCACCGAGCTGTCCCTTTCCGACACCGATCGGGAGGCAATGATATGCTGAGCGTCACCGTCATCTGCGTAGGCAATCTGAAGGAGGACTATCTCCGTGCCGCCTGTTCGGAATATCTCAAGCGGCTGAACGGCTACTGCATCCCGAAGATAGTGGAGCTCAAGGACGGTGCGCCGATTCTTCCCCACCTGAAGGGCAGAGCCTACAAAATCGCCCTCTGCGTCGAGGGAAAGCAGCTGTCCTCCGAGGAGCTGTCCCGACTGATGTCAGACCTTCCCGGACGGGGCTATTCCGAGATCACCTTCGTCATCGGTCCCTTTGACGGACTGCCCGAAGAGGTCAAAGCTGCCTGCGATCTGCGGCTGTCCTTTTCCAGAATGACCTTTCCCCACCAGCTCATGCGGGTGATTCTGCTGGAACAAATTTATCGGGGCTTGAACCTTGCCGCCGGCGGGAAATATCATAAATAAGAGAGGGATATTCTGCCCGTTGACCGTCAATGAGGTTTTTTCTGTCTGTGCTCGGATGCGAAACCGCCTTATCTGAAGCAGGCGGGCGAAAACCCTTTTTCCGCACTGTCTTTTATCTGCGCTATCCGCTCCGATGTGCGTTTTTTCAGACATCCTCCATTTTTTTATCTTCCAAAGGATTGATTTTTTTGAAGAGAAGCAAATACCTTCCCCAATTCGGCGCCATTCTGGTTCTGATGGGACTGACGATTCCTGCCTTTTCATTGGCGGCAGGTTACATTCAGTTGCCCGAACGATCCTCTGCCGCCGCCACCCTGCCTTCCTACACCGCCTCGTCAAATGAGGGTCAGAACGGCAGTCCCACGGTGACAAGTCCCGAAAATTCCTCCCAGACGCCATCCTCCATTGAATCGGGCGAAGAGCGGGTCTATCTGACCAATCTTTCCAAAGCAATGTCCTCCATTTCCATTGACGGGTTGACCGAGGATCGCACTGCCGTCTCCCTGACCCGGCGTCTGGAGGATTACGAACGGCTTATGGCGGCATTCGGCGTTTACGGCGAGGGGACTGCCCTGATGGCTACCGAGGACTTTGATCCCGCCCTGTTTGAGATCACCGTAGGCACAAGTTACTCTCTGCCTTACGCATCGGGTACCACCACCGTCACGAAGTACCGCAAGGAAGTCAGCAATCAGGACGCCTCCTATGTGACCGTTTCGCAAAAGGTCACGGTTGAGCAGCAGTCGGTGGTTCCTTACATGGGCTATCTGCTGATCTACACCGAGGACGGCAGCAAAATCACCCTGTGCGACAGCTACGGGAATATCCTATCCGACAATATTTACGGCTACGAACCCTCCTATGCACGGGATTGTGACAACCGTCCCGTCTTCACCGACGGAGCCGACTCCTATATATTTGACAGCGAAACGGCGGCGATGATTCCCATTGAAAGCACCGCCATCCGCATCGGACTGAGCTATGACTATCCTGCCACTCCCTATGGGGAAGGCGGCTACGAGGTAACGCTGGACACAACCGGCTATCAGCGATTCCTGCGAATGTCCACCGGAAAATTCC
This sequence comes from Eubacteriales bacterium, assembly GCA_051868045.1. Lineage (GTDB taxonomy): Bacteria > Bacillota > Clostridia > Oscillospirales > CAG-272 > CAKSQF01. The sequence continues at coordinate 87,820 of JBJDZN010000041.1, forward strand.
GGTTCAGCTCCTACTTCCGTGCCTTCAATTTCTCGGAAGGTTATGCCGTCATCGAGTCTACCCTGGGCAACACCGTCCGGATCATCAACGATTCGGGCAATACTGCCTTCAATCCCGACACCTGGTACGACTATCACACCGCCGTAGTGGGGCAGGTCATGTCGGTCGGCGACCGCTATGCCCTTCCCGACACCTTCGGCATTGAATCCATAGGCTATCAGGGCTACGACAACGGATGGCTCCGACTGCGGGTCATCACTTACAGCCAGAACAACCAGACCCGCGGAAAAGTGGTCAAAGATACCGACCGTCTGGTGGATTACAAAGGCAATCCCTTTGAAATTCCAGACGGCTACACACTGGAGGGCTATTCCGACGGTGTGCTTCTTCTGCAAAAGGACGGCAAATACGGCTACTATACCATCGACCACAAATGGATTGCCCAGCCGATCTACACCTATGCGACGCCTTTTATTCAGGGGCTTGCCGTTGTGGGCTACACGGACGGAACCGTGGGGATGATTGACACCGACGGCAACATCGTCCTTCCCTTCGTCTTCACCACCCTGTCCACCCCCTCCTCCGGCATCGTCGTCGGCTTCAACGAAGCCGTAGGGTACAAGGTTTTCTGCATTTCGGCTATTGAGAATAGCTAAAAGAAGGAAAAAAGAGAACCGCAGAAGGAAATTTTCGCCGATTGCGCCTGCCTAGCCGGCTCGGCAGAGCGGCAAGGCGGGGATCGGAACCCGATTTCTCAGCATCCCGTTGCCGCATCCGCACGCAAAAAAAGCACCCATCGCAAGCAAAACCTTTGCGATGGGTATACAGCAACCGACAAGCCGAATTCATTGACGGTCTGATCATCTCAGATGGCAGAGGACTCCGATTCGGTCAACGTTTCCGCTTCCTCTTCTGCGGCATCTTCCATTGCCCGATCATAGGCATCAATCACAGCGGACTCCAGATAGCCTCTGAACTCCGCATTGGTGGGATGAACCACGTCCCGATAGTTGCCCTCCGGTGTTTTCTTGCTGGGCATTACCATAAAATAACGCTCCTTGGCATACACCACCTTGATGTCATGGATGGCAAGTTCTCCGTCCAGCGTCACAGACACAATCGCCTTCAGAGGTCCCTCGTCGTTGAAAAGTTTTCTGACCCGGATATCCGTGATTTTCATTGTTTGACCACACCTTTCTGATTATTTCCAAAGTTCTCGACGGTTTCAAAGGCTTCAGTTTCAACCATATCGTGCCGTCCTGATCAAGCAGAAACAGCCGTTACCCCGTCCACCCTGTCTGGTCGATCCATTCAAATTCGCACCCTCGACCGTACCTGACATTATTATACAACGGCATTTTGACCCCAATACTGCCAATCTACGAACGAATTTTAAACAAATATTAACTTTTTTCTACTTTTACGCTCCCACCCACCGTCTTATCGGCAAAAACAGGGAACGCAGGAAAGGATTTTTTTACACCGCTATGATAAAAGAGAATGTAAAACAGATCATGAATACCGCCACGCACCTGCATTTTGCGGGGATCGGCGGAATCAGTATGTCCAGTCTTGCCCTGTGGGCAGTCCGTCACGGCTTTACAGTGACCGGATCGGATCGGGTAAACTCGCCGATTCTGGACACCCTGCGGGAGAACGGGATCACCGTCCGGATCGGACAAAAGGCATCCAACGTGGAGTGTGCCGATGCCGTGATCTACTCCGTTGCCCTGAAACCCGACAATCCCGAATTGGTTGCCGCCAACCGCATGGGGATTCCCACCCTGACCCGTGGGGAATTTCTCGGCTATATGATGTCCTTCTATCGGGTGCGCATCGGCGTTTCGGGGACCCACGGTAAATCCACCACCACAGCGATGATCTCCCACATTTTCCTTCAGGCGGGTGCTGACCCCACCATTGCCTGCGGTGCCGTCATGCCCGAAATCGGCGGTGCAAGCAAGATTGGCGGTGACAAGAATACCTTCATCTACGAAGCCTGCGAATACCGGGATTCCTTCCTGTCCTTCTGCCCCACCGATGCGGTGATCACCAACATTGAGCTGGATCACACCGACTATTTTGCCGATCTGGATGCCGTCATCCGCTCCTTCCGGGAGTCCATCAAGGACGCAGAATGCGTCTATATCAACATCGACAACAAGAACACCAAAGCGGCAGTCACCGACTTCAGGGGTGAGGTGGTAACCATTTCGACGGTAGACCCCACCGCCACCTTCTATGCTGCCGATCTGTCCTTCCGAAAAGGGTGCGGAAGCTATACCCTGGTTCATCGGGGAAAGGAGCTTTGCCGCATTACCCTGCCCGTTATCGGTGCCTTCAACGTCAGCAATTCCCTGTGTGCGGCGGCAGTCGCCTACAGTTATATGATCCCCCCTGCGCAGATTGCCCGCTCCCTTGCCGATTTCGTCGGCGTAGACCGCAGATTCCAGCACATGGGGGACATGGACGGCATTGCCATCTACGACGACTACGCTCACCATCCCGACGAGGTTCAGGCGACCCTGTCCGGGCTGTCTGCACTGGACTACGGTAAAATTTATCTGGTCTTCCAACCCCACACCTACACCCGTACCCGGGATCTGTGGAGCCGATGGGTGGAGGTTTTCCGATATGCAGTGGACCACGGCATTACGGTGATTCTCGCCGATATTTTTGCCGCAAGGGAATCGGATACTCTCGGAGTCAGCTCCCAGAAACTGGCGCAAGAGACCGGCGCACTGTATTTCCCCGATTTTGCCTCCATCGCCAGCTATCTTCACACCGTTGCCGTCTCCGGCGACCTGATTCTGACCATGGGAGCCGGTCAGGCAAACCGTGTGGGAGAGTTGCTCCTGAAATAAGGCATGTCTTCTGCCGCCAACACGGTTCCGCATGAATGCCTTCCCATGAAGTTTTTACAGCTGCCCGAAAAGGTTCCAAAAAGTAAATATACCCCGTTCATCTGTACCGACAGACACAAAAACAGATCCCGCCAAAATGGCGGGGTCTGTTTTGCTATTTGTATTCTTGTATTACCGATCAGATGAATCAGTCGGCAATGGGCTCAACATCAAGGAAGATTGTTTCGCCGGACACAGGGGTAACGGTGTCGGTTGTGATTGCATATCCATCCTTTACACCGGACCAGGATACGGCATAGGTCTTGCCTGCAGTCAGCTCAACGGTACGGACAGTCAAATCCGAATCAGGGTCAATACCAACGATCGAAACATACTCGTTTCCTTCCTCATCGATAAAGGAGATGGTTGCATCCCATGTAAACACGAAGGTAAGGGTGTCCCAATCAAAATAGGTCGCATTGATATTAAAGGTTTCAATTTCGTTTCTGATGCTGATGGTCAGATCGTTTGAACCCTCGGGATCGGTGGTCAAGGTTTCGGTATTGAGAACCTTGCCTTCGGGAAGGGTAACTTCAACCTTGAAGGTATGACCAACGGGAAGCGTAATCACTGCCTTGTTGCCGGTCATCTCGACGCCCGATGCTGCTCCGTACATTACGAAAGCGGTGTCGGTGACACAGGTGTAAACAACGCCGGTGTCCACATCGGTAAGAGTGATGGTTCCATCATAGAAGGTTGTTTGCTCGACCAGGTAAATGTTGTATTCAGCTGTTGCAACAGGCTCTTCAGCCACTTCCAGAGAAGCAACCAGGTTTATGGTATCTGCACCAATATTGTTAGCGTATACTTCAATGGTAACAACATCGCCTGCTGCTACTTCGATATCATAGCTACCGCTGCCAAAAATGATCGTCTCGGTAATATTGGTAATCAGAACGACATATGCGTTATCTTCATCCTCTGCCGTTGCGATGGTCAGGATTCCGGCATCCTCGGCAGTAATCGTAACGATTGCGGAAGTATCATAGGTTGCATCCGCCGAAATATCGGCACTCTCGCCTGCTGCTACGGTGTAGTCATTGCCCGATACGGGTTCTTCGGGGATCTCAGAAACTTCAACGGTCAGATCAACAATCTCGTCTGCCCAGCTTTCGGTTCCGACCACA
>JBJDZN010000042.1:0-30097 GCA_051868045.1 Eubacteriales bacterium
GTCTTTATTTTTTGCTTTTTTTCGAAAAAATTTCTTGCAATTACAGGAGAAATCTGCTATAATAAAAAGGATATACTGACAGATCGGGAGGGGATACCTTGAAGACAAGCGAGTCAGATAAGAAATTGCGTGCCAGACTGTTTACGGCACTGGTGAAGGAGCAGAAGGTGGACCCCTCTCATATGACCACCGGTCAGTGGATGGACCTGTATGCCGAGCTTGGACGGAGAGTCGCCGCAGAAAAGGCGGCGCAGGCGGCAACAAAATCCCAGACGGGAGAGGAATCCGCCGTTTCCGACTGGGATGAAGCCAAACGGCAGTCCAAACTTGCCATTCTTCGGGTAAGGAAGCTGCCTGAGGATTTCGTGAACCCGTGGCTGAACGATTCCCGCCTTGCCGGGGTGTGGTTCGATTACCTTCCCGATGGGCTGGAGTTCTGCCTTTCCTGCATCGGACGGGTGGATATCCTCCTGATCTCTCTGATTACGGGAAAATCCCCGGCGGAGGTTATCGACGGACTCCGGGGCAGAATCTATCAGGATCCCGGACTTTGGGAGGAATGCTTCTATCAGGGCTTTGTCCCTGCCGAGGAATACCTGTCCGGCAACCTGACCCCCAAGCTGACCCTCGCCCGCAATGCCGACAGCTACTATGACGGCTGGTTTGCCGATAATGTCCGTGCCCTTGAAGCAGCACTGCCTCCGGCACAGGATGCAGCGGGCATCTATGTGGGGCTGGGTTCCCCCTTCGTCATGCCTTGGGTGATTGATCAGTTCATCTGCTATCTGCTGGGCGGCAGACTGTACAGTCTGTCCGAGCCTGACTATATCCCGTCGGAGTATCGGACCACCTACGATCCCGCCTCCGCTACCTGGTATATTCCCGAAAAGGGCAGATACCGTCACTCCTCACGCTCCACAAAGGTCTGGGGAACCTCCCGGATGGAGGCACTCCACATCCTGGAGCGCACCCTCAACGGCAGAATCCCGCAGGTCTTTGACGAGACGTCGGGCGGAAGAGCGGTCAACCGAACTGAAACCCTCCTCGCCTGCGAAAAGCAGCGGCTGATGCGTCAGGCATTTTCCGATTGGGTGTGGAAGGATGAGCATCGGGCAGACCTGCTCCGAAGAGCCTATCAGGAACGGTTCGGCAGAATCGTTCCCCGCCGATTTGACGGAAGCAATCTGACCCTGCCGGGTCTGTCGGAAAGCACCAACCTCTATCCCTATCAGAAGGATGCCGTTGCCAAAATGCTGGCGTGCCGAAATGTTCTTCTCGCTCACGATGTGGGATCGGGAAAAACCTATGAAATGATCGCCGCAGCCGTGGAAATGCGCCGCATGGGGATCGCCGTTAAACCCATGTTTGTGGTTCCCAACCATATTGTTGGGCAGTGGGAGTCCATTTTCGACGAAATGATGCCGAGAGCGTCCCTTTTGGTGGTGGACCCCAAGGTTTTCACTCCGAAAAAGCGGGAATCCCTGCTGATTCGGGCAAAAGAAGGGGATTTTGACGGGATCATCGTTCCCTATAGCTGTTTTGAGCAGATTTCCCTGTCCCCCGAATGCCGACGGGAACTTCTTTCGGAAGAGCTTGTCAAGGTCACCGACCGGATCCGGCGATGCCCCAAGGTTTCCGCCCGGGTGCGCAGCCGTGAGCGCAGACTCCGGGAGCAGATTCAGGAGCTGGAACGGATGATAACTGCCGGATCCTCCTCCATAGGCTTTGACGAACTGGGCGTGGATGCCCTATTCGTGGATGAGGCGCACAACTTCAAGAACTATCCCATCGACACCAAATGCGAGGGACTGCTGGGAATCAACCGCACCGGATCGGCAAAATGCGTCGATCTTATGGAAAAGGTCCGGCTGATTCAGAAGATTGGCGGAAGAGTGGTCTTCGCCACCGGAACGCCCATCACCAATTCGGTCAGCGATCTGTATATCCTGCAGAGTTATCTGCAAAATGACGAGCTGGAGCGTTTGGGCATTGCCCATTTTGACGCATGGACCGGAATGTTCGCCGAAAAAACGGCGGATTTCGAAATTGACGTGACCACCCGCAGCTACCGTCTCGCCTCCCGATTCGGTGCCTTCCACAATCTGCCCGAGCTGACAAAGCTCTTTGGCTTGATCGCAGACTTCCACAGTATGGAGCATTCTGCCGACCTGCCCCTGTTTGAGGGCTATACCGATGTCTATCAGGAAAAATCCGAGCGGCTCTCCGAATATCTGATCACGCTGTCCGACCGTGCCGATGGGGTCCGATCGGGAGGGGTGGCGAGAAGTGCAGACAATCTGCTGAAAATCACCACCGACGGGCGCAAGGCGGCACTGGATATTCGTCTGGTAGACCCCACCGCTCCCTTCGATCCCTCCTGCAAAGCGGCACTTTGCGCCCAGCGAGTGGCGGAAATCTACCAAAACGGAGAGGACGGACGGCTGACTCAGCTGATCTTCTGCGACAGTTCGGTGCCGAAAGCCTCCTTCAATCTGTACGACGAAATGCGCCGCCTGCTGGTTTTGCAGGGCATTCCCCAAGAACAGATTGCCTTTGTTCACGATTACGAGACCGACAAGGAGCGGGAAACCCTCTTTTCGGCGGTCAACGAAGGAAAGATCCGCATTCTGCTGGGTTCCACCCAGAAACTGGGAATCGGAGTCAACGTACAGCAGCGGTTGGTGGCGATCCACCATCTGGACCTGCCCTGGCGACCTGCCGATCTGGTTCAGCGTGAGGGCAGAATCCTGCGGCAGGGCAACACCAATGCGTCGGTGCAGATTTTCCGTTACATCACCGTCGGCAGTTTTGATGCCTATTCCTGGCAGCTTCTGGAGACCAAGCAGAAATTCATCTGCGCCCTGCTGTCGGGATCGGTTCAAAGCAGGGACGGAGAGGATGTGGACTCGGTGGTGCTGGATTACGCCGAAATCAAGGCACTGTCCCTGGGCAATCCTCTGCTTCGCAAGCGGGCGGAGGCGTCAAGCGAAATTTACCGTCTGACTTCCCTGCAAAGGGGCTGGCAGGAGAATCGCCGAAAATGCGAAAAGTCCGCCGCCGAACTTCCGGGAAAGATCGACTCCCTGAGAGAGCAGGTCAGTCATGTGGTCCACGATATTGCGGGACTGTCCGACTGCCCGTCCATGTCCTCGGAGGATGCCAAGCATATGGGCGAGGTGATCCTGACCGCTCTTGAGGGATGGGTCGGTGAATCCACCGAGCGTGAACTGACCCGGTATCGGGGCTTTGCCCTGATTCTGCCTGCGGGAATGACCAAGGAAAAGCCCTATCTGTGGGTTCAGGGCAGTGAACGCTACTATGTGGAGGCGGGAACCACGCCTACGGGTATGATTCGCCGTCTGGAACGCCGACTTTCCACCCTGACCGAGGTACTGATCGAGTTCAACCGCCGTCTGGAGCAGTCGGAGCAGGAGCTGTCCGAACTGAAAGCCCTTCTGGAAAAGTCCGACCCTTATGCCGATCGTCTGAGTCAACTGGAGGAGCGGCTTCGTGCCATCGACCGCCGACTGGGACTGGTCAAACCCGGATGAGACTGCCTTCGGGATTGTAGGAAAAACAGCCCTGCCGGCTCAAACGACTTTTTTAGCCGGTTCCCTCAGAGAAAAAGCCGGAGACTTTCTTCTCATTCGGACTCTGTAAAAGTACCGGATTGCGGTTCCCTACAGCCGTCCATTGCACAAATTTTCCCCGTTTTTTCCAAAAACCCTTGCATTCATGCTGTTTTTGTGTTATACTATCCCCAAAGGAAAATGAAACCGTTTCAGGAGGATCAACTCAATGAATAAAAGATATTTTATCGGCGGCGCATGGCCGTATGCCAATAATTCCCTTCATGTGGGGCATCTTGCCGCCCTGCTTCCCGGCGATGTCATCGCCCGCTTTGGCAGACTGAAGGGCTATGACGTGATCTATGTTTCGGGAACCGACTCCCACGGTACCCCTATCACCGAGCGTGCCAAGCGGGAAAAGGTGTCCCCCGCCTCCATCGCCGAGCGTTACCATGCGGAATTCACCAGAGATTTCGCCGCTCTGAACTTCTCCTACGATAAGTACACCGCCACCTTCACCGACTACCATAAGAAGGGCGTTCAGGATATTTTCCGAAAGATTCAGAAGAACGGCTACTTCTACGAGACCACCGAGGAGCAGGACTACTGCGAGACCTGCGGCAAGTTCGTCTCCGACCGTGAGATCGAGGGCAAATGCCCGGTCTGCGGCAAGATCACCCGAGGGGATCAGTGCGAGTTCTGCATGGCATCCTTCGATTCCTCCGCTCTGACCGACAAGCGTTGCCGCACCTGCGGAAATCCCACCACTACCCGCACCAATAAGCACCTGATGTTCGCCCTGTCCAGGTTCCAGAAGCCCATCGAGGAATTCGCCGAGAAAATGGCTCCCCATTGGAGACTCAATGCGGTCAACGAGACCAAAAAGTACCTGACTCAGGGACTGCCGGACAGAGCCGCAACCAGAGACCTGGACTGGGGAATTGAGGTTCCCGTTCCCGGATATGAGTCCAAGCGGATTTACGTCTGGTTTGAGGCAGTGCTGGGTTATATGACCACCGGCAGATGGGTTGCCGAGCAGAGAGGCATCGACTTCGATGAGTATATGAAGGACGACGGCAATCTGAACAACTACTATGTTCACGGAAAGGACAACATTCCCTTCCATACCGTTATCTTCCCCGCCCTTCTGATGGCAACCGATCCGAACTACTGCCTGCCTACCCATATCGTTTCCTCCGAGTACGTCAACGTCAACGACGATAAGATGTCCAAGTCCAAGGGCAACATGATCTCGGTTCATGAACTGGCAGAAAAATACCCTTCCGACTGCGTGCGCTTCTACACCATGCTGTACAGCCCCGAGCGGCGGGATGTGAATTTCTCGGTATCGGATATGATCGCCACCTATAACAAGTTCCTTGCCGGCGGACTGGGTAACTTCGTCAACCGCAATCTGTCCTTCATCAAGAAGAAATTCGGCGGCGTGATTTCCGGCGGACAGGTGGACCCGGCGGTCCGTGCCTATGTAGAGGGACAGTACGATACCATCGGCGACAAGATCGACGGCGGTGAACTGCGTTCGGCTACCGAGGATATGGTCAGCCTGATCAGCTATGCCAACAAGTACTACGACGATCAGAAGCCCTGGGTTCAGGCAAAAGAAGAGGATCTGACTCCCTTCTGGAATACCACCGCAACCTGCCTGTACCTCATGGCGAATATGGCAAATCTCTTCGCTCCCGTGATTCCCACCGGATGCGAGAAGCTGGCAGAAACTCTGCAAATGGGCAAGCTGAGTTGGACTCCCGCAGAGCCGTCCCTGCCCCTGACCCTCGGCGAGGTTCCGATTCTGTACGCCAGAATCGACGAGAAGACCGTTTGATCGGGCGGTCGGGAAAACAAAACAGGAAAGACATGCAGAAAGGGAGGAGAGCGGTATGCCTGTTGTATTGATCGTTCTCGGCGTGATTGCTGCCGCCTTCGGCGGAATGTTTGTGAACCGCTATCTCGATCTGAAAAAGGAGTATGCCAAAACTACCGGTCGGGTGGTCGACTGCAAAAAGGTCGCTCCAAACGGCAAAATGCCGGGCGGATGGCAGGCGGTTGCCGAATATGAGGTCGGAAAGAAGCGGATCCGTGGCTCTGCCGCCGTACCGATTCAGACCAAATACGCCAATGGATACAAACTGGAACTGTACTATAACAAAAAACAGCCCCAGAACTTTCTTCTGGGTGCCTATGTGGGGGCTATGAAAATTTACATAGCCGCACTGCCCATAGGACTTGCCCTCCTTGCCGGAGGAATCCTGTGGTTGGTGCTGTAAAAACAAAAGAATCATTCATCAAAACCGCCGGTAAACCGGCGGTTTTGACTTTCTATGAGATTGTAATTTACCTTTAAATCCGCCGAACGATTCCTCACGACAGGACTTGCTTCCGCCACTTTCCGCTATAATAGCGGATCAGGAAGCAGGTCAGCCGACAGAACCAGTCCACAACCATGGCAACCCACACGCCAACGGCACCGTAACCCATCCGGTAGCCGATGAGATAACTGAGGGTCAGTCGGAAGACGATCATGGAGGAAATGGAGACGGTCATGGTAAACTTGACATCGTTGGCTGCCCGAAGAGCATTGGGCAGGGTGAACGCCAGCGGCCAGATCGCCGCTCCCCACAGGCAGTGAAAAGCAACTAAGAAGATCGACAACTGCTCTGTGGCGTCCGAAAGATTGTAAAAGGTGACGACCAAAGGCGTCAGGCAGACCAGCAGAATATTGAAGCCCGAATGGATGGCATAGGTGATCTTCATAAGTTTCTTCACATAATATCGGGTCTGCAACTCATCCCCCGCACCCACGCATCGCCCTACCACAGTGATCATGGCAAGACCCAGTGCCTGACCGGGAATACAACCCACGCCGTCCAGATTGTTCGCCACCGCATTGGCGGCGATCTGGGTGGTTCCGAACACCGAGATGATGGACACCACCAGGACCCGTCCCAAAGAGAAGATACAGTTTTCCACACCACTGGGAATGCCGATGGAAAGAATTCTGTGAATCTGTCTTCCGTTCGGGCGGAATTTTTCCCGAAAATTCAGATAAACGGGATATTTGGGGCGCATCAGCAGGACAAGCAGGTAAACCATGGCGATGAAACGGGAGATCAGAGTGGATATTGCCGCACCCGTCACGCCAAGCGGAATTGCATAAATCAGCAGTCCGTTGCCCGCCACATTCAGCAGATTGCAGAGTGCCGACGCCAGCATGGAGACGGTAGAATTGCCCATGGAGCGAAACAGGGCAGCAAAGCTGTTATAGATTGCCAGAAAGGGGAAGGACAGAGCCGTAAGATAGAAATAGGTCGATGCGGCGGACATAACATCGTCCTCGATGGATCCGAAAAAGAGGGAGATCAGGGGACGGTTGAAGAGCAGGCAGAGTGCCATAACGCCGATGGAAATCAGACTCACGATAAAGATCAGTTGGGACGCCGCCCCATTGGCGTCCTTCTGCTTTTTGGCTCCGATACACTGGGAGACAATGACCGCACCGCCGGTTGCCAAAGCGGCAAACAGATTGATGATCAGGGCGTTGATCATATCCACCAGCGAAACGCCCGATACGGCAGCCTCGCCCAGTCCCGCAATCATCACCGTGTCGATCATACCCACCGACATGGCGAGGGTCTGCTCGATCACGAGAGGGATGATCAGACGGGTAAGATCCCGTCCGTTAAACAGGGGATTTTCCGGCTTATATCCCTTTGGCATTCTCTCCACCAAGATTCCTCCTTGCCTTGCAATTTTTACCTTCTTAAAATATTATTGTAGCAGAATTTTATGAATTTGTCAAGGGGAAAAACGGTCTGCAAAATCTGCACCCAGAGGCAGTTAAAAATCAAAAATTCCAAGAGTTTTTTCGAAAAAGGACTTCCCTTTTTCGGAAGATTGTGCTACAATAGGGGAACAGATATTGAAGAATACCGAAAGGTCAGGAGATTATTTTTATGGAACTGCAAGGTAAGAAAATCAACTTTTTAGGCGACAGCATCACCGAAGGACACGGCGTTGCCCATTATGAGAACATCTTCCATCAGAGGATGCTGGCATCCTGCGGGCTTGCCGCCGCACGGAACTACGGAATCGGCGGAACCCGCATTGCCCGTCAGCAGAAGCCCACCGATCCCAACTGGGACCGCTATTTTGCCTCCCGTATCGACGAAATGGACCCCGATGCCGACATTGTGGTCGTTTTCGGCGGCACCAACGACTACGGTCACGGCGATGCGCCCATCGGAACCTTCGCCGATCGCACCCCGGATACCTTCTACGGTGCCATGCACGATCTGATTCTCCGTCTTTTTGAAAAATACGGCGATGCTACCCTGGTTTTCATGACCCCCACGCACCGCGGCAACGAATATTCCCCCAGAGGGGACGGCTACAAGGAGCCGACCCTTCCGCTTGTTGGCTATGTGGACATCATCAAGGAGGTCTGCCGCTACTACGGCATTCCAGTGGTGGATCTGTATGCCAATGTCGCCATCCAGCCTGAGGTGCCGATTCTTCGTGAAAAATACATTCCCGACGGACTGCACCCCAATGACGCCGGTCACAAGATCATCGCTGACCGCCTGACCGGATTTCTGAAAACCCTGTAAGCCGCAGATTTCATGAAATCCCATCCGTCAGGCAATGGGTACATACCGAAATCCAAGTCGAGGTGAGTATCATGAAAGTAGCGGAACGGGATTACGCCCTGCACGCCGACGAGCTTGCCCCAAAACTGCTCGGGAAGTTGCTTTGCAGGCGGCTCCCGGACGGCGGGATCCGAAAGCTCCGCATTACCGAAACGGAATGCTATATGGGCGAGTCGGATTCGGCGTGTCATGCCCATCACGGGAAAACCCCTCGCTGTTCCGTCCTTTACCAACAAGGCGGTATTGCCTATGTCTATTTATGTTACGGCATTCACAATCTGCTGAACGTTGTTTGCGGACCGGAAGGCTTTCCGGAAGCGGTTCTGATTCGGGGGATAGATGGCTACGCAGGTCCCGGCAAGCTGACCAAAGCCATGCGCATTGACCGTTCTCTGAACGGCGCAGACCTTCGGAACTCAGAGGAAATCTGGCTGGAAGAGGATCCGGACGCTCCCGATGTGCGGTATCGGTGCGATCGGCGTGTGGGCATTGACTACGCCGACGAGATCGACCGTCAGCGTTTGTGGCGTTTTATTCTGATTGAACCCGAAAATGCCGATTCTGAAGGCAAGTCAAACTGAAGATCGGCACATTGTCGGTGTCTCTGCCGAAAAAATCCCTTTTTTCGCTGTGCGAAAAAAGGGATTTTTATATGCCATGATAAAGGCGGTGGCGTTTCGTTGATTTTCAGCAGATCGGCGGCTCCTATTCTCTGTCCTGTTTTGCCGACATGCTGATGATTTTGGAAATTTTACTCTTGATTTTTACGTCTTCCGGATAAAATCAGGGACGCTCCGATCCCATTTGTATTTTCCATTCACCTTGCCGATGGGAAAAGATTCAGGGGTTGCCGCACTCACAGATGAAGTACGGCAACCCCATTTCAGGTTATTCTATCGGTTTTTTCAATCGAAGAGCAGAAACTCAGTCGTCGATTTTTCTCTTCTTGGCAACTACAACAGCACCTGCAACGGCTACCAGTGCAACTGCGCTCAGAAGGAATGCGATGTCACCGGTCGAAGGAGCGGGAGTATCGTTATCATCATCGTCCTTGTCGGTAGTGGGAGGAGTTACGGGATCGGCAGGCTTGGTTCCGGTGTAAGCACCCTCGCCGGTGGTTACGGTTTCAACCTTGATCGAAGGCTCGGTAATAGCTGCATCGCTTGCATACATCTCGATCTCGTTGATCTGGAACCAGTTGTTCTGGAAAGAACCTTCGGTGATTTCGATCTTGTAGGAGGTGTAGTTATCGGGCGTATCAATCTTGTATGCGAAGGGAGTAGCGTTGACAGCACTCATGCCGCTGTTGACAACCTTGTCGATTTCAACATAGTCGGTTCCGTTCTTGGAGCCGTACAGGGTCCATGCGATGGGCCAACGGGGCCATTCTTTGCTGTCGTTGCCGGTGTAGATCACATAGTAATCTGCCTTTTCGGTAGCTTCCCAGCTGATGGTCATGCCGGTAACAAAACCGCCCTCAATCTTGGTTCCGCTGTTCTCGCCGGCAGTACCGGTATTGCCGTCAAATGCGTTGCCTACGGTGGAGGAGGAGAATCCGCCGCCGACAGCAGGATTGGACAGGGTCAGCTTCTTGCTGCCCAGAACGGTTGCAAGCTGATCATCGGTCAGTGCATTGGTTCCTTCGGAGGTCTGGGAAACAGCGGTATTGATGGTAACAGAGGTGTAAACCCCGTTTTCATCCTTCAGTTCAAGCAGGGACTGACTGGTCACATAATTCTCAGCAACCAGCGTGACCTTCTTGCCGTCAACTTCGGTTACCTTGAAGGTGGTGGTGGTGCTGTGATCGTCATGGCATCTTCCGGTAAAGGTATCGCCTACCTTGTAACCGGGATCGTCATTGTAAATGATAACAGCGGTAACGGTCTTGGCTACCTTATCCATGGTAACCTGAGCGTAGGAATAGCTCTTTGCGGTAATTGTGGATGTAAAGGTCTGAGTATAGGTATCTGTGCCGACAGTGAACTTCAGCGTGTTATCGTCGCCTTCGTGAAGGTCAGCACCGACAATACCCAACTGGATCCAGCTCTTTTCGATGTCATTGGCATTTCCAAGCTGGCAATGTTTGTTGCCGAGATAGCCGATATTCCAATAAGCGGTCTTTCCGTTGATCTCAATCTTGATATCGGAAAGAGACTCCACATTCAGAGAAGTGGTGAAATACAGGTTTGCATCGATGAAACCGCATTCTCCGCCAACCGATGTAAACTGACCATATGGAGCGTTCTCATGGAGCTGCAGTTCGGCAGCAGACACGGAAACCGCTCCCAAAGCCATAGTGCCGGTGATCATAGCGATTGCCATCAGTGTTGTTAATAGCTTTTTCATAATTTTTCCTCCTGACGGATAAGAATTTTGTTGCTTCATTATACCATGTCAAAACCGCTTTGTCAATAGTCTTTTCGCATTTTCTTCGGAATTTTGAAATTTTTTATTCACATTTAGAGTCTTTTCTTGTACTTTGTTTCCGGACCTACCGGTCCGTCGGCAAGGGGTTGGGGCTATCGGTTCATCATGCCGGGAAGTGTCGTTTCATGCAAGGTGCTGTCCGGCAGTTTCAGATCCCCCATCAGACAGGCGGGACGGATGCTGTGTTCGCCGTAGGCATTCCGAATGCGATCCACCGCATCATCCAGTCTTCCCTGCCGAAGCTGATCCATTGATCCGCCCAAGAGATCCATCTGTACGGGAGCGTCCGCAGGCACCAGAGAAATGGCGGTCACCGTAACGGCTCGGATCCCCTTGTACCAGTGATAATTTTCCCTAAACAGGGAAAACGCCGACCGTGCAAGATACAGAGGACTTTGGGTAGGCAGATCGGAGGGCGGAAATTTCATCTGCCAGCCCCGGGAAAAGAGATCGTTCTGACGGACGCTGACGCTGACTCCCTTTGCCGCAAGACCCTCCCTGCGCAGTCGGTGACCGACATCCTGACACAGTTCCAGAATGACCTTCCAGACCTCCTCCGAGCAGACCAGGTCGGACTTCGTAGTGATGCCGTGTCCGATGCTGGCAACGGGTCGGACATAGTCCACGTTGCTGACCCGGGAAAAATCCCGCCCGTTGGCAAAATCGTGAAGCATTCCGCCGTTTTTCCCGAATTTTTTCAAAAGAGATTCCCTCGGATACCTCGCCAGATCCCCGATGGTCTCCACCCCCAGAAAATTCAGCTTTGCCGTGGTGGCTCTGCCCACATACAGCAGTTCCCCCACGGGAAGTCCCCAGATTTTCCGACGGAAATCCTCTTCGGTGATCTCGGTGGTGGCATCGGGCTTCTTCATATCCGAGCCGAGTTTTGCGAACACCTTGCAGAAGGACACCCCGATGCTGACCGTCAGTCCCAGTTCCTCCCTGACCGTGCGGCGAATCTCATCGGCAAGTTCAACCGGCGACTTTCGGAAGACCCGCAGACTGCCCGTCATATCCAGCCAACACTCATCCATGCCGAAGGCTTCAATCCGATCGGTATAACGGGCATAGATTCCCCGTACCAGTCGGGAAAATTTCACATATTCATCAAAGTGCGGGGGGACGGGAATCAGCCCGGGACAGTTTCCCGCCGCCTCGGAAAAGGTCATGCCCGTTTTGACGCCCGCCCGCTTGGCAGGCTCTGATTTTGCCAGCACGATCCCGTGGCGATCCTCCGAGGAGCCGCAGACCGCAATCGCCTTGCCCCGCAGTTCGGGATGCAGCTGCATCTCCACCGACGCATAAAAACAGTTCAGGTCACTGTGAAAGATCACCCGACTCATTGCCGTTCCCTACCCTTTCTTGCCCTTTTTCTTGCCCTTTTTCCGGCTTTCCGTCATTTCTCGTCCACAAAACTCGTGCGGACCGAAAACCAGGTATTGCTGTCCGATTCATAGTACAGCCGTTTCAGAATGCCCTCCACGATGACGGTATATTCGGTGGGAGCCACCGATGCCACCCCCTCGGGAGCGTGCCTGCGGCTTCCCGACACCCGATCCACCGCATACACCCGATCTCCTGCATGGATCCTCAAAGGAACCATCTGCCCATCCTCCAGAAACCGAACTTCCACCGACAGATTCTGCCGGACTCTTCGTATGGTCTGCATCTTCATTCGCCTCCGTTATCTGCCTCTTGGTTAGAACAAATGTTCTTTTTTTCGATTATAGCACAAGAAGTTTGGTTTGTCAATAGGAAATTCACGGAAATCCGGAATTTTGCAAAATTTGAAGAAGCGAAAAGCCGTCGATCCATTGGCTTGCGCACCCTTTCGACACACATCGACAAAAAAATCGAAAATGTCGAATTCTGTCAACGAAAAGTTCGAGTTTTGGCTTAAAAAAATGCAAAAAGGGCTTGATTTTTCAAAAATTCAGTGATATAATGTCGGCGTCGATAAGATCAAAGGTAAGGTCGTCGATCAAAGAATAACGAGGCAAAATAAAGGGTAAATAAAAGAGCAGAAAGGAATTCAAAAATGGAGAAAATCAAAAGAAGAAAAAAAACCGAGCGTGAGATTCGTCGCAGAGACGAGAGAAGATTCCTGACCCTGACGGCAGCCATGCTGGCAGTTCCCCTGTCAGTGCTGTCTGTCGCCGTCACCCTTCCGCTTACCGTTGCCATGGCACTTCCCCTTTGGAATGCTTTTGCGGCATCAGGAATTCTCTACCTGATTCTGTGGGCGGCAGGACGGAGCTATCTGGAGGCCGTGAAGCGTCGGGAAATGGAAAATATGGCGTATCTTGCCGACACCATCGCCGAACCCGTGGAGTTCCGATGTCCCATCACCTTCCGTGACGGTGCAAACCGTTGTCCCGGCTACCTGCTTCTGACCTACGACGAGTGTCATCTGTTTGCCAAGGGAAAGGGCGGACTGCTGACCCGCATACAGGATATGGAAACCGAAAAGATCACGCTGCGCAAAGCCGAGTTCTTTCAGGTTCAGGTGGTTGGTGAGCGCAGAATCAATCTGATGCTGACCCCCGATGCAGGCTATCAGCTGACCGTCTTCCCTCTGAAGAGGCTGATCAGCTGCATGGACCGCAATCTCTGGAACATCGGCAGACGGGACATTTCTTCTTACATAAATTGAATCGGATCCAACGACATGGAAATCACCGGAGCGGCTGAGACAAACACAGTCGCTCCGGTGATTTTTCCAATAAGATCCCTTTTTTATTCCAGAATATTGGTGGTCAGATAGTCCACGCCCATTTCCACAAGTTCTGCCGCCCGTTCGGGACGATCCACCGTCCAGCAGTTGATCTTTATACCCGCCGCCTTCAGTGCCGCCACCGATTCAGGCGTCAGCCGATCCTCCCGGATGTCCAGATCAAAACCTTCCGCTGCCAGCTGTCCGATCCATTCCGAATCCACCGGACGATCGGTGAGAAACTGAACCGGATGGTTGGGAAGCAGTTTCCTCAGCTCCACCAGATTCTCAAAAGAGAAGGAAATGAAAACCGTATGCTCCAGTTGATCGAGGCTCTGTGCCTGCTCAATGATTTCGGACAGGTCCTTTGCGTTAAAACTGCCCTTCAGCTCCAGAACCGACACCTTATCATAGCATTTGCACACCGAAAAATACTCCTGCGGCAGGGGCAGTATCAAATCGCCGCGGGCTCTTCCCGCTTTGTCGGTAAGATGAAGGGAACGCAGTTCGGCAAGGGTGGCGTTCTCCACCTCAATGTCACGATCGGCAACCCGTCCGGTGCGCCCGTCATGAATCAGTATATAACCTCCGTCTGCGGTCCGATGGACGTCGGTCTCAATGCCGTAGTAGCTTCTGTTGCCTGCGGCAACGAAAGCGGCGACGGTATTCTCCCGTTCGATTCCCGAAAGCCCTCTATGGGCAATGATTCGGGTATTCTTTTTTTCAATTCTGACAGGTTCCATTGGTAAATCCTCCTATATATGGATAGACAGACCTTTATGTTGATCTTTTTCCGCTAAAATTAAAATTCACCGATCAAAAAGACAATCTTGAAAATTGCCCACAAAAGGGCAAGAATCATCAATCCAAGGGTAACAAAGCCATGAACGTCAATTTTTTGGTTTGCCGCCAGCCGCCGAATCCACAAAACGACGGCGCAAATCAGGCAGATCGGACAAAGCAAAACCTGAATCAGGGTCAGATACAGGTAAAGCATGGAAAAAACCAGGGCAAGAACGCCCTGATCCGCCCCGCCAAGCCCATAGCAGATCACGTCCAGCACCGCCATCCCCGCCAACGTGGCGCAGAAACCGTACAGAACAGACAATGGGGATTTGGGTTTTCGTTTCATTGAATAATCTTCCTTCTTTGCACTTTCTTTGCATCCTGAACGGACAAGGTCAACCGTTTCCATTCTTATGGCAGCGGCATTCCCGGTCCGTGTTTTTTCCGTTTACTCTATCTGCCCTTGGGTCTTTTCAGAAGCCGGATCACCCGATCCAGCAGCGGTCGATAGGTGGGAGCAAGCTCACGCTTGACCCGGTTTTCGGGGATCCAGCGATAGCCTGCGATCTCCCGACCGGGAAATCCGGGCTCGCCCTCCACCTTCGCCAGAAAGAGAACCACCTGTTTCTCAATTTTCTGAGTGATGGAATAGTGAATCTCCTCTCTGAAATCGGGGTGAAATGTCACTTCAAATCCGGTTTCCTCCCGAATTTCACGAACCGCCGTCTCCTTCTCACTTTCCCCTGCCTCCATATGACCCTTGGGAAAACTCCAGGTGTTGGACCGACGCTGCAAAAGAAGCAGATATTCCCGTCTGCCGTTCCTCTCCCGATAGATGACCGCTCCGCAGGATTTTTGCAGAAGGGATTCCACCCGTGTGGAGAAATAACGCTCCTGAAACGCCACCGCCTGTGCAATCTCCGCCTGACTCATCAGCACCCCTTCGGGAGCAACGATCAGCTTGTCCTCAGCATCGTCAAGGCGCAAAATCCCACCGATTACCTTTCCGGTGAAGGCATCCAGCGGATGATCCACGCCCAATACATAGGCGTCCTGCTCCTCTCCGTCGCCGCCGCACACGCCGGGAAGATAGCCATAGTTGACCGGATAGGTCAATCCCTGATGGCAATGCCCCATGGGACGGTCGATCTGCACCGTTACCGTCCGCCCGAGGTATTCCCCGATATGCCTTTCTTGCTCACGATAGTTCATCTTGTTTCCCCTTTGCCCAATACGGCAGATGATTTTTGAAAATGTCCAAATCATCTGCCTCTATTGTACCGCACTCCTCCTTTTTTGTCAATAGGATTTTACAAAAAAAATGTGCTATATTTTCAAAAATTACCACTATAAAATTCTTTTCTCATCCTCATAATCCACAATTTTCCCGGAAATTTCAGCTCTCATCTGGATGAATTTTACGATTATGTCCTATTTTTGCACAATGTTGTCCAATTGATTCATTGCCAAATAGTAAAAAGCGTGCTATAATATAAGCAAACGAAAGGTCCGGAATCTTCGGGCATTTCAAAATAATTTGTCATAAACCCGATGTTTATGACCCCATTCAAGGAGGAATATCAAATGAAAAAATTGTCTTTTGCATTGGCTATGATCCTTGCGCTGACTGCTTTTGCCGGCTGCAACAATGATGAGCCTGCATCGACCACCACCGGAGACAGCTCCACTACATCTGCTACTACCACTTCTTCTGCTACTACCACCACCGCACCCTCCTCTTCGGCTAATCCCACTGAGGCTGCTCCCTCTTCCGAAGAGGAAGAAGAGGATCCTCGCGAAATCATGCCTCTTGTCTGCGGCAAGTCCGGCGATCTCGCACTCGAGGGTTATGAGGCAAACGGCTACTGGATTGAAGAAGACGGCAAGATGATCTGCGACTACGGCAATCCCCCGGTAGGCAGTATGTTCGTTGTAACCAACGACACCATGTCTGCAGGTACGCTGGAAGCTACCTTCACCTCTGTTGCAGATTCTACCCAGAACGATAACGGTATCGTCTTCTGCATCGGTGAAAACGTAGGCGAGGACTCCTACTACAACTATTTCTGGGAAGATCCCAGCTATACTCCCCCCTACTACTTCCTGTTCGTATCTGATGCAAGCACCCTGTATCTGGCTAAGGTTGCTTCAGGCGTCGCATGGACGGTTCTTGCCAACGCCGAGGGACAGGAAATTCCGGGCTACGCTCACGGTCTTTCCGTCACCATCAAGGTTGAGTTCGATGGTCAGGGGCACATCCAGTGCTATGCAAACGATCTCCTCATCATCGACTATCAGGATCCCAATCCTCTTACCGGAGACCGTTACGGTATCCGTGCTGAGGTTGCCGGTGTCTCTTACGAAAGCGTTATCGCTACTCACGACTAAGATCTGAAAAAACGTCATACAAAAATCGGGGGTTCTCCCCGATTTTTGTTTTCTTAATTAAAATATGAAAAATGGAAGGGTTCATTGTCATGAGACAAAGAAAACTATTATCCGCCCTGTTGGCACCCATGATCGCCCTGTCCCTGATCTCCTGCGGCGGCGGCGAATCGCAAATCACTACGGCTACAGAAGCAACCAGCGAAGCAGACCCCGCCTCTGACTTTCTGAGCCTCACCGAATGCACGGTAATTTACGGCGCGTCTGACCCTTCGCAATTTGCAGCCGCTGCGAAAAAGGTCAAAACCCGTATGCTTTCCAAGACGGGCATTCTGACCTTCTGCTCCAACGACAGTGCCGATCCCGTGGAAAACGAGATTCTGATCGGCAACACCAACCGTCCCGAAAGCGTAACTGCGGCGGAAAAGCTTACCGATTCCGGGCACTCCTATGCCGTTATGCGCATCGGAAGCAAGATCGTCATCGTCGGCTCCGACGAGGATGCCATTATCCGGGGATGCCAATATTTCACCAACGAGCTGCTGCCCACCGACGGCGGCACGGTTATTCCCATCAAGGAGGACTTTTGCCATATGGACAACTTTGACACCGACACCATCTGGAATTCATCGCTGGGAGGTTTTGAGATCCTGCAGAACACCATCGTCTACGGACCGACAAAATCCAACAGATTGCCCGAACTGACCTATTCCAGAATCATCGAGCTATCCCACAACGGGGAGCAGAACGGCGTACTTATTGCCACTGCCGAATCGCTGGACGTGAAATACTATCAGATTCACAGAAGCACCGATGGGGGAAGCCATTGGGAGAAGATCGGCGAGATCCGGTCAACGAACGACGGAATGATCACCAACTGGCAGCCCATGCTGTACGAACTGCCCTGTCAGGTAGGAGATCTTCCCGAAGGAACCCTCCTGCTGGCGGGATGTACCCGCAACAGTGACACCTCTCACACCGAAATGACCCTGTATGCAAGCCGTGATCTGGGAGAAAATTGGGAAGTGGTCTCCACCGTGGCAGTAGGCGGCGGATTTGATCCCAACGGCGGTCTTTCCACCGGTCTATGGGAACCCTTCCTGCTCTGCGACGACGATGGCAAGCTCTACTGCTTCTATTCGGATGAGACCGACAGTTCAAATCACAGTCAGATGATCGTCTGCCGATCCTCTGCCGACGGAAAGAACTGGAGTGAGACCCAGCGCATTGTCGCCTGCTCCGAGCAGTACCTGCGTCCGGGTATGCCCACCGTGACGAGACTTGGAAACGGAAAATATTTCATCACCTACGAGATGGTGGGACAGAGCGGCAATCCGGTCTATTACAAGGTAACAGACGACCTTACCGACTGGGGCGATCCCTCCGACATGGGAACTGCCATCATGACGGCAAAGAGAGTCTCTGTCGGATCGGCACCCTTCTGCTGCTGGATTCCCGCCGGCGGGGATCAGGGCACGCTGATTGTCACCGCCAAAAACATGGTAAACGGCAGTTCGGATACGGGTACCGATTGGCTGGTCAGCTATGATTACGGAAAGACCTGGGTCAGCATGGACAATCCCCTGCCCTACACCTCCACCGATTCATTCCGTTACGCCTACAGCCCCTGCATTTTTGCGGGTTCGGACGGTCAGACCCTCTATTATGTGAACAACGTCAACTCCGAAGAAGTCCCCACAAAGGCGGACATCCGACTTGCCGTCATCAGGGTTCACGGATTCGGCTCGGCGGTACAGGATCATTGAATCATTAGCAATATCAAATCAAAGGGGCTTTTCGGGAAAAGCCCCTTTGAACCCCCAAAAGCGTTGGTAAAAGAAAAAGATAAGAAGTTTCACAAAAGTGAGCGCAATACAATAAAAGCGGAAACGGCGTCATTTTACGCCAAGGCTTTACCCGCACAGAAGACCGTTCGGGCAATCCGTCACCCCATATGATTGAATAAAAGAACTTCATCGGAACTCCGCCATAAGCAAGCCGACAAGGACACACAGGAAAAGGGCTATCGCAAACAGACATTGCGATAGCCCCTGATTCTTTTATTCGGTTTTCACAAGATCACAGACAGAGGATCAGTCCTCGATCTTTCTCTTTCTTGCAACAACAACTGCACCTGCAACTGCTACCAGTGCCAGAGCAGACAGAGCAACTGCAATGTCTCCGGTCTTGGGAGGCTCGGGCGTTTCGGGTTCCTTATCGCCGTCGTCGCCGGTATCGGGCTGCTGCTCGGTTTCCTTCTCAAGCTTTACGGAGATGTTCTCGCCAACGGTGAAGTTGTCATCATTGGAGGTAGAAACCACCAGTGTATCGGCCTTCACTTCGTTGTTCGATGTAATGGTCAGTCCGTCAACGGTCAGATTGGATACGATAGCCTTTGCGTCGTCCTTAACCTCGCCGACTACCAGAGCAACATCAGCATTGGGAGCGTTGATGGTGGAATTCTTTACGGTGATGTTGGTCATGGGGTTGGGATTGGCAACATTGTCGCCTGCGCCCCAGTCCTTCAGACCGATAACGGCGCCGACCTTGCCGGAACCTTCCACATTGATGGTCACATTGTCGAGGGTCACATCGGTGACATGAGCACGGTCAGCCAGACCGACGATACCGCCTACATAGATGTTGGAAGCCTCACCGGCTACGGTAAGGGTGGAATCCTTCAGAACAACATTCTGAATGACGCCGTTGAAGTTCTGGTTGCCCAGTTCGTTGGCAAGCAGACCGTATTTGCCGTTGTCGGCAGCGGTTACCGTGGTGTTAATGTTGGACAGCGTCTTTCCGTTGCCGTCCAGAACGAATTTGCCCTTCGTGATGACAGGAACCGTCTTTCCGGTAAAGTCAAGGTCTGCAGTAATGGCAACGGTCTTACCCAGCATGTAAGCCTCACCCTGTTCATTCGCTTCGTTTACGAATGCAATGTACTCATCGGCTGTTGCGATGGTTTTGTCGGGCGTTGTTTCTTCTGCTGCAACGGAAACCGTTCCCAAAATCAGAGCAGACAAAGCAATTGCGCCGGCAAGTGCGATGGATAATAGTTTTTTCATGTGCAATTCCTCCTAAAATTTTGCTCTATAGAGCATTTATTGTAGTAATTTTACCATAAGATTCCTCGTTTGTCAACCCCTTTTTTTTAACTCTGTTTAATTGTGAAAAAAAGCGACGGCGTCTGTTGATTTTTATAAAATCAATATCAGAACCGTTCAGAAAACCGCCCGATTTGCCCAAAAAGGCGAACCCGATCGGTCGCAAGTGCGGCGGCGTTTTTCGTCTTTTTCGTTTTCATCAATCCGCCGATTCATTACGTCCGATCCGGGTGCAGATAGGGTGCAAACGCCGACGGCAGTGAGCGTTTCTCGGCAATCAGACCCGTCGGAAAAAAGAACAGCGACAGATCGGTTTTGTACGGCTCCACCGGCGCAATCCTGATCTCATAGCCCCGCATATGCCACTCCCGATGGGTAAACAAGTGAACGGCATCAGGCAGACGGATCAGACGGATGGGTTCCAGCCCCCATTTTCTGAGGATGCCATTGATTTCCCGCTCATCCGGGTAGCCCGGCAGATTGGGCAGCTCCCACATCCCTGCCAGCAGACCCCGATCTTCCCGTTTTCTCAGGCAGAGTCGGTCTCCGTCGGTGATCCGCAGAACGGTCAACTGCTCCACCCGTCTTGCCTTTCGGGGATTTTTGGCGGGATAGGCGTCGGGATTCCCCTTTCGATGGGCGGTGCAGAGATCGGCAAGGGGACATTCGGTGCAATGCGGCTCCCCGTGAGGCAGGCAAACGGTGGCACCCAGTTCGATCAGTGCCTGATCAAAATCCCCGGGACGGTCGGGCGGGATTTTATCCTTCAGATAATCTGCATACCTTTTCCGGACAACCATGGCAGACCCGTCGGAGTCGTCGGCGGTCAGGCGGGCAATTACCCGATGAACGTTGCCGTCCACGGCGGGAGTCGGAAGTCCGAAGGCAATGGCGGCAACGGCACCCGCCGTATAATCGCCCACTCCGCACAGCGACCGGATAACTTCAAGATCGGCAGGGAGTTTGCCGCCGAAGGCGGTTGTGACCCGGATTGCCGCCTGCCGAAGATTGGTGGCTCGGCTATAATAGCCAAGTCCCTCCCACAGCTTCATCAGCCGTTCGGGATCCACCGACGCAAGGCTCTGAAAATCGGGAAGTTCGGATACGAATCGTTCAAAATAGGGAATGACCGTCTCCACACGGGTCTGCTGCAGCATGACCTCGGACACCAGCACCCGATAAGGGGTGGGATTTTCCCGCCACGGCAAAATCCGGTGCGTTCTGTCATACCAGTCCAGCAAGTGCAAAATTCCTTTTTCAAAATCAATCTCCTGCATAAGCAATCCCTTTCCCTTTTGGAAAAATCGACGGCAATCCCACGGATTTTTTCCGATTCTTTTTTGAATATTATGCGATTCACAAATGAATGCCATGTGTCAGAAATGTGAATAATTCGACACAAATTGTGAATTCCAAAGGAATTTCGGATTTTTCGGTTGACAAAGTGAAAAAGATTGTATATAATGTTTAAATACACTGCTCATTCTCATATGAAATTGCCCATGAAAGAAGGAAATTCATGAAAAAGAAACTTTCGGCATTTCTTTGCCTGATCATAGCCCTAACCCTTCCCCTTTCGGGATGCACAAGGGACAGAAACACCTATTCCGGTCCTTTGACCACCGTCACCCTCCCCACCTCCGCCGCTCCGGCATCGGGAACCACCGCCCCCCAATCCTCATCGACGGCAGCACCGACAGAACCCACAACGTCTCCGTCCCCGGATACGACGACCGGCAGCGACCCAACCGCATCCCCTTCATCGGACGATCCCGCCGCTTCCCGTGAGAACACCGTCGAGATTCTGGCAGTCGGCGACAATCTGTTCCATTCTCAGTTGATCAATGAAGGGGAGAAACTGGGCTACGACAAGCTGTACGAAGGCATCTGCGACGTCATTTCCGCCGCCGATCTTGCCATTCTCAATCAGGAGACCGTCTTCACCACCGGCACTCCCTCCACCTATCCGAAATTCGCAACGCCTACCGCCGTAGGAGATGCCGCCATCAGGGCGGGATTTGATGTCTTCACCTGTGCAACCAACCACACCTGGGATATGGGAACGCAGGGAATTCTCGATACATTGGAGTACTGGGCTGCCCACCCCGAGGTTCTCGCCATCGGACTCAACGAGTCCAAAACGGCAAGAAACGAACTTGACATCGTTGAAGTGGAAGGGATCCGCATTGCCCTCTTCAACTTCGGAACCTCCATCAACACTCAGTCCGAGGCATGGTGGATGGCAAACTATCTGGACAAGTCCGATTCCACCAAGACCTGGATCGAGGGACAGATTGCCAAAGCCAAGGCGCAGGCGGATTTTGTCATCGTCTGCGCTCACTGGGGCAATGAATACGTCTACACACCCACCGATAACGAGGTCTACTGGGCGCAGTTTTTCGCAGACTGCGGAGTGGATCTGGTAATCGGAACCCATCCTCACGTTCTTCAGCCGGTCATGGAGGTGGAAGGCAAGGACGGAAACACCACTCTGGTCTACTACTCCCTGGGCAATTTTATCTCTGCTCAGAACGATCTCAATGCCAACGTAGGCGGTCTTGCCCGAATTTATCTGAGCAAGGACGACACCGGCACCCGCATTGTCTCCTACGAGCTGCTTCCCCTGACGGTGGACTGTCAGGTCTATGACGGAATCGAGTGCTACACGCCCCGACTGCTTTCCGACATGACCGACGAGATTCTCGGCAACAGCTGGAAATTTTCCGACTACACCGTTGCCGATTTTCAGGCGATCTTTGAGGAAGCCACCGCCAGCTATCCGAAGAACGATTAAGACAGCGTGGAATAAACTGAATTAAACCGAACGGCAGTCCCGACTTGATTTTATGTTATCCGAAGAAAGGATTTTCATCTCATTATGAAGAAAACAAATGTTGCTGTGCTGTTCGGAGGGCATTCCTCCGAGTACAGTGTTTCACTGGAGTCCGCCTACTCTGTCCTCTGCAATCTGGACAGAGACAAATTCAACCCCATTCCCATAGGAATCACCAAAGAGGGAGACTGGTATCTCTACCGGGGTCAGCTTTCCTGCATCAAGGACGGAAGCTGGGTAAATTCCCCCGACTGCGTCCCCGTTCTGGTGTCCCCCAACCGATCCGCACACCGTCTGCTGGCGATCGGTGAAAGCGGTGTCGAATACCTCGCCATCGACTGCGTTCTTCCCATCCTCCACGGCAAGAACGGCGAGGACGGCACGGTTCAGGGAGTCTTCGAGCTTGCCGGAATTCCCATTGCGGGCTGTAACACCCTGTCCTCTGCCCTGTGCATGGATAAGGACCGTGCCCACAAGCTGGCTGAACATGCCGGAATCCGGGTTCCCAAGTCGGTAGTCATCGACAATCTTGCAAAAGCGGGAACGGTAGAGGAGTTTGCCCGGGAGGTGGGCTATCCCGTCTTCGTGAAGCCGGTGCGTGCCGGTTCCTCCATCGGGGTCACCAAGGTGACCGACCCCTCCATGCTGAAGGATGCGCTGGCACTTGCCCTGTCTCAGGACCGTGAAGCGGAGACCGAGGAGTTCATCGACGGATTTGAGGTCAGCTGTGCGGTGCTGGGCAAGGGAAGTCCGGAGAATCTGATCTGCGGCGAGCTTGCCGAGCTGGAGCTGGTCAAGGGATTCTTCGATTTTACCGAAAAATACACCCACAACACCTGCAAGGTACACATTCCCGCAAGAATCTCCCCCGAAAAGGCTGAGGAGATCAAGGAGCTTGCCAAAAAGGTCTATGGAGTTCTGGGATGCGAGATTTTCGCCCGTGTGGACATCTTCCTGAGACCCAACGGCGAGCTTGTCTTCAACGAGATCAACACCATTCCGGGCTTTACCGAACTGAGCCTCTATCCCGGCATGATGAAGGCGGTGGGAATTTCCTTTACCGAAGTTCTGACAAGAATCCTCGAGATGGCACAATAATATGTCAGGTCCCGACGGCGACTGCCGTCGGGACCTTTTTTCATGATTGAAATCGAAGTTTTTAGGGTTCAAGGGGGACTTTTGGGGAAAAAGCTCCCTTGAAAGTATCTCACCGCATGGCATCCTTCATACTTCTGACGAAATCCGCCACATAGGGTGCGCTGTCCTTTCCGTGTTCGGCGATGATTTTGACGATCGCCGATCCGACGATCACGCCGTCGGCAACCTTACTGTACTCCTTTGCCTGTTCGGGGGAATGGATGCCGAATCCGATGGCGGCGGGGGTGTCGGTCACGGCACGGATTGCTTCAATGATCGCCGACAGGTCGGTGGTAATCTCATTTCGCACACCCGTGACGCCCATGGAGGACACCACATACAGAAATCCCGAAGATTGTCCGGCGATCAGGCGAATCCGGTCGGCACTGGTGGGAGCGATCAACGAGATGATGTCCACATCGTAGCTTGCCGCAATGTCGGCGATTTCTCCCTTTTCTTCAATGGGCATATCGGGGATAATCAGTCCGTCCACGCCCACATCCCGGCACTTTTTCAGGAACTTATCGTATCCGTAGCGGAAAACGGGGTTCAGATAGGTCAGAAAGACCAGGGGAACGTTGGTAAAGCTGCGGATTTTCTCCACCATCTCGAAGACCCGGTCGGTGGTAATCCCAGCCGCAAAGGCACGGAGATTTGCCGCCTGAATCACGGGACCGTCGGCAATGGGGTCGGAAAAGGGAATGCCCAGTTCGATCAGATCGGCTCCCGCCTCCACTGCCGCACGGACAAACGCCACCGTGGAGTCGAAATCGGGGTCCCCTGCCGTAAAGAAGGGGATAAAGGCTTTCTTATTCTTAAAGGCACCGGCAATTCGATTGTTTACAATTCTGTTATTCATGCAGATCAACTCCTCTGTATCTGGCAATAGCAGCAACATCCTTGTCTCCTCTTCCCGACAGGCAGATGATGATGCTTTCATCGGGCGAAAGGGTGGGTGCCAGCTTTCTTGCATAGGCAACGGCGTGGGCACTTTCGATGGCACAGATGATGCCCTCGGTGCGGGCTATATATTCGAAGGCTTCTACTGCCTCCTCATCGGTAATGGGAACATACTGCGCCCTTCCGATGTCGTGCAGATAGGCGTGTTCGGGACCGATTCCGGGATAATCCAGACCTGCCGAGATGGAGTAAACCGGGGCGATCTGTCCGTACTCATTCTGGCAGAAGTAGGATTTCATTCCGTGGAAGACCCCGAGAGTGCCTTCAGCGATGGTGGCGGCGTGCTTGCCGGTTTCAATTCCCCGACCTGCCGCCTCGCATCCGATCAGCCGAACCCCCTCGTCTCCGATGAAGTTATAGAAGGCTCCCATGGCATTGGAACCGCCTCCTACGCAGGCGATGACGGCGGCAGGCAGCTTACCTTCAGCAGCGAGAATCTGCTCCTTTGCCTCCCTGGAGATCACCGACTGGAAATCACGGACGATCATGGGGAAGGGATGGGGACCCATAACCGATCCCAGACAGTAGTGGGTATCGTCCACCCGGCGGGTCCACTCCTGCATACACTCGTTGACCGCATCCTTCAGAACCATGGTACCAGAGGTCACAGCATGAACCTTTGCCCCCAGCAGTTCCATCCGGTAGACGTTGAGTGCCTGACGGATGGTGTCTTCCTTACCCATGAAGATTTCGCACTCCATGCCCATCAGTGCCGCCGCCGTTGCAGTGGCGACGCCGTGCTGTCCGGCACCTGTCTCGGCGATGATACGGGTTTTGCCCATTTTCTTTGCCAACAGGCACTGTCCGAGAACATTGTTGATCTTATGGGAGCCGGTATGGTTCAGATCCTCCCGCTTGAGATAGATCTTTGCGCCGCCCAGATCCTTGGTCATCTTGTCTGCATAGTACAAAAGGGAGGGTCTGCCGGCATACTCCCGAAAAAGTCGGTCCAATTCGGCAACAAACTCGGGATCGTTTTTATAGTGTTCATATGCCGCCTCCAGGCGGTGAATTTCGTTCATCAGCGTTTCGGGGACATACTGTCCGCCGTGGATGCCGTAGCGTCCGGGTTTCGTTTGTTCCATAGAATTTCTTCCTTTCTATTCTGTTTTATTCTGTTCTGCATTCAAAAGTTCAGGGATTCTTATCTGCCCCTCAGGCGATCAAGCTCTGCTTTCTTATCCTTGCACCGCATCAGAGTCTCTCCGATCAGGACAGCGTTGGTACCGTTCTGCTCCAGCACCTCCACGTCCGCACGGGTCCGGATCCCGCTTTCAGAGACAAAAATCCGATCGGTCGGCACCAGTTTGCGGTATTTGGTGGAGTTGTTCACGTCCACGGTGAAGGTTTTCAGATCCCGATTGTTGACTCCGATGATCCGTGCGCCAAGGTTCAGTGCCCGATCGACCTCCCGCTCGTCGTGCGCCTCCACCAGAGCGGACAGCCCAAGAGCATGGGCGTGGCTCAGGTAATCGGCAAGATCGGTATCCTTAAGAAGGGAGCAGATCAGGAGAACCGCCGACGCTCCCGACGCCTTTGCCTGGTCGATCATGTAAGGGTCCACCGTGAAATCCTTCCGGAGAATGGGGATTTTCACGGCAGAGGCGATCTCGTGGAGGTAGGACAGGGAGCCGCCGAACCATCTGGGTTCGGTCAGCACCGACAATGCCGAGGCTCCTGCCGCCTCATATTCCCCGGCAATGGTGAGATAGGGGAAGGACTCGGCAATCAGCCCCTTGGAGGGAGAGGCTCGTTTGACCTCGCAGATATAGGACAGTCCCGGCTTTCTGAGTGCCTTCTCAAAGGGAAATCCGGTATCCGGGGACAGCTTTTCCGCCCGTTTGCGCATTTCTTCGGGGGAAACCACCGTTTTTTCTACCTCCACCCGTTTACGGGTATAGGCGGCAATTTCGTCCAGAATGTTCATTTTGCCAGCTCACGGGACAGGTTGATATAACCTTCCATTGCCGCCTTCGCCTTGCCGCTCTCGATTGCCGCTCTCGCCTGTGCAATGCCCTCCTCAATGGAAACCTGCTTATACAGGTGAATTGCCGCACCGGCATTCAGGAGAACCGCATCGGTAATGGCACGGTCGGCATCGGTTTCAACCGTACCGCTCAGTACCCGACGGACCTTCTCGGCATTCTCTGCAGGCTGTCCGCCCACAAGATCGGACTTTTTGCCTCTGGTGATGCCGTACTGCTCAGGGGTCAGCAGGTAGTTCTCGAACTTGCCGTTTTCAAACTCGCAAACCTTTGTAGGGGCAGAAATGGTAATTTCATCCAGAACGTCGGTTCCGAAGACCACCATGCCCCGCTCCACACCCAGATTGGACAGAACGTGAGCCAGCGGCTCCACCAGCTTTTCCGAATAGACACCCATCAGCTGGATATTCGCCTTTGCAGGATTGGAAAGGGGACCCAGAAGGTTGAAGACGGTGGGAATTCCCAATTCCTTACGGGGTGCCGCCACGAAACGCATAGCGGGGTGGTACTTCTGGGCGAACAGGAAGGCAAATCCCACCTGATCCAGCAGTTGTCTGCTCTGCTCGGGCTCCAGCATCAGAACTGCGCCCAGTGCCTCCAGACAGTCGGCAGTGCCGCACTTGGAGGATGCGGCACGGTTGCCGTGCTTGGTCACCCGGCATCCGGCAGCCGCAGACACCAGTGCCGCCATGGTGGACAGATTGACCGTGCCCGCCTTATCGCCGCCGGTTCCCACGATCTCCAGGGTGTTGCCGCCCCGATCAAAGGGAGTGGCAACCGCACGCATTCCGTTTGCGAATGCGGTGATCTCTTCCACGCTCTCGCCCTTGATATGAAGGGCTGTCAGAAAACCTGCGATCTGAGCGGGGGTTGCCGCTCCCGTCATAATTTCATTCATGACCCCGAGAGCGGTGTCATAGTCAAGATTTTTGCCCTCTGCCAGGAGGGAAATGGATTCACGGATCATTATTGATTACCTTGCCTTTCTTTCATTTATTTCATAGTTTTCATTGATTGGATTCATTTTTATCTGAAATATCAAGCTTACTGTCCAGGAAGTTCTCCATGATTTTTCTTCCGTCGGGAGTCAGAATCGACTCGGGATGGAACTGCAGTCCGTAGACCGGGAATTCCCGATGCTCCACTGCCATGATCTCGCCCTCATCCGTCACGGCGGTAACGATCAGTTCCGGAGGGATGGTAGAGGGGTCTGCCGCCAGCGAATGGTAGCGGGCAACCGGAATTTGATCGGGCAGATCGGCGAAAAGTCCGGAGTTTCCCTGAAGGTTTGCCGCCGACTGCTTGCCGTGCATCAGCCTTTTGGCATAGGTGACGGTTGCCCCATACACCTCGCAGATTGCCTGATGTCCCAGACACACGCCGAGAATCGGAATCTTTCCGCCGAAGGTGCGGATCACGTCCTCGCAGATGCCCGCCTCAGAGGGGCGACCGGGTCCCGGGGACAGGATAATCCGGCGGGGAGAAAGAGCGGCGATTTCATCCGTGGTAATGCTGTCGTTACGCACCACCCGGATATCGGGATCCAGACTGCCTACCAGTTGGTAGAGATTGTAGGAAAAGCTGTCAAAATTATCAATCAGCAGAATCATAGTGGTGTCAAAGCTCCCTTCCCAGTCCGTTATCCGCCGTGCGGATGGCGTTCAGAACCGCCGCCGCCTTATTCAGGCATTCCTGATGCTCATTTTCGGGTACGCTGTCGGCAACGATGCCTGCGCCGCTCCGGACAAAGACTCTGCCACCCTTTTTGAAGGCAATCCGGATGGCAATACAGGTATCCATATTGCCGGCAAGATCAATATATCCGATGGCTCCGCCGTAGATGCCCCGCTTATTGTTTTCCAGTTCTGCGATAATCTCGCAGGCGCGGATTTTCGGTGCGCCCGACAGCGTTCCGGCAGGCAGGATGGATGCCATGGCATCCACTGCACTCTTCCCGTCTGCGATCTCGCCCCGGACGGTGGAGGCAATGTGCATGACATGGGAATAGCGGACCACCTTCATATAGTCCAGCACCTTCACCGAACCGAATTTGCTGATTTTTCCGATGTCGTTGCGTCCCAGATCCACCAGCATTGTATGCTCGGAACATTCTTTGGGATCGGCAAGCAGTTCCGCCTCCAGTGCCCGATCTTCCTCATCGGTTGCTCCCCGTCTGCGGGTTCCCGCCAGAGGATAGGTGAACAGTTCGCCGTTCTGAAGTTTGACCAGGGTTTCGGGAGAGGCTCCGGCGATCTCGATGTCATCTGAGGAAAAATAGAACATATAGGGGGAGGGATTGGTGGTACGCAGTACCCGATAGGTGTCGAACAGACTTCCCTCTGCCTCTGCCGTCAGCCGATTGGACAGCACCACCTGAAAAATATCGCCCTCGTAAATGTATCTCTGCGCCCGTCTGACCATGTCGCAGTAGCGATCCTTGTCAAACAGGGGGACGAAATCGGATTTCAGATGCAGAGCGGGAATCTTTGCCGGCGTGCCGTCGGTGATCAGATTTTCCATCCGCTCAAGTTCTGCAAGAGCCTCCGAATAGTTCTTCTCAGGATGGTCGGTCTTCATATTGACGATCAGCAGAATCTGCTGTTTGAAATTGTCGTAGGCTATGACCTTTTCGAAGAGCATCAGGTCAAAATCCCGGAAATTTCCGTCGTCATCCACGGGGATGTTCAGCTTCGGCTCGCTGTATTTGATAAAATCGTAGGAGAAGTAGCCCACCAGCCCTCCGGTAAACGGAGGCATTCCGGGAAGGGTAGGCGAACGATTGTCCTCCACGATCTTCGTAATAGATGCCGCAGGGTCGTCGGTCTCATATTCCCGATCCCCCTCCTGCGTCCGGAGCTTCACCCGTCCGTTCTGGCAGGTGATCTCCAGCGTGGGATCGTAGCCGAGAAAGGTATAGCGTCCCCATCGGGTATTGTCCTCCAGACTTTCAAGCATGTAGCAGTGTCTGCTGACACCCCGCAGAATCCGCATCAGCTCCACCGGTGTCCGGACGTCAGAGTATATGCTCTTGCAGACGGGAATCCGACGGTAGCAGGACGCAAGTTCCTTCACCCGTTCGAGGGTGACGGTCAGTGATTCGTTCATTTCAAGGTTCCTTCCTTTCTCATTTTTTCTTTTCATTTCCGTTGGAGCAGGACACAAATAAAAATAGCCGTCCCGACAGTATCCTCACTGCCAAGGACGGACAAAATCCGCGGTGCCACCTTGATTCGAAATCCCGAATTTCATCCGGGCTTTCGCACTTTTCGGAGTACAGTCATACTCCCGATCGCTTACGCCGATCCTGCGTCGCATCATACTCGGAATTTTGCGAAAACCATTTCAAAATTCCTTTCCATGCGCCCTCAGCGGTCCATTTGACAGCCTGCCACCGCCGGTTCTCAGCTCCCCCGACTCTCTGTGGGTACATCCTCTGCCGTTATCTCCGCTTCAACGGTTTATGATATTGAAGTATATCACAGTTTTTCCCTTTTGTCAAGGGCTTTTACAAAATTTCCTTCAAAAAACATATCA
>JBJDZN010000043.1:0-1524 GCA_051868045.1 Eubacteriales bacterium
ATCGTCCTGCCGGCCGTTCTGTCGCTGATCTTCAACGCGTTGCTGAGACTGATCGGCTGGGTCAAGACCGGCGACATGAAGCTGGACCTGTAACCCAAACCTCCCTCAGGCGGAAAAACGCAACGGGCAGACCGGATTTTCCGGTCTGCTCTTTCTTATCCCCCGAAACCGGACGTCCCGCCGGGTCATCCCAGCCAAGCCTTTCACCCCGAAAAATTTATGGGATTTTTCCGGATTCCCTATTGACAAAATTCCATTTCTATGGTATACTGGTAAAAATCCTATCATTTCACTAGGAAATGATGGCAGATCAGAATTCCCCGACAAAGTTGTCAAAGGGGAATTCCCACAGGCGGGATGGGCAGCATCTTGCAGTAACCCAATCATGGATTTATCTGTTTGAACGATGTTGCAGGGATTCCATCGGAGTAACGAAACCCAACCCCTACCAGATAAAAACGTCCAACAGACGAAACGGAGGAACATATTATGAAAATTTATCAGCAAATTACCGATCTTGTAGGCTCCACCCCTTTGCTGGAGCTTACCCGCTATGGTGCAAAAAGAGAACTTGGCGCAACCATTCTCGCCAAGCTGGAGCTGTTTAATCCCACCGGAAGTGTTAAAGACCGTATCGCCAAGGCTATGATTGAGGATGCCGAAGCCAGAGGCATTCTGAAGCCGGGTGCAACCATCATCGAGCCCACCAGTGGCAACACGGGAATCGGTCTTGCCTCCACAGCAGCAGCCAAGGGCTATCGGATTATTCTGACCATGCCTGAGACCATGAGTGTTGAGAGACGCAATATGCTGAAGGCATACGGTGCCGAACTGGTGCTGACCGAGGGTTCCAAGGGCATGAAGGGTGCCATTGCCAAGGCAAACGAGCTTGCCGAGCAGATTCCGGGCAGCTTTATCCCCGGACAGTTTGTAAACCCCGCCAATCCCGCCATTCACAGAGCCACCACAGGTCCCGAAATCTGGAATGACACCGACGGAAAGGTAGACATTTTCGTTGCCGGCGTCGGAACCGGCGGAACCTTGACTGGTGTCGGCGAATATCTGAAGAGCCGGAATCCCAATGTGAAGATTGTCGCCGTAGAGCCTGCCGGATCGCCCGTGCTGTCCAAGGGCATTTCCGGTCCCCACAAGATTCAGGGAATCGGCGCCGGATTCGTTCCCGACACCCTGAACACCAAAATCTACGATGAGGTCATCACCGTAGAAAACGAGGACGCCTTCGCTACCGGTCGTGTGATCGCCCGTGAAGAGGGCGTACTGGTAGGCATTTCCTCCGGTGCTGCCGTTTATGCCGCAACCGAACTGGCAAAGCGTCCCGAAAACAAGGGAAAGGTCATTGTTGCCCTGCTTCCCGACACCGGCGACCGCTATCTTTCCACTCCCATGTTCGCCGACTGATTTTCCCAATAATAAGAATTTTCCCTGTACCGTGTTCGGTACAGGGAAGTTTTTGTATGCAGCTATGTCATTGGGCAGATTGACTTTCGCCCAAAGGACGCCCTT
>JBJDZN010000043.1:1624-28588 GCA_051868045.1 Eubacteriales bacterium
ATCAGGATTGTGCCTGACTTCTGAACCATACCGTAGAGACGGTCAGTGCCGTCTCGTCTTCCGAATAGATCAGGATGGCAAAGGAGTAAACTTCACCGTCTGACGGTATGGTGCCCACTTCGTTCAGGTCACGGTTGTACACCAGAACCTTCTCACCGCTTCCCAGCTCAATGGAGTAGGTGTCCAGAATATTCCGGATTTGGGCATCGGGAGTATCGGTCCAATATGCGGCATAATCCCCGAAGTCGGGAGGCGCACTCGGGTCAAAGGTATAGGTATACGATGAACGATAGTCGTCATTGACAACCTTTTTCACGCCGGTCCATTCAGAATAGCTGATGTCCAGCTCTGCCGACAGCTCGGTCAGCAGACCCCGGGATTCAAGCCCGGACTGTATCCATCCGAATGCCATGCCGAATACGAGGATATAGACCGTGACAATGGCACCGACGACGATGTTGCGGACGTTGCGCACGCCTTTGACGTTCAGAAGGATGCCCACCACGATGGAGGCAATGGGGAACGGCAGGAACAGCAGGAAGATCCAGAACCGACGGGTCACGTCAGATCCCGCAGGTGCCGCATAGCCAATGACAACATAGGCTACAAGGAGGGCGGCAATCGACAGTACCATCAGCGGTGTGGCGATTTTCCCCGGTATGCCGCCCTTGGGCGGTGCGGGAACATAGCCGAAGGTTTCCGCTACCTCTTCGGGTTTTCGGACATTCCATCCGCCCCTTTTGGCGGCGGCGGTGTTCCGTTCGGAATTTGTTCGGAGATAGTCGGGAATCTTGGAATCCGGACGCAGCGCACTTTTGCGAATGAAGAATACGGTTTGGTTATAGGTAAAGTAGAGATGATTTGCCGACTCCTTGTAATGAATGATCTTGTCGGGATTGAACCGGAAATGGAACCATCCGATGCCGTCTGCTGCCTTGTTGTCACACTCAAGCCCCTGATCGGTCAGGGTGTAGGTATACTCGTTTCCTACGCCGTCACGCCTGCGGAGCCAGATCCGGACGGAGATCCACCGTATCACAAAGATGATCTCAACGAGAATCATAAACGGGAGAAGGAACGTGTTCCCGTCCCAAACGTGCAGGGCGGTGAAACAGGGGACCACAATCGCCAGAATACGGCAGATATTGTAGCCGGACCGGCAGAGAAAACGTTTCATCTGCCTTATCTCCTGAACGGAGGCAGTAAACCGTGCGCAGTCCTCCCCTTCCGTTTCCGATGCGGAGCCTTCATCCGTTATCGGCTTCTGCGGGTCGGATTGCGGCAGGTTCGTAAAGTAAGAATCTGAATTGGTTGTCACACAAATCCCATCCTTTCATTTTCACATTCACATCAGGCAGTTTTGGCGGTTCATTTTACGTCTTGCCGCCGAAAAGACTACATTTCGGGCTTTTGAGTGGGCGTCAGGATATGCTCCGTACCGTCAATGGTCAGAATCAGCGCACTTTTGCTGTCGGTTGTCATCCGACCGGAGGTGGTTTTGTCCCCCAGGATCAGGGTGATCCGATCCCCGTCAAGGGTATAGCTTCCCTCGGTTCTGCTCTTGACCGCAGTAGGGGAGGACATTTCATAAAGGACGAAGTCGCCGTCCTCGGAAAAATAGTAGATCAGAAGCTCCTCAGGGGAGAACCAGTAGCCGCTCATTTCTTCTTCCGGGGTCATTACATAGGTGGTAGCGGCTGTCGTACCGGAGGAAACGCCGCCCTGATTGAAGCCCTTGCGGCACCCTGCAAACATAGACAGCAGACCTATACACAGAATCAGCCATATGCAGACTTTTTTCATTCAAAATCACCTTTCGTCAAGGGGTCAGATATTTCTTTCCTCACAGCCTGCCTTGCCGACAGACTCAAAAATTTAGTCAAAATTTCCGATTCCCGCATAATGGGAGAATTCATCCTTATTATGGCGCAATTATTGCTCCCTTATTATAGCACAATTTTAGCACAAATCTGCCCGATTGTCAAGACAGCATCGGGATTTTTGCGAAAATCATGTCAAAAAAGCCGATTCAGCCCGAACATTTTGCCAAGTCCCGCCCTTTGTTCTGATGGCGGCGAAACCCGTAAAGCCATCCTCCGTCAGAAGAGGAAAAACCGACCTTTCTTCAATCAAAAAAAACGAAAAAATTTTCGGAAAATACTTGTAATTGGCTGAAAAATGTGGTACAATGAAAGGTATTGAAAGCAATTTTTTACGAAAAAAGGAGCGACTATGAAACGCACGGAAATTAAGGACATCTGGAAGAATCAGGATGCCTTCTCGAACCTTGAAATCACCGTCTGCGGCTGGTGCCGGACCATCAGAGCAAGCAATGCCTTCGGATTTATCGAACTCAACGACGGCTCCTGCTTCAAGAATCTTCAGGTGGTCTTTGAGGCGGATAAACTGGACAATTACAAGACCGTCGCCAAACAGAATGTGGGTGCGGCAATCTCGGTCACCGGTACGTTGGTGCTGACCCCCGAATCCAAACAGCCTTTTGAACTCAAGGCGGCAAAAATCGACATTGAGGGAACCTCAACCCCCGATTATCCCATGCAGAAGAAGGGGCAGTCGCTGGAATTCCTGCGGACCAAACCCCATCTCCGTCCCCGAACCAACCTCTTTTCGGCAGTCTTCCGTGTGCGCTCCATGGCGGCACAGATTCTGCACCGCTTCTTCTATGAAAACGGCTTCGTTTATGTTCATACTCCCCTGATCACCACCAGCGACTGCGAGGGTGCAGGCGATATGTTCAAGGTCACCACCTTCGATTTCGATAATATCCCTAAAAATCCCGACGGATCGGTGGACTACTCCAAGGATTTCTTCTGCAAGCCCGCAAGCCTGACGGTATCGGGACAGTTGAACGTGGAATCCTACGCCATGGCATTCTCCAAGGTTTACACCTTCGGACCCACCTTCCGTGCCGAGCGTTCCAATACCCCCCGTCATGCCGCCGAGTTCTGGATGCTGGAACCCGAAATTGCCTTCGCAGACCTTGCCGACGACATGGAGCTTGCCGAGAAGATGCTGAAATACGTCATCTCTGCCCTGTTGACCGAGTGCCGTGACGAGTTGGAATTCTTCAATCAGCGCATTGACAAGGGTCTGATCGAGAGACTGGAGAACATCGTCAACTCCGATTTTGCCGTCTGCACCTACGAACACGCCATCGAGCTTCTGAAAGCAAGCGGCGAGACCTTCGAATATCCCATCGGCTGGGGCGAGGACCTGCAAACCGAACACGAGCGGTATCTGACCGAGAAGGTCTACAAGAGTCCCGTCTTCGTCACCAACTGGCCCCGTGAGATCAAGGCATTCTACATGCGCCTCAACGACGACAACAAGACGGTAGCGGCAGTGGACCTGCTGGTTCCCGGCGTGGGCGAGCTGATCGGCGGCTCCCAGCGTGAGGAGCGTTTGGACTATCTGGATGCCGCATTCGAGCGGTTCGGTCTTGACAAGGATGACTACGGCTGGTACGCTGAGCTGAGAAAGTACGGCGGAACCAAGCATGCCGGCTTCGGTCTGGGCTTCGAGCGTCTGATCATGTACGTCACCGGTATGCAGAACATCCGTGACGTGGAATCCTTCCCCAGAACCACCGGCAACGCCGAGTTCTGATTTTGCCGTGGGCTGAAGCTGTCCTGCACCCGATTCTTCCTTGCCCGAAACTCCCAAAACGGGAGTTTCGGGCGAAAAGCAAAAGAAAAGAAAATGAAAATGACCTGTTTTCCCCTATTTTGATTAAAGGAATGAAAGAAAATGAAATCTTATCTTGAAATGACCCCTGATGAGCGCAACGCTGAACTTCTTGCCCAGCGAAAACTCTATGACAGCCTGTGTGAAAAGAAGCTGAAGCTGGATATGTCCCGCGGCAAGCCTGACGGTGAGCAGTTGGATCTGTCCGAGGAAATGCTGACGGTACTGGACAGCGCAGAAAAGTGCAAGCATGAAGGCTCCGACTGCCGGAACTACGGCATTCTGGACGGCATTCCCGATGCCAAAGCACTGCTTGCCGGACTTCTGGAGGTACCTACCGATAACGTCATCGTCTGCGGCAACTCCTCTCTGAACATCATGTACGACTCGGTGGTGCGCTGTCTTTTGTACGGTGTTTCCCCCGAAAGCACCCCCTGGTGCAAGCAGGGGCAGATTAAATTTCTGTGTCCCGTTCCCGGCTACGACCGCCATTTTGCCATCTGCCAGTCCCTGGGCATCGAGATGATCAACGTCCCCATGAAGGAGGACGGTCCCGATATGGATCTGGTGGAATCGCTGGTCGCCGCCGATCCCCGGATCAAGGGAATCTGGTGCGTTCCCAAATACTCCAACCCCGGCGGCGTGACCTATTCCGACGAGGTGGTCCGGAGATTCGCCCGCCTGCGTCCTGCGGCTGACGATTTCCGCATCTTCTGGGACAACGCCTATGCGGTTCACGATCTCTACGACGAAGGCGATCACCTTCTGAACATCGTGAAGGAAGTGGAGACGGCGGGCAATCCCGACATCGTCTACGAATTCACCTCCACCTCGAAGATTTCCTTCCCCGGATCGGGCATCTCCTGCATCGCCGCTTCCACCCGGAATCTGAACTACATACGTTCGATTATGACGGTTCAGACCATCGGGCACGACAAACTGAATATGCTCCGTCACATCCTGTTCTTCAAAAATGC
The DNA here is from genome assembly GCA_051868045.1 of Eubacteriales bacterium. Taxonomy (GTDB): domain Bacteria; phylum Bacillota; class Clostridia; order Oscillospirales; family CAG-272; genus CAKSQF01. Next base: position 6,307 of record JBJDZN010000043.1, read on the forward strand.
CGACGGCATCAAGGAGCAGATGAAGAAGCACGCCGCCATCCTTCGCCCCAAATTCGAGGCGATTCTGGATGCGTTTGACACCTCTCTTGCCCCCTGCGGCATTGCCAAGTGGACCAAACCCCGGGGCGGTTACTTCATCAGTCTGGACCTGACCACCGGATCGGCAAAGCGTGCTTGGGAGCTTGCAGGGGCGTGCGGTGTGAAACTGACCAACGTGGGAGCCACCTTCCCCTACGGCAAGGACCCCGGCGATGCCAATCTCCGTATTGCGCCCTCCTACCCGCCTCTGGACGAACTGAAGCAGGCGGTGGAAGTGCTGATCTGCTGCGTCAAAATCGCCGCACTGGAGGCACTGGAAGCGTAAAAACACGGCATTCATATTCTCCGGGCTGTAAAAAAGTGTTATGCAGGCTTTTTTACAGCCCCATTTTCATGATTTCAATACGGGACAAATTCGGGTAAATCTTCCGATTGCCTCTCAAAGAGTTACCGCATTCTTTCTGTGACCGGTTATGATTTTAAAAAAAGGGGAAAAATCAGGTATCATTCTTGTTATTCCGATTGACAAACCAAATTGTTTATGCTATAATACATTTATCTGATTATTGAAGGGAACGTGAGAACATGAAATGCCCAAACTGCGGAAATGAATTAAGCGACAATGCCAAGTTCTGCCCGAAATGCGGAACAAAAATCGGTGCCGATGCCGGAACCGGCACGCCTGCCCCCAATCCCGACGCCACAAATGCCACCTCCGGCACCTCCAACAGCACCGGAAGTTCGGTATCCTTCTCTGATATTATTGAAAAAGGAAAAGCGCAAGTGAACAAGGTTGCCCCGAAGGTCGTCCCTGTGGTCAAGGACGTGTGGAAAGGCATCAAAGACAGCACCTCGAAACTGAACGGATTTCACGGATGGTACTTCGGCGTATTCGCATTGGTGCTTCTCAGCCTGACGCTGGTGTTTGCCAAAGTAATGGTACTTAGTATTTCAGCCGGCGGTTTTTCGGCAAGCGAAAGCTTTCAGTTATTTGACTATATTGAGTCGGAAGTGGATTTTGGAGGATGGGAAAGCCTGACCGCAATCCTCTACCTTCTTTCCCTGATCGCAATGGTTCTGCCTGCTGTTCCGAAACTCGCTCTCAAAACCTTTTACATTTGGCCCGCTCGGGTTACCTTGATCTGGTCTATCGCCTGGTACTTCATCGTAAAGATCTGCATTGCAGCCGAATATGACGGTTACATGAAAACCCATATGTCATTTGCCGGCTTTATGTTCCTGGTGTTCTCCATCGCCGCTCTCGTCCTTTCCTTTGTGCTGACACGCAAGATGACCGGAAAACACCGTGCAAAACCCACCGATACAAACGTTCAGACACCGGCTACTGATCAGCAGACCCCTGTCTGATCAGATCACTGCCGCATCATGCCCATGGGACACAGACTGTCCCTTTGAAACGACTAAAAGAACCATACATCAATCAAGGACCGGCGCACCTCATCTGCGCCGGTCCTTGATTCTTTTAAGTATGACTTTCATCCGTTTTGTCCGACTTTGGATCGGCGGGTTTCTTTTTGACGATCTTGACATAATAGAGCAGAATCAGCAACCCGTCGACAAGATGGAACAGCAGATGGGGCCAGATAAAGCTCCAGGAGCCTTCGAACCACCGGAAGTCAAAGCCCATGGTGTCCCAGATACCTGCCCAGTAGTACAGCGAAATCGCCACGGTGCAGACATAAAACCAGAGAATCCGCTTGATGGGCTTCTCCTTCCACACCATCCAGGCAATCGGCAAAGTCGTCAATGACCAACCCAAAGATCGAATGCAACCGGTTAAAAAATACAAAAACAAATCCATGGTCGGTTCTCCTTATTTTTATTCTTATTTCTCCCGTCCGTTGATGTTCACATCGGCGATCCGGGCAACGCCCGACTGACCCGGATCAGTGACGGCGATCCGCAGATATCTTCCGGTTACAGGATCAAAGGGCAGATTCACCCATGCCTCCTCGTTGTCGGCAAGCTCGGTCGCCTTGATCCAGTTTTCGCCGTCGGGACTGACCTCAACGGTCAATTCCCGGACATTGTCGGCGGCGGTGTAGTTCTCCCCCTCGCTTTCGGCAAAGAAGAGGGTCAGTTCGCTGACTTCATAGTTTGAACCCAGATCGAAGATCAGCGACTGTACGCCACCCTCCGACGCTTCCCAAACCGTCTCCTGAGTGCCGTCCGCCACCAGACCTGCCGTGTCTGAGGAGGAAGTTGCGCTCACCGACAGATCGGAGCGCAGGGTCAGATCGTAGGGCAGACCGCTTGCCTGATTGTACAGATTGAAGTAGTGGTCGGCACGGACGAATTCCACCACATCTTCCCCGTAAACGGCGGCATATTTGTCCGAGAGGTATTGCTCGAAGTCGATGACCTCCTTGACATCGTGGAACGCCCAGACAGACACCTGAACCGAGATGAAAACCGGAGCTGTTCCGTCATAACCCAGATATTTCACGGCTTTGTCCACCTCGCCCAGCTCGGTCAGCTTAGTGGTTCCCTCGGCGTTCTTGGCAAAGTAGGCGGGCGTCATCTGTTGAATCAGCATATCGTTGACCACGCCGGTGTACCCGATGTCCAGATCGCCGATGGTAAAATGCTGAACGGTCAGTCCGTAGAGATAGCTGCCCAATGAGGTATAGATTTCCCGCTGTGCCAGACCGAGATTGTCCCAGATGGTGACCGTCCGCAGTCCCGTCGCCGCAAGATAACGGTTGGTCATGCTGACATAGGCGGCGAAGGCGTCGGTATCGGTGAAATTGACACCGACGTTTGCGCCAAAAGTATTGACAGGAATCGTGTAGCCAAGCCCGGATGGCCCGCAGACAAAGCACTCGTTTTCGGTGGCAGACTGATAGTAATAATTCATCATGCCGGGTGCCACCTCCAGCAGGGCAGGACTGATGGTCCAGTTGATGGGAATCTGACCCCGATAGGCAACGTTGTTGTCCCAGTATTCCTTCATGGCGTTCATGTTGTACTGGATGTTGTCGCCGTCACTGAAGTAAAAGGCGATATAGATCTTGTTTTCCAGTTCCGGCATATCGGGAACCGCATTGATTTTCACATCCAGATCCTGTGAAAACAGGGAGGGCGCACTGAAGAAGTCTGCCGGCACGCAGGAAAGACCGTACTTCGCCGCCGTACCCATCAGTTCCCTTTCCTGACCGTTCCAGCCCATGAGAATGGACTCGCCGGGGGTCATATCGTCAAAGAATTTGCGAATGAGCTGCAGTTCCTCTTTGTCCTCTGTACTGCAGGACAGATAGATGACGGCGGCACCGATTGCCGACGCCAGATCCCTGAGCTGAGGATAGGCGGGATTCTGGACGAACAGGATCCGCTTGGTGCAGTCCTGCCAGTAGGTGTCGTAGAGATAGGTATAGAGTTCAAGTCGGTTGGAAAACGCCAGATCGGTCAGATCGGCGACTACCGGAAGTTCGATGCCATGTTCCACCCAACGGTTGTAGATGGTAGCGGTCATGGGGATAGCCTGATTGATGTTTGCCACCGTGGTTGCCAGATTGATATAGTCTGCGCAGGACCGTGCCTTTGAAGCGGAGTAGAGGACGACGCCCGAAACCTCGGGAGCATATTTGGCGATCATGGCGTACTGCTCATCGGTGGTGGTCGCCTTGTTGGCGGTGTAACCGTAGACCTTCGCCCAGGTTTCCACGTTATCAACGTAGACCGCAAAGCGGGTTTCAACGGCATTGACCAGTCCTTCCAGGCAGGTAAGGGTGATCATCTCGGCATCCGACAGGTTTCCCGACAGAATCACATCAATTTCGCCCGAACCGGCGGGGAAGGTGGGGAAAATCTGACCCTCCTCCCAGCTGAGATTTTTGACGGCGGGAGTCTGGGGCGTGGTGGGATAGTTACGGGACGGTGTTTCAGTTGTGACGGCTTCGGTTGTGTCGGTATCCGTTGTCAGCGTGGTGCTATCGGAGGGCTGCCGACTGCCGCCGCAGGACAAAAGGGCAGATATGCACAGCATTCCCGCCATCCATGCCGATCCGATACGGAGAACGGTTTTCGAACTCATGATTTATTCCTCTTTTCTCTCTATTTTTGTATTGTTACAGGCATGACCGCCGTTAAAGTGCGGCATAGATGTCATCCGGGAACCGTCTGATCCTCTGAAATGACCTCAAAAACCACCACGACCCGGCTGTTGGTCCCGTATACCACGGTCGCCTTCCCGGGCGGCGGGTCGGAAAAATAGATTTCGTTTTCCCATCGGTCGTCAAACTCGATGATGTGGACCTGAAGATCTCCGTCGGTCAGTTCCAGTGTTCTGCCGCCCGGCAAACCGCTATTTCCGGTATACAGCCAAACGGTGCCCTCGTAGCTTTCAAAAGAGCCGCTCTCTATATCCCGGTTGATGCGTGAAAGCCCGATGGCAAAATCCGCACCCGCCCAGACCGCAAATCCGGCACAAATCAGCATTGAAAATACCAATGCCGGGGTCCGGAATTTCGCAGATTTTTTCTCCTCTTTGCGGGTGCGGAATTTTCGGATGGAGGAGATCACGATCAAGATGAGGATCAATGCGCAAATGAGGCACTCCCAAAGGGAGTCTTTGACAAATTCGGTCCGCGCCAGCTTCATCAGTTCGATGTATTCCATAATAAAGACTCCTATCGGGTCTGTCAGCAGACTGCCTTGACAAAAAGAAAGATCACAATGAAAAATCCCAGGTAGTCGATGGAGACAGGCGTACGGTAACGCTTGTTGATCCGGAAGGGAAGAACCTCGCTGGCGTCAAGAAAAATCAGAGCCAACACGACAGGCACCAGACTCAGCACAATCCGGATTGCCAACAGCCCTTCTATGATCTGAAAGCAACAAACAGCGAAAAATACCGATGCTATGGCATAGAGAATCCTGTACCCATATTTCTTTCCATTATTTCTTTCCATCATCTGAAGACCTCCTATCTTATCCAAAAAAGCCATCCGGCACGGGCTGCCTTTCCGCCGGGTTTCCCCACCTGCTCATCGGCAGAACGTCTCCATCTCCCGGTAAACCGCCGCTTCGTTTCTGATGATCATGATGCCCAGAACAACGGTCACGATCAAAACGAAGATCATTTCAATCACCGCATCAACTGAGCCGCACACCGATACGCCGCAGGCACCGATAAAAATGGCTGTCAAAAGCAGGGACAGGAGCGGGGAGAAGAGAATCACTCCGGAAAAGCATTGGGTGTCCGGCAAATATCTGCCAAAAAGCCACACTTTGGCGTGCTGAAGCGAACCCTGCTTGGTACGGGTACCGTCCTCATAGTACCCTTTTATCCGCCCGCTTCCCAACGGATAGGTGTGCAGTCCGACCCGACTGTTACAGAAGGTCTCCCAGAAGGCAAGGCACCCATGGGGTTCGTCGGATGCCGTGTGCAGAATCCGACTTCGGAAATTCTCCTCATCAGGCACCCGGAAACGATAGAACAGCATCAAATTTCCTCCTTCGAATCTCTTTCTCCGCTATCCGACAAATCAGGCGGTATTCTGCCTATATTATATCGCAGTCAAGGACATTTGTCAAGTCAGGATTTGTCCATTTTTTTGGATGCAAACCGCAAAATGCTTGACAATTCGAGAATCGGGCATCGGCAAGCAGGCAAGAAAACAGCACCCCAAACGGTTTTCGTTTGGGGTGCCTGCTCTATGGTAATTCAAATTATCCCGCCTTGCCGAAGAGTTTTTCGGCAAAATAGGCGAGCTGGAGACGCCACCAGCACCAATCATGGCTGACGTCGTAACCCCAATAATCCACCCACGCCGGAATTCCCTTTGCCCGCAGGAGCGCATCCATATCCCGGGTTCCCGCCAGAAGATCCTCCTCCCATGCGCCCTGTCCGACGCAGAGAATGATCTTGCTCTGGCGATAGAGGTTCATATAGGGATGGTCTGCCGGCATATTGGGGAGAAAATGAATCGGCGAATTGTCATAGATCAGCGAATCCATATAATCGTGGAAGAAGTAGGACGCATTGAACAGTCCGCTGAGGGACAGCAGAATATCAAATTTGTCCGGATGGCGGAAAAAGAAATTGCCTGCGTGAACGCCGCCCATACTGCATCCCGTCACCATGGCTTTCTCGCCGTCGGGCAGATATTTTGGCAGAAGCTCGTCCACGATATAGTGGAACCAACGCTCCTGAAGGGCGATACGATAGGCGGGATTGCCCTGCTCGTCCGACCAGGTTTCACGGTCGATGCCGTCGGGGCACAGCAGTCGGATTTTCCCCGACTCAATCCAGGGTGCCAGAACGCCGGTCATGCCGAAATTCTCATAATCGAAGAATCTGCCGTCCTGCGACGGAAATGCAATACACAGCTTGCCGCTCTCTCCGTACATCTTATATTCCATATCCCGACCCAGGGACTGACTGTATTCCTTATGATACTCTACTTTCAAAGCTGATGCTCCAATCCGATTGATTCTTATGAAATTTCCGCTTTTTCGTGGACAAAGCGGATAAACTCATCGGTCGCCGCCTGATCGGGCGTTTTCGCCGTATACATCTGATTGCCCATGGAGGGAACCATAATCTCCGGCATCCGCTCACACATGACGATCTGATCGCCGTACTTTGCCAGAATCTCCTCATGGGAGTGGCGGTAGGTGTAAATGTCCCGCCTGCTGGCATAGGTGCAGAAATGATGATTGCCGCTGTCGGGAAGCAGTCTGGCATCTGCCGTCACCATGTCCGCCCAGATCTTGTACACGTCGGTGGAATGGGCATAGTTCATCATGTCGGGGGTGTAACCGCCTGCCGGACGCATATTGACCTCAAGACCCACGAAATCGCCGACTTCACCCAGTCCCTTCCGTGCCTTTGTCAGGCGGAAGAATTCCAGATGAATGAACCGACTCCGCACCTCAAAGGCACGGACGGTGGCACGACCGGCTTTCTTCAGAGCGTCGGGCAGTGTTGCGGCGGTATAGTAGGCAAGATCAATCTGCTTGTTCACAATATCCATAATGGACGGCGGCCAGACGGTCATGGACTCAAACAGGGGATTGCAATTGGAATCAATGATGGCATCGTAGGAGCAGATATCGCCCTCCACGAACTCCTCCATGACATAGGGAACCGCCTGCGTTTCCGCAAAAAAGGCATCCAGATCGGCATCCCCCTCCAATTTGTAGGTATGGCTTGCGCCAACGCCGTTGTCCGGCTTGACGATAACGGGATAGCCCACCTTTTCGATAAACGCCTGCGCAGATGCCTTCTCGGTGATCTTCAGACAGCGTGCCGTGGGAACCCCCGCCTTTGCGTAATACGCCTTCATGGCGGATTTGAGCTTATATCGCTGTACCTGTGCCGTATCTGCGCCGGTGGTGATATGGAAATCGGTGCGGAGACGAGCGTCCTGCTCCAGCCAATATTCGTTATTGGATTCCAGCCAGTCTATTTTTCCGTATTTGAAGGAAAAGAAGGCAACCGCACGGAAGACCTGATCGTAGTCCTCCAGAGAATCCACCCGATAATACTCGGTCAGAGCCGATTTCAGCCGGTCGTCCAGCGTATCATAGGGACTGTCCCCGATTCCCAGTACGTTGACCCCGTTTTCACGGAGCTTGGCGCAAAAATTCCAATAAGTATGGGGGAACTGCGGTGAGACAAAGATAAAATTCATGATTTCCAAATCCTTTCTGTTTTTGAAAAGGCTTTGCACCGTTTGACGGTGTTTCACCCAACAAAACGGGGTATTTTTCGGAGCGTTTGGCAGATTTTTCGGGAAAAGCCGAATCTTCTTGCGGATATGTCCTTATTCGACGGTACAATGGGACAGATAGTTGTGGATTTCTTCAATGTACAGCTCGGCGGTACGGCTGAGAATGCTGTTTTCCCTGATGATATAGCCGATCTCCATTTTACTGTTGGGGTTTGCCTCATCCTCCACATAGGGGACGGCGACAAAATCGGAGCCGTTCAGCTCCTCGCAGATAATTCCCGAGCAAAGGGTGTACCCGTTGAGCCCGATCATCAGATTCAGCATGGTTGCCCGATCGTTTGCCTTGATGATCTTCGGATACTCATTGTTGGCAAGGATCTCTTCCGCAAGATAGAAGGAGCTGTTTTCTCCCTGCTCAAAGGAGAGGCAGGGGTAGTTTTCCAGATCCTTGTAGTGGATGGTTTCCTGCTTTGCCAGAGGATGCCCGCTCCAAAGATAGACGTAGGCGTTGCAGGACAGCAGTTTATGGAAGGTCAGCCCGTTTGTCCGCAGGAGTTTCGTGATCACCGTGCGGTTGAAGTCGGACTGGAACAGGATCCCGACCTCACTTCTGGAACGGCTGACATCCTCGATGACCTCCTTGGTTTTGGTCTCACGGATGGCAAATTCGTAATCATCCAGATCAAAATGCTTGACCATCTCCACAAATGCCTTCACCGCAAAGGAGTAATGCTGGGTGGAAACCCCGAATTTCTTCTTCGGTCCGCCCGCCTTGCCGTATTTCTCCAGCAGATTCTCATACTGCTGGTAAACCTGCTTGGCATAGGCAATAAATTCAGACCCGTCCACAGTCAGGGACATCCCCTTGCCGGTGCGGTTGAAAATCGTGATTCCCAGTTCATTTTCCAGCGACTGTACCGATGCCGTAAGCGAAGGCTGCATGATATACAAAAGCTCTGCCGCCTTGGTCAGAGACCCTACCTCCGCGATCGTGATCACGTATTTCATCTGTTGCAGTGTCATGCCGCTCCCTCCATTTGCGTTGGTTCTCATAATATGGCACAGTAAACCTATCGGTATGATAGAATACGGTTTATTTTACCATAACGATGGTAAAAAGTCAAGAGGCAACCGATTTCTCTTTAAAATTTCAGTTCCGGAGGCTCCCGACGGCGTCGGAAAGCTGATTCAATGCCTTTTTCAGGGTCGCCCTCTGACAGGAAAGGGCAATTCGCTGAAATCCCTTTCCCGATTCTCTTCCGAAAATCGGACCCGCATCCAGCCATAGCTTGGCTTTGTTGGTAACCAGATCGTCGATTTCCGGGTCAGAAAGCCCCAGCTCGCTGAAATCAAGCCAGGCAAAATAGGTTCCCTCCGGCTCGATCAGGTGAATCTGAGGCAGATTTTGTTGAAGATAGTCCCGCAGACAGGCAAGATTGCCCCGCAGATAGGCAAGACATTCCTCCAGCCACGCTTCCCCGGTTTGATATGCCGCCTTGCAGGCAACAAGTCCCAGCATATTCAGCTGGGAATATCCCGTTCGGTCGATTTCCTTTTCAAAGCGGTGACGGAGCTTCCCGTCGGGAATCAGAATGTTGGATACCTGAAGACCCGCCAGATTGAAGGTCTTGCTGGGTGCCGTACAGCAGACGCACCGATCGGCAAGATCGGGATTTGCCTTCAAAAACATGGTGTGGGGATGTCCCGGAAGGGTGATGTCGCAGTGAATCTCGTCCGAAACCACCATAACATTGTGCGCCCGACAGATCTCACCCATCTTTTTCAGTTCTTCGGGCGTCCAGACCCGTCCTACCGGGTTGTGGGGACTGCACAAAATAAAGATGCGCACCCCTTCGGACACGATTTTTTGTTCAAAGTCCTCAAAATCTATGTAGTAACGTCCGTCCCGCAATACCAGGGGATTTTCCACTATTCTGCGGTCGTTGACCTTGATGACCCCGTAGAAAGGATAATAAACCGGCGTCTGAATCAGAACGGCATCGCCCGGCTCGCTGAACGCCCGCACCGCCATTGCCAGCGCATAAACCACGCCGGGGGTTTTCACCAGCCAGTTTGGCTGAATCTGCCAATCAAAGCGTTTGGAAAACCAGCCTGCCAGTGCCTCATCATAATCGGATTTGGTATCGCTGTACCCGAAAATGCCGAATCGGACCGCCTTTTCAAGGGCGTCAATGACCGTCGGAGCCGTCGGAAAGTCCATGTCTGCCACCCAAAGAGGCAGAACATCGGCAGGCTTTCCCCTTTCTACGGCAAAATCATATTTCAGACAGTCGGTATTTCGTCTGTCCACCGGTCGGTCAAAGAAGAATTCAGCCATTTTCGTCCTCCTCCATTGCCTGCTTCAGATCGGCGATCAGATCGTCGGCGTTTTCAAGTCCCACCGAAAGACGGAGCAGACAGTCGGTGATCCCCAGCTTCTGTTTCGTCTCTTCCGGAACGTCCGGGTGGGTCTGCACAATGGGATAGGTCAGCAGGGACTCGGTTCCGCCCAGACTTTCCGCAAAGATAATCAGCGAAACCTTGCGCAGCATCCGCAGAGCGGTCTCCTTGCTGTCCACGGTAAAGGAAATCATACTTCCCGCCCCTCTCGCCTGAGAAGCGTTCAGTGCCGCACCGGGATGATCGGGCAGTCCCGCATAGTAAACCTTTTTCACAAGGGGCTGTTTGCAAAGCCAGTCGGCAATGACCTTGGCATTCTGTTCATGGCGTTCCATGCGGACCGCCAGGGTCTTCAATCCCCGCAGAATCAGCCAGCAATCGAAGGGATCCAAAGTCGCACCGGTGGTTTTGGACAAAAGTCGGAATTTTTTCGCCAGCTCTTCATTTCCCGAACAGAGAAAACCGCAGACGGTGTCGTTATGCCCGCCGATGAACTTGGTTCCGCTGTGAATCACAATATCTGCCCCCAGCTTCAGGGGGTTCTGAAAATAGGGGGACAGGAAGGTGTTGTCAACGATCAGGAGGGCATCGTGAGTCTTGGCTATTTTTTCACAGCCCCGAATGTCGGTGATGTGCATCATGGGATTGGAGGGAGTTTCGATATAAATCGCTTTGGTGTTGGGTCGGAATGCCGCCTCAAGGGAAGAAAGATCCCGTGTATCCACAAAATCCACAAGCAGACCGTTCTTTTCGCTGATCAGGTGAATCAGACGGACCACCCCACCGTAGAGATCGTCGGTGCAGAGGATGTGGTCACCGGGCTTGAACAGCTCGAAGCAGGTTGAAATTGCCGCCATTCCGGAGGAGAAGGCGACCGTATCTGCTGCGCCTTCCAGAGAAGACAGGGTCTCTTCCAGATAGGCTCTTGTGGGATTGGATTCACGGGAATAGTCAAAGCCCGAGGTATTGTGTCCCGGCTTGATATGACTGAAGGATGCGGTCTGATAGATGGGATAGCTGACCGCCCGATTCTGATCTTCTGATTTGTGTCCTTCCCCGTGAATACATCGGGTTTCCAACGAATATTTCATAAAATCCTCCAAATTATCCAAATAATCAAATTTGTCCTTAGAATTTCATCAGATGCTTCCTGTTATTGAAGGCAGGAATCTCCATACGTTCCTTCCTGTCCTGTTCTGCCGAAGCCTCCCATTCTCCAAAGAGCGGGAGGCTGCAAAATTGTCATGATCCGGACCGTTTTCCTGCCGACTTCCGGGATTTCCCTGCCATAACGGTGCAAAACTCACCGTGTCTGACGGTCAACTGCCCCGGAAACCGTCCCCATTATACCTCATATTTTCTATTTGGTCAAATACAAAAATAGGATAGCATGATATAGATCAAATCTATATATACGGATGAGAAAGATTGACAGATTCGGGGAATCCATCGACCATCCTGTCGAAGACGCCTGCAAAGGGATTCGGTGCAACGGCAGAAGGGCTTCAATTCTCACACGGAGGATGGCGTCAGATTAAGAATGCCGCAGCAGTCCGTGACCCAGGCAATAAAATTGGTCACACTGTCGCCGGTGCGTTCGGCTTCCACATGGCTCTGTCCCCACACCGTTTCGAAATCCACCTTTACGCCATAGTTTTCCAGCGCAAGTGCCAGATTGACCTCGGTTGTCAGAGCGGTGTCCACCTGATTGATTCCCGTGCGGATGCGCCAATAGGGGGCAACATGGGAGGTTCGGTAGCCGGCATACGCATCGCTCAGATAAAACAGGGGCGTGTAGAGATTGACACGGTCGGCGACGGTATTTCCAAAGGCATCCCTGTGGGAAAGATCCTCTGCAAATGCCGCCCCGTATTCGGTTCCCTCCAGCAGACGTGTCATAACCGCATCGAAATGCCGACCTGCGCCATTGCCGTCGCCGAACAGGATATTTTCAATCTGCGTCCCATTCAGGGCATCGAAGGATCCCACACTTTTCAATGCCGGTTTCAGGGCACAGACAAAATCGGCGATACTTGTAATCGTCGCCCGGTGGGTATCACCGTCGTAGTTCACCCACACTCCGTTGGCATTCAGAGCACGAAGATAGTCGTCCGCCGTCTCATAGGTGCCGACCAGGTCCATGCCGCCGGTGCCGCCGAACCAACCGGGACGTCTCTTCTCCACGGTATGGGGAAAAGCGGTGTCCTCAAGAAAGTGATTCAGAGAGGTCTCGATGACGGTTTTCAGATAGTCATAATAGCTGCCCGCCTGATAAATCCCATGTTCCGAGGGAGTCAGGGTTAGGATGTTGCCGTCTCTGTCCTTCAGCTTCAGCTTGTTGACATGGAGCGCAAACGCCTGAGCCATCCTGTCGGAAAGGTCCCGCATTTCTACGCTCAGATCGGTTCTGCTGGCACCGAGATTCCACTCATAGGCGTCGTTGGCAAAGTCCAGACCGGTGATCGGACACCAGCACATGGAGCCGGCAACCCCATCGCTGACACCGCCGATTGCACCGATCGCCTCCAGATAGGGCGTGTAAAGCTCACTGTCGCCCGTTGCACCGATCAGTGCGCTCTGCGCTCCGCCGCCGCTCATCCCGAAGGTGAAGATACGGTCTGTATTGCCGGGCAAACCCTCACCGCAATAGCGGATGTAGCGGATGGCGGCTTTCAGATCGGTCACACCTGCCGGTGCGCCTGCGTCGCGCCCGCGGCAGCCGGCGTAGACGCAGACAAATCCGGCATCGGTATAGGCACGGGTGAGGTCCGCATATCCTTCCGGCGGTTTCATTGCCGCATAACCGGGAGTATAAACCGGCATGACGATGGGTGCCGTTTCTGCCGTGAAACGCTTCACCGTACCGGAAGCGTCGATTTTACAGGAATAGGTTCCGTCCCCGTTATCGGTTCCCGAAAAATAGGCACCCGGCACAAAAATGCCGAGGCTCTCGTAACCCTCGTCCGCAGGGCGGGAACAATAGCGGATTCCCGTCTGCCAAAAGACATCCTTTTCCCTGTTATACTGCCATTTTGTCATATCAATGCGATTCATATTGGACACATCATCCTTTCGGTTTAATGGATTCTTATCAGGAAGGTTGAGTTTTTTCTTCCTGCTTCATTGATTTTTCAAGAACGGAAATATGATACTGATTATCGCTCCTCTCTCCCGAAAGAATTCCCCATTTTATCAGCAATAATTTCGCTTTTTGTTTATAAAATTCTTGCGGATAGCATCTTTTTACAGAAGGGTTAAATTTGCTGATTTTATGAATGTTGTCAAAGAAAACTTTTCTTTTCTCAGGCTTAAGGGACGGGGTATTCAACTGACGGTTTGCCGCCACTGCTTTGGACAGTTCTATATCCTGAATATGCAATTCCGTGTCATGTATGAATGCCTCTCCCTTCTCGGTTTGACATAAAATCAGTGAAATGCCTTTTTGTTTTTCTTCTTCCCCCAAATTGCTTCCCCACGCATCTCCCAGAGTGATGTCTGCCACTCTATCCAACCGTGCATAGTTGCATGAATAACAATTCTCGGTATAATCCAGCCCGTTTAAAAAAGCATATGTATATTCATCTTGTAGTCTTGGCGGTAAAATTGATTCATAGGGTACAGACATTTGAAAGCCGTTCTTTTTCCGGAATTTGATGTCTTCTGTCTCTTCAAGAGATTTATGATAGTCCTTCAAAAAAAGCTCAACGAACTTCGGAGAAGGGGTACCATGACAGACCAGATCGACGGTATACAAATTCTCCCCATTTTCTTTTCCGACATACCCTTTAACGGCTGCAACCTGGCAGGGGAGACCGATAAATAAAACCTTTTCTCCATGAAGGATACGGTTTTTTATTGGCTCATATATTCCTTTGGGATTACTCTTTACATACTTAGAACCGACAAAGTTTTTGATGTCTTCTGCCGAATCCACAAATCTGAATTTAAATTCCCCATTTTCAAAGGTACAGGCACACACATTTCCGTATTTGCGGTAGAAAGAACCCATTAAAGATGCGCCTATCCCTCCCGAAGAGCTTTCGCTTCTGATCTTTTCATCGGAAGCCCATCCTTGATACCAACTTATCGGCTTTTTTAATTCAACAATATGATTTTGTTGGCACAGCTTATGGCATTCGCCGCACCCGACACATACCTCATGATTTATCACGGCATTATAGGCTTCCAGCGAATCCACGATTTCAACGGCACGTTTTGGACACCTGTCGTAACAAAGCATACAGCCTGTACACCTATTTAATTGACATACGGTATTCATGCTACCCTCCATCCGAAAAATACTGACACCATTTATTTTTTTAGAAGGACATTCCTCACTCTCGTTTGACTTTCTTTGAACTCCGGCATCCAAAAATACGCAATCAAATATACCATATTGGGTATTACAATGCACAGAAGAGCTTTCATCAACAAGGCAATCATTCCCTGACCTTGAACAAACCCGCAAACATAATAGGTTATGCAGCAATTGACAGCCGTTACAAATACATATCCCGCCATTTTTAACACATATTCTCTTGCGGAACGCTGAAATAAGCACTTAAACAGCACCCGGGTTTCCCAGGGAAAATAAATGAAGGTCATGACTATTATCGTTGAAATCAAAACGCCTTCAATTCCTATGAAGTAACATAAGATGATATTTGACATGAAATTCAATACAGCCCCGATATAAGGTTTCCAAAAATCTTGTTCCCACATACCCGCTGCATCCTTATAGGTTAATCCGATTCTCCGAATCAGCCATGAATAAAAATAAGCCACAAATAAAATTACGATGTGAAATGGGAACATCAAACTGTCGCCCATCCAAATCCGCATGAATGGCTGATACAGGCACAGCAAGCAGACGGAAAACCATCCCACAAGCCAGTTATTCATAAAAGTCAACGTTTTGAAATTCCGAAATACACGCTCCTTTGTGGCGGTAATAATACTGTTTCCGACGCTTGCGGTTATTGCCGTATAAATGACGGTAACAAAACCAATCAAAGCATTAAGGATCTGATAGTAATTGCTGTACACCGCAAGAACTTCCAGTCCGAACATGGAGGAAATCACAATACTGTCGGCAGATGTCACCACTGTGGTTCCTATTTTATGTCCAAGCAGGGCTTTAACCTTTGAAAACAATTCCTTAATGAAACCCGGTTCTACCCTTCCTCTGCATTGATACTGCGGATACATTTTATTCACAAGGCAGTTTCTCATCAGATTTTGGAGTAAAGTGCTCAGGGGCAAAAGAATGATATAGACATAATAATTGCGAAAGAGGAGGAGGACAACAATCTGCCCGATATACATGAGCGTATTTGTAAAAGCCGCCAACTTGTTTTCAATTCCGTTATTTTGACCGGCTTCCCACAATGACTTTTTGTAGGCAAACAAAAAATAGCTTAGAACAGTATTTCCCAAATATATCAGATAAAGGACATAAATATTGATATCTTCCGGATATGTTCCGCTGATCAGGAACTTCAACGCCGGAAGCAACAATAAACCGATGGCAAGAATAACCGCTCCGATAACATGGTAAAAATCTCTGTATACCTTGACCAGGGCGCAAATGCGGTCCGTATCATTTTCTGCCATAGGTCTGTACATATTGAAGACCAATGCACTGCCTACTCCCAATTCCGACAAAGACAGGACGGACAAAATTGAGGTAAATAGGCTATTTATGCCCAGATACTGAACCCCAATGGTCTGGATCATAACCGTCCGGATAATAAACGGAAAAACAATTGATATCAGTCTGTAGATAAAGCCTCCGATTATATTATGAATGGACTTGCCGGTTCTGGAGTTTCCTTCCATTGCCATCCCTCCTCGTTTTTTTATTCCAGGTTATTCCTGAGATACTCTCGCGTCCTTATTCTTTCACGATTCATGATTTCATCAACCGCTTCATAAGCAGGGGGGACACTCAGTATATTTTTCAGTTCACATGGATTCGTAACGATTCTATCCTGTAATTTCAGCTCTTCCATCAATCCTTCGAGCTTATTTCTGTTACTGTTCCTCAAGATAACCGCAAAATTACAATGATTGATTATGGAAAAAACAGCCCCATGGAAAGTATCCGTGATAACATATTCGGCATAATAAAAATAATCCAAAACCTCAAATGGAGATACCGGCAAAAATAAATCGCACCAGTATTGCGGTGCCCCAAGAGCAACTATCTTCAATCTGTTTTCATCTGCAAAACGCTTTATTTCTGAAATTTCATCTTTTGTCCGTATTCGATCCCGATACGCATAAACAACCAAATAATGATCATATTTAACTTTCCCATGCGCCCTCTCAGACAGATTTCCCATCAGGACAGGATCCATGTTTCTTTCTATATTGCCACTATATATCTTACGAATATACTGTTCAGTGGCGTTATCCCTAACAGACATGGCGGAAAAATTCATCATGCTTTTCTTGATATTTTCCATTTCATGACGGGGGAGTCCCTCATATACCGCACTGCCGCTTGCCGCTGCATAAGTCATCAATTTCTTGGCGTTCGGAATTCCACCATACATATAAAATGAAAACAGCCTTGTTGCCTTAAAAACCTCATCACTTCCTTCAATAACAACATCATATTCTAAGGTAGAAGTTTCAGTTTCGGTATGTAAAACTTCAATTTGGAACTTTTTTATTTGGTTATTAAATTTTCTGATCTTTAATTTGTTCACAAACTTTTTGACGAAATAATCCAATTTGCCGGAAACGAGATAAGGCTCGCTTTCATAATCGCCGGCGTCCTGTACCGGCATCTTTATGGAAATGGCATCATTATAATCCGGCGGAATAAAGTCAATATCCGCATCAATGATTTCACTAACGATTTGTTTTAATGAATAGGCCTGCAATACAGAGCCATAATTATTTACCGTTTGCATGGAAAGTATTCCGATTTTCATTTTTTCACTCACTTCCATAATAATCCTTTACCGATGGAACAACTTAAATCGAAGTCTTCTAGACTTCTCATATATTTTCCCCATTCCATGTTGATTACAGAAGATCCACACTCTCATTGCCGACCGTGCCGCCGATTCGAAATCTTTACTTTTGCGGTACTTTCTGATAAATTTCTCATGCTCAACGGTCTTGTTGCAAGGCTGATTCAATTGTCCCTGTACTTCGGCAGATTCCTCAACAGGTCTTTCAACGAGAACGATCTGTTTGACCTTCTCTGCTTTTCTAATAACGTCCTCCCCCTTTTGGGTTTGAACTAAGATTAACGAAATTTTCTTCTTGGGATACTCAAACGGAATCTTATGACCGATCCGCCAGTAGTCTCCTAATGTAATATCCCCTACGCGCTTTTGGGCGGCATAAGCACAGTGATAGCAATTTTCCCTGTAAATAATGGCTTTGTGGTATCCCATCTGATATACATCATCCGATTCAACCGTTTTATCATAAAACGGAACCGCATCTGAATTTCTGAGCGTAAAGTGGTAATTCTCCGTATCAAACTCCGGATCCCGAAATGAAACCCTTTCGCATTTTTGCTTCAACTTCTTATCCACATATTTTATATGCTGTGATAAATACTCACTTGAACATACCCCATGGCAAAGCAGATCTGCCGTCAGAAGATTGTCATAATCTCTACATAAATATGCCTTCAGTCCGCTGATCTGGCAAGGTAAACCAACGATAAAAACCTTTTCTTTCTTCTTTAAATTCCCTTCAATCTCGCTTAATACGCTGCTGATATCGCTGAAGGTATATTTGGAATTTTGAAAAAGCTTCAGATCCTCTTCGGATCTTATGCTTCTATAGTTCAAATTGAAGTTATCGTCCCAAACTACGCCATAACAAATATATCCCTCTGTCATCAAATACCGATACAAGGATGACGCTATTCCGCCGGAAGCACTGTTTCTTCGAATTGTCTCATTGGTACTCCACCCTGCATATGCAAACATTGAAGGTTTAAGATAATCGACGATAGCGTTAGCCGGGCAAACTTTCGTACATAAACCGCACTCGACACACCGACTTTCATCAATTCCGGGGTACCGATTCCCGCATTCGTCCACGATGAATTCCATACACTTTTGAGGGCATCTTTCTTTGCATGCGCCACACCCTGTGCATTTCTCTTGAGAAACCAATGCCGGCTTCATTTCACACAATCTCCTATTCCTTCTTTTAAATATGTAATCGAATCCACCACTTTTCTGTTGACCCTATCTTCCACTTTCTTATTGTCAATCCCGGTATCAAGCACTCTATGGAGATTTTCATGGGAGCATACCCGATCTTCCAATCCGAATTCCCGCAGTAAGGAGTTGATTTTATCAGAACCTTGGGCAAGGACTGCAAATCTTTTATTGTATTTGATCGAAAAAACAGAGCCATGAAAGGTACTTGTGACGATGGCATAAGCATGTTCTATAAGCCACAACCACTCAAAAGAATTGACCACCATATTGAAATCTGCCCACTTACACAAAGAACCCGTTGCAATAATCTTCAGGGACTGATCTTTGGCATATTTCTGAACAGCCGATACCTCCTCAGCAGAAAATCCATAGGTATAAACAAGCAAGAACTTTTCCGGTAATTTAATATCCGGCTCAACAGATTTAAAGTTGTAAAGGAATGTTGGATCAAGCACTCTCTTGGAGTGCCGTCCCAATAATCTCACAACGGCTTCCGTCTTATCATCCCGAACGGATATTTGATCCATTTTTCGAATCGGAAGCAAATCTTTCCCTTTCAAAAGAAGGATTTTGAGAAGCCCGGCTTGTCCAACGCTTGCAGCATAGGATATGATTCTCTTGCTTGAAATCTCTTTTCCGACAAAGTAGGGAATATGACCGTAGGCAGGATCAAATAAATTCCAAACGGTATCGCTGCCAATAACACTGCATTGGAAGGAATCATCCACTTTTGAGGTTACGTCAAATACTTCCCGATCCATTCGCAATTTATCGTATTTCAGTTTTTCATATGTGATGGAATCGGGCGGAAGTCTGTCCACACCGATAATTTCCTCTTCCTTTGCCGGAAGCTTTAAAAAAGTTACCTGATATCCCAGGCTTTCTATTGTTCGCATAAGTGCATATGCCTGTAAAAAAGAGCCATAATTACAGGCATTATATACTGTTATAACAGCAACTTTCTTCATATTGAACCTCAGGGTATCATTTCGCTCATCAAAGAGCAAAAGTTTTGAAAATATTTTTCGGTTGAATATTTCAGTGCATGATCAACCTCATAACGGGACATATCTTCTCTTCTTTTTTCGTCATTTAACAGCGATTCCATAGCCGATTTTAAAGATTCAACAAGTTCATCATCTTTTTCAACCCAAACGACCCCGTTCTCCGCTGCATATTCCGGTATGCCTCCAACCCTTGTAGCGATTAATGGCGTACCCGTTGCCTGTGTTTCTATACATACCAATGGAGCCGGATCTTGAAATAAGCTCGGCATTACCGCAATATCCGCAATAGCATAATATCGGTAAAGCTGCGTCTGATGCACAAACCCGGTAAAAACAATCTGTTTTTTGCATTCAGAAATCAGCCGTTCTACTTCTGCCTCATACTTGGTTCTTGTCTTCTCTCCAAAATTTGCACTTCCGATAATAATAAGCGTTACATCATCCCTTTTGATTCCCGAATATGCCTCAAGTAGCTGCTTAACCCCTTTATCCTCAACGATTCTTCCCGTAAATATAATAACTTTATTCTCCTCTTTAATCTTGAGAGACCTCCGCAACTCGGCATTTTCTTTTTGATCCGGTTTTCGGATAAATCTTTCGATCTTCGTGCAATTGTACAATGGTTTGACTTTTTCCGGACGGCATCCGGATGCTTTTATCCATTGGGTCCCTATATAATGACTAACCGGAATCAAATAAGAAAGACAATCATCTTTCCATTTGGTTCCCATGCCGTCCCAGTGAAGGTGAACCACAAGTTTTTCTTTGGGAATCAACTTTTTCAACAACGCCAAATGAGTGGTCGGACCGGCTTCATATATGAATAAATCCTGCTCCTCGATTTTCTTTATAAGCTGCAAAGCCCGATAAAATTCGATTGACGCCGGAAGATTGATATTGATATGTTTAAAAATGCGGGAAGCTTCAGACAGCAGCTTGTTCCCTTTCTTATTTCCCATGGGAACATAAAGAAACTTCGTATGTTTGTAGCCCCCAATAGACTTTTGGGCTTCAACATCTTCAATACCAATAACCGTAAATTCATAAGCGGGTTTTTTTTCATTTTCATCAAGAATATATTCAACCAGAGTCTCTACCGCCCCTCCTTTTACGGTAGGTATCGGTAATGAGCACTGAGTGATGAAACATATTTTTTTCATAAAACCTCACCTATCAATCAGATATTTGATTCTTATTTTCGAGCCGTATGTTTTCTGCAACCGCAAATCCAACTGCGCACAATGCGAAAAAAGTATTATTCATCATGATTTCCACAGAACCCAAAAGAAGATAAACATAAATCAATGCAACCACCGGATAACCGTATTTGGACTCCGTGCCCGAATGGATTCTTGCAATTCTTGTAAAGATAAAAATAATCAGCAAAACCATGATAAGGGTTGCCGGGATTCCTGCCTGCCAAATCCACTCAAGGATACTGTTTTGGGTGTCCGCAAAATTCCCATATGCCATTCCAAGTTCATAACTTGAGCCATAGCCAACTCCAAGCAGCCAATGACCTTTCAAATAGGTCAATGTCATTTCAAAAATAGACAGTCTGGAATTCATGGTCCCCTGTCTGTTAAACACATCGACAATTAAATGATTAACGGTAGGATTGCTCAGCACGAAATCATAGCCAAAGACAAAAAGGAAGCAAGCCACAAGCAGCACGGTAACTGCAACCGGATTTATCATTTGTTTTCTGAATTTATTGATGAGCAGCATTATCAGGAATAAGAATACCAATCCGACAAAGCCTGTTACGCAGTCCACTTGTATGCTGATAAATCCTGTCCAGATAAAAATCAATGCCATTCTAAGGTCAAACCACTTTTTTTGATTGATAAATCGACAAATTAATACAAACATTATTGTCCAAAGATGGGCATACATAACGCCGAACTTTGATCCGATCAGACAATCAATTCCCTCTATCCAAAAGACATCAGGCAAAAGCAGCATAAGGGCATCGCAAATACAAATTTCAACAATTGCGCAATTACGAAACAGCCGCAAGGTCTTTTTAATGCTTCCTTGTTCGGTTAAAATCTCAAGCGTAAAAAAAGCTTCCAGAAATATTGCGCCAAAAATAATTGAAGCAAGCAAAATATTTCTCCCGGAAACCCTGTTTCTGTTGACATAGGAAGAAAAAATCACAAGTGCCGTAAAAGCAATTGCCATGAGATTGAGGACATTATATTTTTTTTGAAAAAGCACTCTGACTCTTTTCAATATGTATATACCTATGACGATAATCAATCCATATTTCACATAGTTATACCAAGGAGTATACGGCATTCCTACAAACTGCAAAATATACAAACAAACAGCAATGACTGAATTTTTTGACAGTTTTAAATGATCATTTCCCATGTAACTCTCCCTTAATCCACTTTCAAATTCTTTGGGGCACAAACAGACTTCACGGCTCACGGCGGACAATTTTTCATTGCTTGGACCCAAATGGTAACCTCTTCTCCGATACCCCTTCCAACGCCCCATAAATCATTTATGTACCGAACCTGTCCCATCCGGTTTTCAGCATAACCAATTTATAGATAATCCTGCATTGCTTCCGTCTCATCGCCTTGAGAAGTATCCTTCTGGTAACAGATTCCTTGCTGATATCCATATTATGAACAACGGTTTGAAAATGCTGATCCGTAATGATTTCCGCCAAATACCGCTTCTGCTCCTTTTTACTGCAATCTGCCGTCACAATAAGCTTCAAAGCTCCGATCATATTGGACACATATTGAAAAGCCAGTCTGCTTTTCACATCCTGATGATATCCCAGAATGTTACATGCCTCCTGACATGCTTCATAACAGTATTTATTTTTTTCATACCGATCTTTACGATAGGTATGTGTAAGTGATCCATTATTTTCGCAGTAAAAATACAGTGCTTCCGGAAGGATTGCCACACTTTTTACTTC
>JBJDZN010000044.1:0-28138 GCA_051868045.1 Eubacteriales bacterium
TCATAGCGGTGGGTTGATTTTCATGATTGTCATGGGCCATGGTTCGTTTTTCCTCCTTCTATCTTAATCGGCTGTCTTAATTAGTTTTCTAACTAATTTCATTATACACAGAATCCTTCAAAAGTCAAGGGTTTTTGAAAAGATTCACGATTTGTTTTCAAATGATTTCCCTTGACAGGGAGAGCGGATTGTGTTAGAATAGTCAAAAGGAGGGAATAGACATGAGAAAAGCAGACGAAAGCCGTCCCGAATACGCCGGACGGCTGTTTCTGGAAGGATATAACTGTACCCAGGCGGTAGTGGGTGCCTTTTGTGACGACATGAAGATGGATTTCGATCAGGCGATGCTGATCTGCTGCGGATACGGCGGGGGAATTGCCAGACTGAGGGAGGTGTGCGGATCCTTTATCGGAGCGGTGATGGTGTTGGACGTGATGTGCGGCAGTACCGATCCCACCGATCATGCCGCCAAATCCGCCCAATATCAGCGGATCCGGCGCATGGCGGAGAAATTCCGTCAAAGAAACGGCGCATTGGTTTGCCGGGAACTGTTGGGTCTGCCCGCCGGAGCATCCGCTCCCATCCCCGAGAAGCGGACGGCGGAATACTATAAGAAGCGACCCTGTCCCCGGATCATCGCCGATGCGGCGGCAATCGTGGAGGAAATACTGGCTGAAGCGTCAGATCAGGGATAAATTTTGCCGCCATTCGGTTCCGGATGGCGGCAAAAACGGTTCTGACGTATGAAGGGGAACGGAGCATCTCCCTGCCTTGAAGGAGGAGGGACGTTGAGAAGGCAAAACGAAAACGCAGAAGCGGTTTTTATGCCTCTTCTGCGTTCTGGAGCTGCTAATCAGATTCGAACTGATGACCTCATCCTTACCAAGGATGTGCTCTACCAACTGAGCCATAGCAGCATTGACTTCGGATTGCTCTCTCAAGTCAACGGTGCTATTATAGCACAACGATTTTCGTTTGTCAAGAGTTTTTTCAAAAAAAATAAACTTTTTTCTTCAAATTTCTCAGAGCGTTCGGGAACCCTTTCAAAGGCTTCCCGACGGCAAAAAGAATCCCTTGGACCCCTTACCGGGGGACCAAGGGATCTTCTTTTTACTTCAGAACGAAGGAGCTGCAATCGGTGCAGGCGATTTCGGTAGGATTGCTTTCGTGAGTCACTACACGGATTGCCTTCAGGGAGCAGTAGTTCTGATTGTCGCAGTGATGTGCGCACTGAGTGACGGTACATTCGATGCTGGGATTGGCGCAGTTGCAGTCACTGCCGTGACAACCGGTTTCGCGGTCGGTCATGTTCATTCCTCCTTTTATTAGGTTACGATGACTATTGTAACCCGTAAAAAGGATTTTATTCAGCCGACATCATGTGGGATGGATACAGACAGGGATGATATTCTTTCAGATCCCCGTCAAAGATGATTTCACCGGATAACTTAGTCAGATGAACGGGGCGGACCAGACTGCAGGGACTGCCGAATTCGCAGATTCCGGCCTCACTGAGGGTTTCGGAGATGAACTGGGAGCAGGTATAGTGAGCGGGACGGGCATAGGCGATCCCTACCGCATTCAGAAACAGCCCCGAAATGTTGTATTTCAGCTTTCCACGGTTTTTCCAGAAGGTTTCTACCTTGTCGTGTACCTGCTCGTACTGCTCGTCGGTTACAGGAATGGCAATAATTCTCCCGGGAAGGTGGGAACAGTGCTGATAGAAACCGTCAATCAGGGTTTCTTTCTTGTAGCCGCCCCAGAAGGGAAATCGGGAATATTTCCGCGCAAAGGAAAACATAGGTGTCAGTTCGGGGGAAAATGCCAGCGATGAGTGGGTATAGGGTTCCTTTGTGACAATATGGATGATAGAGGAAACCACCGATCGGGGGTGCATCAGGACGACATAAATATATTTTTGATCGCAGGTCATAGGCACGGTCCTTCGTAAAAAAATGGTAGGTTCAATTCACAATCCTATTATACTGTTTTCGGATTATCTTGTCAAGATGCGTAAATCAATTTTTCCTCAAAAAATGCAGTTTAATCAAAAAACATCCGACAGAGCGTCGGATGTTTTTTGGAAAAATCAAAATTGTCTTAATAGTCCAGCTGACCTTCATAAACCAGATCGGCACCGCCGGTCAGGGTAATGTCATCATCGGTGTAGTTGACGATCAGATCGCCGCCGCGAACCTTAACGGTAATGTCCACACCCTTCTTGCAGAAGCCGTTTTCCACAGCCGCCACAACGGCAGCGCAGGCACCGGTGCCGCAGGCAAGGGTTTCACCGTTGCCTCTCTCCCAGACCCGCATTTTGATGGTTACGGGATTGACAATGCGGATGAACTCAGTGTTGGTTCGCTCGGGGAAGATGGGGGCATTCTCGAAGAGCGGTCCCACGTGCTCCACGTCTACGCCGTCCACCCGCTTGGACAGGACCACACAGTGGGGATTGCCCATGGAGACGCAGGTGATGTTGTATTCCTTGCCGCCGATGGTGATGGGTCGGTTAACAATTTTGTCTCCTTCCAGGGTGCAGGGGAGGGATTTCGGATCCAGCGTTGCTTTGCCCATCTGAACAGAGACAGAGGTAACTTTTCCGTCAAAGGTGTAGAGCTTCAGCCGTTTGATGCCGCTGGCGGTTTCGATGGTCATGTGGGTGTGCTTGTAGTAGCCGTTGTCGTACAGGAATTTACCTACACAGCGCAGGGCGTTGCCTCCCATTTTACCCTCGGAGCCGTCCAGATTGAACAGCCGCATTTTGGCGGTTGCCACCTCCGACTTCTCGATCAGAACAACACCGTCGCCGCCGATGCCGTAGTGACGGTCGCAGTAGTCCACACAGAAGGACTCAGGACAGGTGATCTCGCCGTCAAAATTGGGAATATAGATATAATCGTTTCCGGTTGCGCACATTTTGGAGAAGTGGACCTTCCTGCGCTCGGTGCGCATGTGATTGATGTCCACCAGCTCGGTGTTGTGAAGATTGTAGCGGGAAGCAATGATGTCGCACATGGCGTTCGCTGTGTCAAGGGAGGTCAGACAGGCGATGGAAAGCTGAACCGCACGGCGGTGGAGTCCGATGAACTCCTCAATGGTGGAGTCGTACAGGGCACCGGTGTAGACCACATAGCTGATCTTGCCCTCTTCCATATAGCGGAAGGTGTCCGATCCCGGACGGATGTCGGTGACCTCCACCACGTCAATGTCAAGACTGTCGGCAATGACACGGGCGGTGTCGTGGGTTGCGTAAATCTTCATGCCCAGATCGTCCATCTTCTTGGCGAGGGTGACGATTTCAGGCATATCGTAGTCCACAACCGACAGTAGGATGCCCTCTTCGTTGGTGGGGGAGGGAGCCTTCAGATTGAAGCCTGCGGCGGACAGACCCTTGTAGAGAGCCTCGGTCAGGGTCTTTCCGATTCCCAGAACCTCGCCGGTGGACTTCATTTCCGGTCCGAGAGAGGCGTTGACATCGGACAGCTTGGAGAAGGAGAAGACGGGAACCTTTACGGTGTAGTAAGGCGGAGTTTTGTACAGACCGGTTCCGTAGCCCATGTCGGCAAGGGATTCGCCGACCATGACACGGGAGGCAATGTCCACCATGGGAACGCCCGTGACCTTGCTGATATAGGGAATGGTACGGGATGCCCGGGGATTGACCTCGATAACGTACAACTCTCCGTGATAAATCAGGTACTGGATGTTGACCAGACCCTTGGTACCCAGAGCCAGTGCCAGATCGGTGGAACACTTGATGATGGTTTCCTTCATCTTGTCGTTAAGGTTGTAGGGAGGATAAACGGCAATGGAGTCGCCGGAGTGAATTCCCGCCCGCTCGATGTGTTCCATGATGCCGGGAATCAGCACCGATTTGCCGTCCGAGATGACGTCTACCTCCAGTTCGGGACCCATCATGTATTTGTCTACCAGAACGGGGTTTTCAATCTTGCCCGAGAGAATGATGTTCATATATTTTCGGACATCGTTTTCGCAGTGAGCAATGATCATGTTCTGTCCGCCGATGACGTAGGAAGGACGGAGCAGGACGGGATAGCCCAGATCCTCTGCGGCAGCCAGGGCCTGTTCCAGCGTCAGGACGCCGTGTCCCTTGGGTCGGCTGATGCCGAAGCGTTCCAGAAGCTCGTCGAATTTTTCACGGTCCTCTGCCGTGTCGATGCCCTCTGCGGAGGTGCCGAGGATCCGGATACCGTTGTCGTCCAGGAATTTGGTCAGCTTGATTGCCGTCTGACCGCCAAAGGCAACCACGACGCCCTCAGGCTGTTCGACCTTGATGACGTTCATGACGTCCTCAGGGGAAAGGGGCTCGAAGTACAGACGGTCGGCGGTATCGTAGTCGGTGGAAACCGTCTCGGGATTGTTGTTGATGATGGCGACCTCGTAGCCAAGCTCCTTCAGGATCCAGACGCAGTGAACCGAGGAATAGTCAAACTCGATACCCTGACCGATGCGGATGGGACCCGAGCCCAGAACGATGATCCGGGGCTTGCCGGTGCGGTGATTTTCGGTGAACTCCCTTGCCTCGCAGACCTTGTCGTAGGTGGAGTAGAAATAGGGGGTTTCGGCATCGAATTCTGCACCGCAGGTGTCAACCATCTTGTAGGAAGCATCCAGATGAGGCAGTTCCTTCTGACCGCTGATGCGGGAGAGAGCCTGATCGGTGTAGCCGAACTTCTTACCCTGAAGGTAAGAATCGGCATCCATGGGCTTGTTTTCAATGGATTTTTCGTAGTTTGCCAGTTTGACCAGCTTGTGGAGGAACCAACGGTCGATCTTGGTGATTTCAAAAATTTCGTCCACCGAGACGCCGCTCTTGATCGCTTCAAATATGGTGAACAGACGCAGATCGTCCACGTTGTGAAGCCGCTCCCGGACCGGCAGATCGGAGGCAGGCTTGCGGTTCAGGGTGTCCAGCGAAATCTCCGCACCCCGGACTGCCTTCATGATCGCCATCTCAAAGGAGGGAGCGATTGCCATGACCTCGCCGGTTGCCTTCATCTGAGTACCCAGCGTCCGGGACTTGCCGCCGAATTTGTCAAAGGGCCATTTGGGGAACTTGACAACCACATAATCCAGGGTCGGCTCGAAGCAGGCACAGGTTTTGCCGGTGACTTCGTTTTTGATCTCGTCCAGCGTATAGCCCAGGGCGATTTTGGTGGTGACTTTTGCGATGGGATAGCCGGTTGCCTTGGATGCCAGGGCAGAGGAACGGGACACACGGGGATTGACCTCGATGACCGCATACTCCATGCTGTTGGGGTTCAGAGCAAACTGACAGTTGCAGCCGCCTACGATGCCAAGGGCTGAGATGATGTCCAGAGATGCCGAACGGAGCATCTGGTACTCCTTGTCCGATAGGGTGACGGCGGGAGCAATGACGATGGAATCGCCGGTATGAACGCCGACCGGGTCGAAGTTTTCCATGGAGCAGATGGCAATGACGTTGCCGTTGCCGTCCCGCATGGTTTCGAACTCGATTTCCTTCCAGCCGTAGATGTATCTCTCCACCAGAATCTGGGTAATGGGGGAGGCATCCAGACCCGTGCGGGCGATGATTTTCAGTTCGTCGGGAGTGTAGGCATAACCGCCGCCCGATCCGCCCAGCGTGAAAGCGGGACGGACGATGACGGGATAACCGATCCGGTCGGCGACCGCCAGTGCCTCATCGACGGTTCCGGCAATGTCGGAGGGAATGATGGGCTGGTGAATCTGCTCCATGGTCTCTTTGAACAGTTCACGGTCCTCGGCACGGGTGATGGAGGAGGCATTGGTACCCAGAAGACGGACGCCCGCCTTCTCAAGATAGCCCTCCTTGGCAAGCTCCATGGCGATGGTCAGACCGGTCTGACCGCCAAGCCCCGCCAGAATGGAGTCGGGATGCTCCTTTTCAATGATACGCTTGATGGTTTCGGTGCAGAGAGGCTCCAGATAGATCTCATCTGCCAGAGCCTTGTCGGTCATGATGGTAGCGGGGTTAGAGTTCACCAGAACCACGTTGACCCCTTCCGCCTTCAGCACCCGGCATGCCTGGGCGCCTGCATAGTCAAATTCTGCCGCCTGACCGATGATAATGGGACCCGATCCGATGACCAGTACCTTTTTGATGGATAAATCTCTCGGCATTATCGGTCACCTCCCTTGGATTTCTCGATATTTTGAATAAATTTGTCGAACAGGAACGATGTGTCGTGAGGACCGCTGTTTGCCTCGGGGTGGAACTGAACGGTAAAGGCGTTCAGTTCGGGGTACTCCATGCCCTCGCAGGTTCCGTCATTGGCATTGATGAAGGACTCGATGCCAACGCCCTTTAGGGAATCGGCAACCACCGCATAACCGTGGTTCTGGGAGGTCACATAGGTGCGTTTACCGTTTGACTCACGGGCAGGCTGATTGACGCCACGGTGTCCGTATTTGAGCTTGACGGTTTTTCCGCCCATGGCAAGGGCAAAAAGCTGATGTCCCAGACAAATGCCGAACATGGGAACCTTTCCGATCAGCTTTCTCAGTTCTGCAATGGGAACCACATTTTCTTCCGGGTCTCCGGGACCGTTGGACAGCATGATTCCGTCGGGATTCCCGGCGAGAATCTCATCGGCGGGGGTATTGAAGGGAACGACGGTCACGCAACAGCCCCGCTTTTGCAGTTCACGGATGATGTTCGCCTTGGCACCGTAGTCGATCAGAGTGATCTTGTATTTCTCCTGACCCACGGCGGGATAAACCTCGGGGGAGCATCTGGACACCGACACTACCGCATTGCTGACCCGGTAGGAGGCGATTTCCGACAGATCCTTTGGGATCTCGTCGCAGATAATCGCATTCATAACGCCCGATTCCCGGATGATACGGGTGACCTCACGGGTGTCGATGCCGTAAAGTCCCACGATGCCTTTGGTCTTCAGGTAGCTGTCCAGATCATACTGACAACGGAAGTTGGAGGGGGTGTCACACCACTCCCGCACCACATAACCTTTGACGCAGCATTCACCCTCAAAATCGGACTCAATGATGCCGTAGTTTCCGATCAGAGGGAAGGTTTGCAGAACGATCTGACCGTAGTAGGAGGGGTCTGTCAAAGTCTCAATATAGCCCGCCATACCGGTGGTGAAGACCAGTTCACCTACAGTCTGACCGTCTGCGCCGAACCGTATTCCCTCAAAAACCTTTCCGTTGCTTAAAACAAGATATGCTTTTTTCATAAAACCGTTCCCTTAATTTTTTGTAGTTATAGCCGTACACCGACTGAAAAGCCTTGAATTTCCGAATTGTTGGGGATGTCACCATGACGGCGCATCCCCAGCAGAACCTTTATTTTTCGGGATTTGCTAGGAGCTTGACCAGAACAGCCTTCTGTGCGTGCAGGCGGTTCTCTGCTTCATCGAAAATCTCGTTTGCGTGTGCTTCCAGAACCTCATCGGTGATCTCTTCACCACGGTGAGCGGGGAGGCAGTGCAGAACCATTGCATCGGGTGCGGCTTTTGCCATT
Organism: Eubacteriales bacterium; assembly: GCA_051868045.1. Lineage (GTDB taxonomy): Bacteria > Bacillota > Clostridia > Oscillospirales > CAG-272 > CAKSQF01. The sequence goes on from JBJDZN010000044.1 coordinate 7,511, forward strand.
ACCTCTGCGTTGATCTGATAGCCGGCGAAAATCTTCTGCCGTTCCTTTGCCTCGTCCTCCTGTCCCATGGACGCCCAGACGTCGGTATACAGAACATCTGCGTCCTTGACTGCCTCATCAATGTCATCGGTGCAGAGAAAATCCCCGTTTTCAGATGCCCATTTCATCAGTGCCGCATCGGGCTGATGGGTTTTCGGACAAGCGATGGCAACCTTCATGCCAACGCGGATGCCGCCGGCAATCAGGGAGTTCGCCATATTGTTTCCGTCGCCGATGAAGGTCAGCTTCAGACCGGACAGTTTTCCCTTGTGCTCACGGATGGTCATCAGATCTGCCAGAACCTGGCAGGGATGACAGTAGTCGGTCAGTCCGTTGATGATCGGGATGGAGCCGTACTCGGCGAGGGCTTCAACCTCTGCCTGATCGAAGGTACGGATCATGATGCCGTCCAGATAGCGGGAGAGAACACGGGCGGTGTCCCGAACGTTTTCCCCTCTGCCGATCTGGGTGTTGCCGGAGGCAAGAAACAGTGCCGTTCCGCCGAGATCGTACATACCCACCTCAAAGGAAACACGGGTACGGGTGGAACTTTTTTCGAAAATCATGCCAAGGGTTTTTCCCTTGAGAATGTGATGCTCAATACCGTGCTTCTTTTCATATTTCAGTTGGTCGGCAGTATTGAGAATTTCCAGAATTTCCTTCTGGGAAAGGTCCTTCAGGGTAAGTAAATGCTTCATATGGATTCTCCTTGTGAAGTGTTATCAGACCAGCATGGTGCCGATGCCTTCATCGGTCAGTGCTTCGATCAGAATGGAATGGGGAACACGTCCGTCAATGATGAAGACCCGCTTGACTCCTCTGCGGATGGCTTCCACGCAGCAGTCCACCTTGGGCAGCATACCGCCCGAAATGATGCCTTCACGGATCAGCTGAGGAGCATCGGAAACGTAGATTTTGTGGATCAGGGAGGAGGGATCGTTCTTGTCCCGCAGAATGCCGGCAATGTCGGTCATGGTGAACAGCGACTCTGCCTTGAGACAACCGGCAATCCGGGCGGCGGCAGTGTCGGCATTGATGTTGTAGATGTTGCCCGCCTTGTCGTAGCCTACCGTGGAGACTACCGGAATGTAGCCCTTTTCCAGAAGATCCATGATCAGCTTGGTGTTGACCGAGGTAATCTCCCCGACATATCCCAGAGCCGGGTCCTTGGTGGTTGCTTCGATCAGCGATCCGTCGGCACCCGAGATGCCCACGGCATGACAGCCGGCGTTTTCCAGAAGATTGACCAGCGACTTGTTGATCTTGCCCGCCAACACCATCTGAGCGATTTCGGCGGTCTCCTTGTCGGTAACCCGGAGTCCGTTGACGAACTCGGTTTTTTTGTTCAGTTTCCCCAGCATTTCGGAGATTTCGGGACCGCCGCCGTGTACCAGCACGATCTTGATTCCGATCAGCGAGAGCAGGGCGATGTCGCCCATGACGGCACTTTTGAGTTCTTCATTGACCATGGCATTGCCGCCGTATTTGATGACCACGATCTTGTTGTTGTACTTCTGAATATAGGGCAGTGCCTGTATCAGCATTTCCGCCCGTTGTGAATTTGACAGCTCGTTCATTTTCTGTATGTGCCTTTTCCTCTTTATTTAGAGTTCTTTTCCGTCAGCTTCTCTCGGACATACCGGATCTGCCGTTCCACCGATTCAACCGAGGTGCCTCCGGCAGAGATCCGCTTTCTGACACAGGTGTCAAGGTCAATCTCGCCGTACAGATCGGCACCGAAATGGGGATCGGCTTCCCGATACTTCTCCAGAGGAAGGGTTTCCAGTGTCAGCCCCTCTCGGATGCACTCGGCGACCAGTGCGCCGGTGATCTTGTACGCCGACCGGAAGGGAAGTCCCTTCTTTACCAGATAATCCGCACAGTCGGTGGCATTGATGAAGCCCTTTGCCGCCGCCTGACGCATATTTTCGGGGATGGGACGCATGGTGGCGATCATGGGCGTGAAGACGGACAGCGACATGATCAGCGTGTCGATGCTGTCGAAAATGGCTTCCTTGTCCTCCTGCATATCCTTGTTGTAGGCAAGGGGCAGACCCTTGAGCATGGTCAGAGTCGCCATCAGATTGCCGTAGACCCTGCCGGTTTTGCCCCGAACCAGCTCTGCCATGTCGGGATTCTTTTTCTGGGGCATGATGGAGGAGCCGGTGGAGTACCGGTCGTCCAGCTCGATGAACTTGAATTCCCAGCCTGCCCACAGAATGATCTCTTCCGAGAAGCGGGACAGGTGCATCATGACCGTGGCAAATGCCGCCTGAAGTTCAATGCAGAAATCCCGGTCGGACACGCCGTCCAGCGAGTTCAGGCAGATTCCGTCAAAACCGAGAGCCTTTGCCACCATTTCACGGTCGGTATCGTAGGTGGTTCCCGCCAGCGCACAGCACCCCAAGGGGGACATATTCATACGGCGGACAGCGTCGTTTATGCGGTCGATGTCCCGAAGGAGCATCATGGCATACGCCATCAGATGATGCCCGAAGGTGATGGGCTGAGCCCTCTGCATATGGGTGTAGCCGGGCATAATATCTGCCTTGTGCGCCTCAGCCTTGTCGGTGATTGCCGAAATCAGATCCCGGAGCAGATCTGTGATCTCACGGGACTTGTCCCGCAGATAGAGACGGATGTCCAGAGCCACCTGATCGTTTCTCGATCTTGCGGTGTGGAGACGTTTGCCGACGTCGCCGATGCGGGCGGTCAGCTCTGCTTCCACGAACATATGGATGTCCTCGCCGCCGGCGGAAAAATCCAGCCTGCCCGACTTCAGATCGTCCAGAATTTCCGACAAAGTCTGAATGATCAGGTCGGCATCGGCGGCGGATATGATCCCTTTTGCCCCGATCATGGCTGCATGTGCCATGGAACCCCGGATGTCCTGCTCGAACATCCGGCAGTCGAAGGGAAGGGAGGTGTTGAAATCATCGGCAACCTGATCGGTCTGCCCGGCGGAACGACCCGCCCACATTTTTTCTGACATAATTTATTCTTTCGATGTTTTTTGTCCGTGATTTCCGGACCGTTTTCGACTTGTCCGATCAGTTGCCCTTCTTCTTGGCGTTCAGCTTTGCCTGAACCGAGATAGGCAGACCGAACAGATTGATAAAGCCTGCGCTGTCCTTCTGATTGTATGCGCCCTCATCGTCGCCGAAGGAGGCAACCTCGGGATCGTACAGCGAGTTCGGGGAGGTTACACCGGCATTTATCAGATTGCCCTTGTAGAGCTTCAGAGTGACCTCGCCGCTGACTGTTTCCTGAGTTTTGTCCACGAAAGCAGACAGTGCCTCACGAAGGGGGGTAAACCACTGACCGAAGTAAACCAGTTCGCCGAACTTCTTGGCGATCAGCTCCTTGTAGTGCTGCGTGTCACGGTCCAGAGTGATGGTCTCCAGAACGCTGTGCGCCTTGTAGAGGATTGCTCCGCCGGGGGTCTCGTATACGCCTCTGGACTTCATGCCCACCAGACGGTTCTCAACCAGATCCAGCAGTCCGATACCGTTCTCGCCGCCCAGTTTGTTCAGCTTTTCAACCAGCGCAACGGAATCCAGACGCTCGCCGTCAACTGCGACGGGAATACCCTTTTCGAAGGTGATTTTCACATAGGTGGGCTTGTCGGGAGCCTGTTCGGGAGAAACACCCAGTTCCAGGAATCCGGGCTTGTTGTAAAGAGGCTCGTTTGCGGGATCCTCCAGATCAAGACCCTCGTGGGACAGATGCCACAGGTTCTTGTCCTTGGAGTAGTTGGTTTCACGGTTGATCTTCAGGGGAATGTTGTGGGCCTCGGCATAGTCGATCTCCTCGTCACGGGACTTGATGGACCATTCTCTCCAGGGAGCGATGATCTTCATGTCGGGGGCGAAGGCTTTGATGGTCAGTTCAAAACGGACCTGATCGTTGCCCTTACCGGTACAACCGTGGCAGATGGCGTCGGCACCCTCCTTGATGGCGATCTCTGCCAGTGCCTTTCCGATGCAGGGACGGGCATGGGAGGTTCCCAGCAGATAGGTCTCGTAATCTGCGCCTGCCTTCAGACAGGGCCAGATGTAGTTTTCAATGTAGTCCTTCTTCAGATCCAGAACGTACAGCTTGGATGCGCCGGTCTTCAGAGCCTTCTCTTCCAAACCGTCCAGCTCGGTACCCTGTCCCACATCACCGGATACGGCGATGACTTCGCAGTTGTTGTAGTTCTCCTTGAGCCAAGGAATAATGATCGAGGTGTCCAAACCTCCACTGTATGCAAGTACGACTTTCTTAATCTCTTTCTTTTCCATTTTGTGAGTTCCTTCCTTTGCAGAATTGCAAATAATAATTATACATTTGTGCGTGTATAATTATGCACTTTTGAAGGGCGTTTGTCAAGTGCGTATGAACAAAAGATACATTTTGTTCACATTTTTTTCGCCATGAAAAAAAGGTTGGAGGGCGGGAATACAGGACGAAAATGCCATTGAAATCGTTCGCTTAAAGAGTATTATACATGATTTCTTCCGAAAAAGCAAGGTGTTTTTAAAAATTTACCGTAGAATCTTGCATAATTTTTCGGGATTTGCCTCGGCAAAATCAAGTGAATATGACAATTGCAAACAAAGTGTGAACAATCGTTCAAATGGCTTGACAAAGAATGGGAATTATTGTATCATTACATTACTACAATGGGACGGGAGGGAAGAATATGGCGTGGAAATTTGACGGATCGACGCCGATCTATCTTCAAATTGCCGATCACCTGTTGATGGACATCTGTGCAGGCAGATACCAATCGGGAGATCGGCTGCCAAGTGTTCGTGATCTGGCGCAGATAGCGGGGGTCAATCCCAACACCGCTCAGCGAGCGATGACCGAGCTTGAGTGCCGTGGGGTTCTGGTCACCCAGGGAACCCAGGGCAGAACGGTACTCAGCGACAGCGAGGTAATAGCCGAGTGCCGACGGGAGCTTGCCGGACGGGCAAGTGCGGAATATCTGGCAAAAATGCAGGAACTGGGCTATTCATTGGACGAAATCAGTAAACTGTTTCTGGAATGCAAAGCAGAAGCAGACAACAAATCAGACCGAACCGGACTAGAAAGGTAGGTATCATTAAAGTGGCTGATGTTTTAAAATGTACAAATCTGATCAAATCGTATAACGGTGCGCCGCCCACGCTGAAGGGGATCAATCTGACCCTGCCTCAGGGAAAGATCATCGGACTGCTGGGACCCAACGGCGCAGGAAAAACCACCCTGATCAAACTGATTGCCGGGCTGCTGACGCCCACCTCAGGCTCCCTTGAGGTTATGGGACTGCCCATCGGCGAACTGTCCAAGCAGGTGGTTTCCTATCTGCCCGAGCGGACCTATCTTCCCATGTGGATGCGGGTCGATCAGTGTCTCGATTATTTTTGTGATTTTTATGCCGATTTTGACAGAATCAGAGCCGAGCAGATGCTGGCAAGTCTTCAGGTTCCCCTGAATGCCAAGATGGCAATTCTGTCCAAGGGTACCAAGGAGAAGGTTCAGCTGGTGCTGGTTATGGCAAGACGGGCAAAGCTCTATCTGCTGGATGAACCCATTGCAGGCGTGGATCCCGCTGCCCGGGATTTTATCCTGAACACCGTTATTTCCAACTACGACCATGAATCCACCGTGCTGATCTCCACCCACTTGATTGCCGACATCGAGCAGGTTCTGGATGAGTTCCTCTTTATTCAGAACGGCAACATTCTGATGTACAATTCGGTGGACAATGCCAGAGCGCAGTACGGGAAATCCATTGATGAACTTTTCAGGGAGGTATTCAGATGCTATCCTTATTGATAAAGTATGATTTTAAACGCCTGTGGAAGGTTGTTGTAATGCTGTGTGCGGCGGTTGTCGTATGTTCGGGAATTGAATGTGTCCTTATCTGGTGGCTGAATGCGAACCCCGAAATTGCGTATGAACCCATCGGGATCATTGCAACAATGGCAATGGGACTTCTTTATATGGCAACCAGTTTGGCGATTGTCATTATGTTTTTCTTCCTGCTCCATTACTTTTATACCAACCTGATGACCGATGAAGGCTATCTGACCTTCACGCTGCCTACGACTCCTGGAAAGATTCTTCTGTCCAAGATTATTGTTTCGCTGTGCTGCATGGCTCTGGTGGCGTTCTTCGTATATGCGGGGATGGTAATGACCTCTCTTATCGAAAGCTGTTATAGCGAAGATCTGTTCAGCGGTGCTGAAGAAAGCGTTTCTACGATAGAATTGGTATGGACTTTATTGATGCTGATTTCCAATGCGATCAGTTCTGTCCTTATGCTGTTGATGGCGTTCTTCTCGATTACTCTGGGTTGCTGTACGGCAAAGAAGAATCGGGTTGGTGCCTCTGTCGGATTCTTTGTTCTGATGGTGATCGGTTATTCTTTCCTCTACACGATTATTACCCTCTTTCTTCAAATGGGAATGGAAGAGAGCGTGGACAGTCTGGTTGTACTCTGTATCCAATCGGGCATCATTATCGGACTCGGCTGTGCCCTCAGCGTGCTGTTCTTCTTCCTGTCCCGTTATCTGCTGACCCACAAACTCAATCTTCAGTAAAAAGCAGTTCGGGAGGCAAAAATGTCAAATCACGAACAGGATCGGGTACGAAAATATGCCCTGATCGGTGCCCTGATCGGAATGGTCTTCGGTCTTTTTCTGGGCGGCTTTGGCGTCTGGATGAGTCTGACCGGCGGGAATGCGGTGGCAGGCATGATGCTGGTTTCCATGGGACTGCCCGGATGTCTGCTGATCGGAGCGATCGTCGGAATCTTGCTGGGTCAGAGGAAATAGTCAACAGACCGACCTTGCTTTAACTGCAAGATTCAGGGAAGTTTCCGCATAGTAAAAGCCATTCCGTCGGAATCCCGCAAAAATCCCGGAAGCATCCGCCTGACGGCGGTGCTTCCGGGATTGTCTTTATTCTTATGCGTTGGCATCTACGGTAACGTAGTCACCGATGACTTCCATGAGCTTGGTTGCTTTGAACTGCAGCTTCAGGTTGTCCTTGCCGAAGTAGGCTTCCAAAGAACTTTCACTGTATATCTGATAGGACAGATAGTAGTAGTAATAATTTGCCTCGTACAATGCGGAGAGCTGAGTCTTGTATTCCTCGTTGGTCAGCGTGATGTCAAAATAGTCCAGCAGATACTCCAGAACCAGTCTCTCCTTCAGAGCGGACAGGGTTTCGGTAGCAGCCTCAGCATAAATCTGCTGATAAACATCGTCGGTAAGGATGGCATTCAGATCGGTCTGGGTCATGGTGGAAGGATCGGCTCCGACCGTCTCATAAACCAGCTGATCGACATAATTCTTGTAGACCTTGTTGCGCTCGGACTTGGGATATTCCTTGACTACGGTTGCTTCAAGGATGGCATCGTATGCCAGATCAGCCAGAATGGACTGGCGCAGATATTCTTCAAAGTCGGCAACCGTGGTGTATGCCTCGGATGTATAGTCCGTAACCAGATCATCGGTCAGCTCGGGCAGGTGAGTGGCATCCGACAGGGTCAGGGTAACCGTAACGGTTCTGCCGATGAAGTCTGCATAATCGTCGCCGGCATCCTCGGGAACGGTGTAATCAAAGGTGTATTCGTAGCCCAGAGCCTTACCTTTGAAGATTTCGGCATAGTCGGCAATCTTGAACAGATCGTTGAAGGTTGCGTCCTCGTCGATCTCAGCGGTGTAGTCGATGTCAAAACTGTCATCAATGAAGACATCGGATAGATAAGCGACTTCCTCTTCCTCGGTTTCTTCGGTTTCCTCATCGGTTCCCTCGGTCTCCTCGGTATCGGTTGTCTCGGTCTCCTCGGTATCGGTTGTCTCAGTCTCCTCGGTATCGGCAGTCTCCTCGGTGCCGTCCGTTGTCTCATCCTCATCGGACTGTGCGACGGGCTCCGACGTATCCTCCTCGGATTCGGTATCCTCGGCGGTCTCATCGGTCTCATCGGTCTTCTCGGTGAAGGCGTAGTCTACGGTGATGGTGGAATCGTCGTTGGCATAGGCACGGGAGATTGAGTTAATGGTGATGGAGAAGATGATGACCTTGCCTTCAAGGGTTTCGTCGTTGGTATAGTCGTCGGGGAAGGTGACGGTGATGTCGAAGGTCTCGCCGGCCTTGTGACCGATCAGCTGTTCCTCAAAGCCTGCATTGTTCTTGGACTCGTCCTCGGTGCTTTCGTAAGCCGAGATAAAGGTTCCGGAACCGATGATCAGATCATATCCGGTTGCAGCCATGTTCGCAAGCTGCGTCTCTGTCAGTTCAAGCCCTTCCTCGCCGGCTCTGCCGGTGTAGTCGATGTTGACTTTGTCGCCGTCCAGAACGGTTTCATTCTCGTCGGTCAGCTCGGTGTATTCGGTCTCGCGGTAAGTTTCGAGAAGGGTATTCAGCTGGTCTGAGTACTCTGCATCAATGTCGCTCTGATTCAGCACGATGGCTCCCTTTTCGGGAACGGTGATATACTTTTCGGGGTTATTGTACGCACTGCATCCGGCAAGGGCAGATACCGCCAGAACTCCGGCAGTAGACAGTGCTGTTATGCGGGTCAGTTTGTTCATTTCGAACGGTCTCCTTTATTCTCAATCAATAATCTTGTTCTTTTCCCCGTAAATAGGGACACTCTATTCTTATACCATAAAATTTTCTAAAAAGAAAGAGGAAAACACAAAAATTAACTATTTGGACACAATTTTATGAAAACATCCATGGCGTCGAAGGGGATTTACCGGGCGGATCAAGCCTGTCCGTCCTCATCGGAGGTGCTGCTGTCCCGGTCTTCCTCCGGGAACTCTGACTGGTCGGCATCCTCCGGCGACCGGCTTTCGTCCACATAGGGTTCAATCATGACCTTGGAAATCTTCGGCCATGCGACGTAGGCGGCGATGAAGGAGCAGAGGGAGACGGTGATCATGAAGGGCAGGATGATACCCAACGGGAGGAAAACCTCCATGAGTGCCAGATTAAAGAATACGACTAAAGCAATTCCCACAATGGCAATCAGATTGCGTCCCAGACCCAGCATGGAGAAGATAAGGGCATTCTTGAACAGCTTTTTCAAGGATAGATCGAAGGTTACCATCATAAGATAGAGGTAGAAACGCATGAACAGGTATATCAGGGCGATGAAAATGCTGAAATAGAAGAAAATTCCGGTCAGAGTGCCGTTTATGTTCAGATAGAAGAAGTAAATGTCATAGACAATCAGACACAGGAAACCGAGATCCATCACTCCCAAAATGAATTCCTGCTTGAGGTTGCGCTTGATGGCGTACCAGAAGTCGGTCCACAGGAAGATCGGCTCACCCTTGACGATATTCCGAAGGATATAGCTTGTCCCCGCATTGACCGGACCGAAGGTAAAGAGCAGAAGCACGATTCCGAGAATCATCGCCGCATAGGCGAGGGGGGTCCAGAGGGAAACCGTGGAGGAGGCTCCGTACAGACCGTACAGGGATGCCGTGGAGGGAGTCACGGCACCGTTCTGCATGGCACCGTAAATGGGGGCAAACAGCGCATCGGCGGGAGCCTGAACCCGGGTGTGCAGATTGGTACTGACTGCCAGCAGAATGAGAAAGATCGGAAAATTTCCGAACACAAAGAGCAGATTGACGTAGAAGAGATTGGTCAGATGATCCAGCAGCATCCGGAAGAAATAGGGAAAGTCCCGCTTGTGATTGGGATCGTAGTCAATGTCCTTTCTGCGTTTCTCACTGCGGGCGTACAGCGCATCGAAGAGATTGAACTTTTTCTTTTTTGACGGCGGTTTCTCCTCCAGAGAGTCAAAATCAATGTGATCGTCCTTTTTCAAATATCATCACGGCCTTTCATAGTGTCGGGTCAGCTCCAGAAGAGAAGCAGAAGCTGGAAGAGCATCATGAGAATCAGAGCAATGCCCGATAAAACAGGAAATGTAAACAGGTAGGAAATCCACGCCCGACGGTCCGGCACTCCCGTGGCGGCAAACTTTCCCGATGCGGTGCAGAGGGAAATCAGCAGAACCAACAGGAGGGCACTGAATGCGGTGTGGGAAAAATAAAGAGGCAGGGACAATCCCCCGGCATACAGCAGTGCGGCGGAATATCCCATGACCAGTGCCCGATGAATCAGAACGGGCAGACAAAGAGGAAAGGGAACACGGACAAATCCGCAGAGCCAGACGGCGAGGAAGGAGCCCATCTGTCCCCCAAACAGATAAAAAAGCCGGGGAAGATTTTCCCGGCAGGGCAAAACCGGCACAAGCCCCATAGTCTGTCTTCCGGACAGAGAAAAAATCAGAATGCCCGACAGATAGCCTGCCGCCGCAGCCAGAAGAAAAAGGAGCCTCTTGCCCTTTAATTGCACAGTCATGACCATCACCGATCTATTTCTATGCACCCAAAGTCGGGGCTATTCACGGGAAAGGCTTCGAAGAAACCTCTGAGGAGCGTATCCGACCTTTACCGACCCTTTACCGTCTTTTCTATGATAGCATATTTCCGAAAAAAATTCAAGTTTTTTGCAAAAAAAATCTTGCAATATTTGTAAATTATTGTATAATAGAATATAATGCCTTTTGCAGGGAACTTTCTCTGCCTTCAAGATCAATCAAAAGGACGATGAGAGTCGATGAATAAACATGAGCTGATCCGGATTTTCCGAACGCCGCCTGTTTTGGAATGCCGGCGGCTGGTCCTTCGGAAGATTGAGTGCAGAGACTATCTGGATATGTACGACTATTCCAGACGGGAGGACGTGACCCGCTATCTGCTGTGGTCCCCCCACCCGAGCCTCAGCTATACGAAAGGATATATCCATACGCTTCAGCATCACTATAAAAACGGCGACTTCTACGATTGGGCGATCACGGTCAAAGACGGCAGGATGATCGGAACGGTGGGATTTACCCGGCTGGACTTTCAGAATAACTGCGGAGAGATCGGCTATGTGCTGAATCCCCGCTACCATGGCAAGGGATATGCCACCGAAGCGGCATCTGCTGTCCTTCGGTTCGGCTTCGGACAGTTGGGACTCAATCGTATCGAGGCGCATTACATGGCGGAGAATCTTGCCAGCCGTCGGGTGATGGAAAAGCTGGGAATGCGCTACGAGGGAACACTTCGCCAGAGTCTGCGGGTGAAGGGCATCTATCGGGACATCGGCATCTGCGCCATCACGAGATCCGAATATGCGGCACTTCAAACCCGGAGCAAGGTGGAGAGCGGCACGACCGGAAACGGGAAAGGGAAGGTATGAATTGAATAAGGAGATAAGGAATCTTTCAAACCGGCATGGCTTGACGGGAAAGCTCAAAAAAAGGGCGGGGATCGGGCGAAAGCATACGGCTGCCCAGACCATCGTGCTGGGCTTTCTGTCGGTGATCCTGATCGGAACCCTGCTTCTGATGCTGCCCATTTCGTCGGCAGACTGCAGTTTCACCGACCCGGTGACCGCCTTGTTTACGGCTACCAGTGCCACCTGCGTCACGGGACTGTCGGTGGTGACCACCGCCTCTTATTGGTCGGTTTTCGGACAAGTGGTGATTCTTCTGCTGATTCAGGTGGGCGGGCTGGGATTTATGTCCATGGCGGTGCTGATCGCCCTGCTCCTCAAGCGGAGCATTACCCCGAAGGAGCATATTCTGGTTGCCGAATCGCTGGGAACGGGGGCTTCTGACGGTGCCGCAACTTCTTTTATGACCCTGATCGTCGGGGGAACCTTTTCTTCGGAACTGGTGGGTGCCGTTCTGCTCTCCTTCCGGATGGTGCCGAAGTATGGGGCAAAGGGGATCTATTATTCGATCTTCCACTCGGTGTCTGCCTTCTGCAATGCGGGCTTTGACGTGCTGGGAGAGGACAGCATGGCGGCATTTTCAAGCGATCCGTGGGTGCTTTTGGTACTCAGCGTCCTGATTGTGTTCGGCGGCATCGGATTTGCGGTCTGGGCAGACCTGTTCGGAAAGCTCAGCGCAGGAAAGCGGCGTGCCGTCACCGCAAAGATTTTGCCCAATATCGTGGGCAGAAAGGACCGCTTCTCGGTTTACACCCGATTCGTGCTGATCGTGACGGTATTCCTGCTGGTCAGCGGAACCGCTCTGACGGCGGTGCTGGAATGGAATCACGCCCTTGCCGGTATGACGGTCCCCGATAAACTGCTGAATGCCTTCTTTTATTCGGTTTCCATGCGGACGGCGGGCTTTTCAACCTTTGATTGCGCCAATCTCTCCGATACCGGCAAGGCGGTGTCGGTGGTGTATATGATGATCGGCGGTGCCTCGGGCTCGACTGCGGGCGGTCTGAAGGTGTCCACGGTGGCAATTCTTTTCTTCGCTTCGTGGCGGATTGCCTTCTGGAATCAGGAGATCGTGCTGTTCGGACGCCGGATTGATCAGAAGGTGGTGCTTCGTGCCATGACGCTGGTCAATATCGGAATTGTTTTTGCGGCAGTCGCCTCCCTGTTGCTGGTGACCTTCGGGGATGCCGGCGGAATGGACTGCCTCTACGAGGTCGTTTCAGCCTATGCGACGGTGGGACTGTCCGCTGCCGGTACGGCGGTCTTCGGAATTGCCTCAAGGATTGTCCTGATCCTTCTGATGTTCATGGGAAGGGTCGGCATTCTGACCATCCTGTATGCTTTCGCTGAAAAGAATGCACGGAAACGGGCACTGATCTCCTATCCTGACACCAAGTTTCTGATTGGCTGACAGGCATGGCGGGAACCATGAACAACAAGATGAAAAAGAAAGTCGGTGTTTGACACAATGAAAATCAGAAAAGCGAAATCCTTCTGTGTGATCGGAATGACTCCCTTCGGACAGACCATTGCAAGAACGCTGGAGGAGCAGGGTCAGGAGGTTCTGGTCATGGACGAGAGCCGGGAGAAGGTTGCCGCCATGGCGGAGATCATCACGGACGTGATGGTGGGCGATCCCATGAAGGAGGCAACCCTGACCGAGGCGGGTGTGGCAGGCTATTCCTGCGTGATCATCTGCTTTACTGACCGCATCAATGACAGCATCCTGCTGACCATGATGCTCAAGGATATGGGGGCAAAGCGGGTTGTGGTCCGGGCAAGTTCGGATCTGGAATGTAAGGTGCTGAAGCGGGTAGGAGCCGATGAGGTGGTTTTCCCGGAAAAGGATATGGGACGAAAACTGGCGACCAATCTGACCAAGGGGGATGTCATGGACTATCTGACCTATTCGCCCGACTATTCCATTGTTGAGTGCAAGGTGCCGTCGGGATGGGTGGGCAAAAGCCTGATCGAATGCAATCCCCGTTCCAAGTACGGACTCAATGTCATCGCCGTCACCGACAGCGAGGGCATCCATATCAATGTGCCGCCCAAAAGGGTATTCGGCAAGGAGGATGTCCTGATGCTCATCGGCTCCAACGCCGGAATTGAAAAAATTGTTAAGGATCAATAAATTTTTTGCAAACCCCTTGCAATTTACCGAAAAAGCAGATATAATAGAAAGCAACACAAATAGGGAAAGAGAGAACGAATATGAATTTTTTGAACCGGGTCTATCTTCTGACAAGCACTGCCTCTTCTGGCGGTTCCTACATTTATCTGATCTTGATTGTTGTTTTGCTGGCAATCCTTTATTTCGGCGTTTACCGTCCTCAGCGCAAGCAGGAGAAGGAAACCAACGCAATGCGGAACGGACTCCAGGTTGGCGATGAAATCACCACCATCGGCGGAATCATCGGTAAGATCGTCAGCATCAAGGGAGAGACCTGCATGATTGAGACCGGCAAGGACCGCACCAAGATCCGCATTCTGAAGTCGGCGGTCAAGACCGTTGACGTTCCCGCATCGGTGGCAAACGGAGCCATTCCCGTGGATACTGCTGCTGCGAAGAAGGAAATCGCTCCTGAGCAGCCCGAGACCGCCGGGAATACTGCCGACAGTACCGGCGAAGAAAAGCCTTCGGATTCCGGGGAACCCACTGAGGGGAAGAAACTCAGAAGAAAGAAAAAGTAATCCGATTCCCGTCAATTTGAAACCGGACCGAGGAAGATTTCCCGGTCCGGTTCTTCTATTTTTTTGTCTCTTCGCATAGGATTTAGCAGACAAAATCACTTGTGCGAAAGGATATGATCATTCATGAAACCCTCACTGCTTCGTTCGTCCCTGCTGGTTGCCCTGATTTCACATGCATGCGGACTGCTTGCCCTGATTCTGCTGGGATTTATCGGCTATAGGAGCAGCGATCCCGACAAACTGCTGGTCTGGCTGGGTGTCGGGGGACTCGTCATCGGTGCTTTGATTTGCGGGCTTCTCTCCCGCCTTACGGAAAATGGACTGTACGGAGCCCTGATTTCGGCTGGCATCTATCTGCTGCCGTCCATTATCGGCTGGATTGTCCATCGCTCCGAAACCTTCTCCCTGCCCACCCGCCTGGGTATCATGGCAGGATGCCTCGGCATTATTCTGGTGCTGGCAACCGTAGGTCAGAGTGTCACCGACGGACATCGCCGCAGAAAGCGCAGATCTGCCATCAAGCGTTCGGTAGAGCGCAGACTGGGCTGATCAGGGTTCGTCATTCCAGTCAATCCTGGGAAGTGTTCCGCTGGGGATCACCACAATGGAGACGGTGGTTCCCGGCGTCGTGGCTTCTTCGGAATCGGTTACGGGTGGTTCGGACGTGGTAACCGACGGTGTCACGGGAGCCGTACTGGTCTCGGGCGTCTCGGTAGTCGGAACGGCAGGCGTTGTCGTCACGGGCGTGGATGCAGTGGTGGGAACGGGCGGCTCGGAGGAGGTTGACGGAGTGGTGACCGGCGACGTGTCGGAGGAGTCGGGCGTTGTGACGGTAACGTTGGGATCGGTGCCCGAAGGTGTTGTCGGCACGGTCTCCGGCGTACTGTGGGTGTCGGCGGAACTTGTGGGGGTTTCGGAATCAGAATCGGTAGAGGATACCTGGGACTGTGAGGTTTGGGTCTGGGTAGCGGATTGAACCGAGGTTCCGGAAGACTCCCGCTCCCGACAGCCCGAAAGCATCAGGAAAACAAAAAGCAGAATCAAAAACAGGATAAACAGGGAAGGCGACGGCTTTTTCATGTTGATCTCCATTCAGACAGGTGGAAGTGTGAAATTATCATTATTATGTAATATAAATCAAACCGTAAATCAAAGGATGGCGTACATCCTGCCGTCATTCTAACATATTTTGCCGTTCTTGTCAAGTCGGATTGATTTTTTTTCAGAAACTATTTACTTTTGCCCTGTTTTGTGCTAAAATAAAGGCATCAAGAATGTGCGACACAGGCAAGTGCCTGATTTAAAATGAAAAACAGGATCGCATAGAAAGACGGAAATCCGCCAAACTGATTCTGAGGTGAGAAAATTGAATTCTCTTCGCAGTTTTTGGCTGGGATTTTGCCTGACGCTGGGAATTTTCAGCCTGATTTTCCTTTTGATCCTGCTTTTTGCCTGAAAAAATCCGATTTGACCGGAAAGAAAAAAGGAGTATCCATGAGACTGGACCGCTTTTTTACCGAAAGTGCAATCTGTTCAAGATCAAAGGCATCCGATTATATCCGCAAGGGCTCGGTCAGCGTGGACGGCAGGATTGTGCGAGACCCGTCGGTGCATATTGATCCCGAAAAGCAGACGGTCTGTCTTTCGGGAAGCCCCATTCTCTACCGGAAAAATCGGTATCTCATGATGAATAAGCCCCAAGGAGTGGTCTCGGCGACCGAGGACGGAGGAAAGACCGTTCTGGATCTGCTTCCCGAAAATCTGCGCAATGCGGGACTCTTTCCCTGCGGCAGACTGGACAAGAATACCGTGGGACTGATGCTGATTACCGATAACGGTCCCCTCGCCCATACCCTGCTGGCACCCAAATCCCATGTGGAGAAGGTCTATCGCTTTCGGGTCAAATTTCCGCTTTCGGCTGAGGATGTCGGAAAACTTCGCTCCGGCGTGGACATCGGCGGCTATGTGACGAAGCCCTGTGAGCTGACCCTTTCGGACGGTTTTAACGGTGAAATAACCCTGCATGAAGGCAAATTTCATCAGATCAAGCTGATGATGGAGGCGGTTCACAATCAGATTACCTTTCTTGAACGCATCTGTTTCGGACCCCTGAAGCTGGATCGGTCGCTGGCTCCCGGAGAGTGGCGGTACCTGACAGAGGATGAGCAGAAAATGCTGGAGACAGTCGGAGAAAGAGATTCTAATAAATTAGAACAATAGAACGTCTGATTAGCTGAAAAAAAGGAGCACCCTTCTTTTTGTTGTACAATTTGCACAAATATTTTTCTGAAATTTTGTGTAGCAGACCTCTATACTTGTTCACAATTTTTTGATAAAATAGAATCAGTAAACTAAAACCCGTAGTTGGGAATGACTAATTTTCAGGAGGCTATTCAATGGCAAGCTTATCTTTCAAACACATTTACAAAAAGTATCCCGGCGGCGTTACGGCTGTCTCCGACTTCTGTCTGGAAGTAAAGGATAAGGAGTTCATCATCTTCGTAGGACCTTCCGGATGCGGTAAGTCCACGACCCTTCGTATGATCGCAGGTCTGGAGGAAATCTCCGAGGGCGAGCTGTTTATCGGCGATAAGCTGGTCAACGACATCGCACCTAAGGACCGTGATATTGCGATGGTGTTCCAGAACTATGCACTGTACCCCCACATGACCGTGTTCGACAACATGGCATTCGGTCTGAAGCTCCGTAAGGTGCCCAAGGAAGAGATCAAGAGAAAGGTTGAACAGGCTGCAAAGATTCTGGACATTACTCACCTTCTTGACCGTCGCCCCAAGCAGCTGTCCGGTGGTCAGAAACAGCGTGTTGCGCTGGGTCGTGCAATCGTCCGTAACCCCTCTGTCTTCCTGCTTGACGAGCCTCTGTCCAACCTGGACGCAAAGCTTCGTGCAGCCATGAGAACCGAGCTGACCAAGATTCACAAGAGACTGGGAACTACCTTCATTTACGTAACCCATGACCAGGTCGAGGCTATGACCATGGCAACCCGTATCGTCGTTATGAAGGACGGTCTGATTCAGCAGGTTGATACTCCTCAGAACCTGTACGATCTGCCCTGCAACCTGTTCGTAGCAGGCTTCATCGGCACTCCTCAGATGAACTTCATTGACGCAACGCTGGTTAACCGCAACGGTGATGTTTACATTCACTGGGGCGAGGAAGAGAGAAAGGACAAGCCCTCTACCATCTGCGAGGTCAAGCTCCCTGCAGAAAAGGCAAACGATCCTGCTCTGAAGGATTATATCGGCAAGGAAGTTGTCGTCGGCGTTCGTCCCGAGTGTCTCCATGACGATCCTGCAAACGCAGCAGCAAATCCCGAATTTGCCTGCGATGCTACCATTGATGTTACCGAGCTTATGGGTAACGAGATTTACCTGTACATGACCGCAGGTGAGCAGAACCTGATCGCCCGCGTTCCTCCTCAGTCCTCCACCAGAAGCGGTGACAAGATTAAGGTTACCATTGATACCGGACGTGTTCATATCTTCGATAAGGACACCGAAAAATGTATCATCCACTGATACATATTCACTGAACCATACAGAAGGTGCGGGCTTTGCCCCGCACCTTTTTGTGTAAGAACCTGCCTGATGATACGACGGCAGCATCACGCAATCAGGAGGACTGAATATGAAAAAACACATGATAAAAATTTTGTGCGGGATTCTATCGCTGACGCTTACGTTCTCTCTTGCTTCCTGTGCCGCTAAAACGGGGTCGGAAACCTCGCCCGCAGAGCAGACAACTTCGCTTCCCGAAACAACCGATCCGGAGACTCCCGCATCAATGCCCGAATCCGATCCCGATGTGGCGTCTCTGATAAACGCCGAAATTGCGTTGGACAGCTATATCTCTGCCTTTGGTGTCTACCGTGCCGGCAGACTGGACTGGACGAGAACGCCCTATAACCGCTCGAAATCTTTCTGGACGGATGCCGAGATCTTTGAGGTGCTGGTAGACTATGTGGGCATGATCGGGGAAGAAAAATTCGTCAAGTATATGGATGCGGCGTTTACCTCCTTCCAGATAAACTACGGAAGCTATACCACATGGACTTGGAATGACTTCAACGACGATCTGATGTGGATCACCATTGCCACCGCAAAGGCCTATCTGTATACCGAAAACGAAACCTATAAGGATTGCGCCACCACCGTTTTCAATTATACCTTCAAACGGGCGTGGACGGCGGATTACGGCGGAGGACTGCTTTGGAAAATGACGGAAACCAGCAAGAATTCCTGCGTCAATTATCCCGCCGCCATTGCCGCCTGCCTGCTCTATCAGATTTACGGCGACAGCAAGAAGATCGACTTTGTGGATTATCCTGCCGGAGAAAGTGAGAAAAAGTCCGCCACCTATCTGGAGGTTGCCCGGTCCATCTACTCCTGGACGAATTCGGTGCTTCGGGTCTGCGACAGCGAAAGTTCTGACTACGGCAGAGTGTTTGATACCTATGATAAGGACAAAAACGGCGACGGGAAAGTTACCAACGAATGGTCGGGAACCTACAATCTGGGTACCTGCATCGGCAGTGCAACCCTGCTGTATGAGATTACCGAGGATCCCGCCTATCTGGAGGATGCCAAGGCGACCTTCCATTATACCGCTCTGATCAAGTACGGACAGCGGATGACGGTCAGCGACGAGGCGAACGGCAACGATCTGCCCGGCTTCAAGGGCATCATGATGCGCTGGATCTGCTACCTTGTACGCAATCATTATGACGAGATCAGCGAAGATATGACCAAGGAACTGGACTGGCTGAAGCGGAATGTCAAGAATGTCTGGAAAAACCGCAATGAAGAGAATATCATCTGGACGGCATGGGGCTCCAAAACTCTGGATGATATGAAGGACATTACGGTTGCGGGTGATGACAACGCAACCTGCTACAGCAGTTGGGGATGTTCTGCCGCATTGGCATTTCTGGTAGGCTATCCCTACGACCTGATGCCTCTGAGTTAAAATCCCGATGGAATAAGCAAAACTGCCTCAAATACGGTTTGATACTGCATTTGAGGCAGCATTGTTTTTTGAGCGTCTTTTGACCGTTTATCAGACCGGAGGGAAAGTGGATTCTGAAGTGAAATCTTTTTGGTAAAACGCCGATTGCATTTTACCCCAAAACACCCCCGCCTTTGCCGACAACTTTTTCGTTGTCAACCAAAGCGGGGGTGTTGCCGATTTTTATTTTGTCAGGGCTTTCATGTTGTCGTCTTTCTCTTCGTCGTCGGGAACGGCATCCTCCCGGGCTATCAGCTTCCGGATGGAGCGGCGGCAGAAGATCAGCGACATTACGAAGGAGATCGACCAACCGACGGGCCAGGAGAACCAGATGCCAATCGCTCCGAACAGGTCGGAAAACAGATAGGACAATCCCACACGGATCACCAGATCGGTGAAGGTGGAGATCATGAACAGCCTCATGATGCCGGCACCTCTCAGTATGCCGTCCGAAACCAGTTTGATGGAGACAACAAGATAGAAGGGGGACAGAATCAGCAGGAACTGGCGACCGGTGGCGATAGACAGGGTGCTGGGATTCTCGATAAACAGACGGACCAGAGGTTCGCCCAAGAAGAAATAGATCAGGAAGAAGGGAAGGGCAATGCAGAGAACCAGCTTCA
Organism: Eubacteriales bacterium; assembly: GCA_051868045.1. Taxonomy (GTDB): domain Bacteria; phylum Bacillota; class Clostridia; order Oscillospirales; family CAG-272; genus CAKSQF01. The sequence goes on from JBJDZN010000044.1 coordinate 27,172, forward strand.
GTCCGGCAAAGAATCCCTTGTTCACACGGGTGTACTTCTTGGCACCCAGATTCTGTGCGGTGAAGTTGGATGCCGCATTTCCGAGGGTCGTGAAGGAAGTGATGGCGAAATTGTTGAATTTAACGGCGGCGGAATAGCCGGCGATAACGGCAACGTCAAATTGGTTGATCAGTCCCTGAATCAGGATGTTGCCCACCGAGATAAAGGACTGCTGAAGAATGCTGGGAATGGCAATGAAAGCAAGGCTTTTCAGCATGGAGAAGGAGAAAATCGCCGGTTTTTCCGAACATTTCATGGTGGCAAGCCTGCGCATCAGGAAGATGATCGCCAGAATGCAGCTTACCCCCTGGCAAAGGAAGGTTGCCCATGCCACGCCGGCAACACCCTTGAAGATCCATTTGACAAAGACGATGTCAAGGAAGATGTTGGAGATGGAGGAGATTGCCAGGAAGATGAAGGGCGTTTTGGAATCTCCCAGTGCCGTGAAAATGCCGGTGGAAATATTGTACAGAAACAGGAAGATCAGACCGTAGGTGTAAATGTTCAGATAAAGGGAGGCATCTGCCAGGATGGACTCCGGCGTGTTGATAACCAGGAGTAACCTTTCTCCGAAAATACTGCCCAGAACCGTCAGCAACAGACAAAGTGCCGTGCAGGAAATGAAGGTGGTGCAGACAGCGGTTTTCAGATCCTTGATCTGTCCGGCACCGAACAGCTTGGCAACCACTACCGATGCGCCGATATTGCAGCCCACCGCAAAGGCGAGATAGATCAGAGTGATCTCGTAGGAGTCGCCCACGGCGGCAAGGGCGTCCTCCCCTATAAATCTTCCTGCTACCAGACTGTCAGCGAGATTGTAGATTTGCTGAAAGACTACGCTGGCAAAGAGGGGCAGGGCAAAGCGAAAAAGAACCCGATTGGGATTGCCTCGGGTCAGATCGACATTCATAGATACCTCCGGAAAAAC
>JBJDZN010000045.1:0-6470 GCA_051868045.1 Eubacteriales bacterium
ATCAACGAGTGGTACGCAAAGGACACGAGCAAGAAGATCCGCGCGGTATTCCGTTCCAAAGGCAATTCGGGAAAACACCTGTGCACCGTTCCGCCTTTCGGTTATCTGAAAAGCCCCGACGACAAGGAGCAATGGATCATCGATGAAGAAGCGGCAAAAACGGTAAAAGAGATTTTCGCTCTCTGTATGCAGGGGTTCGGTCCGACGCAGATTGCACGCATTCTCAACGAAAGAAAAGTCGAAACGCCCATTTGCCATTACAACAGACTCGGCATTAAGCACCCGGCAACATCGCCCATGCCTGAATTATGGTGCTCGGATACGATAAAACGAATTCTGAGCAATCCGCATTATATAGGCTGTACCGTAAACTTCCGGACGACAAAGAAGTCCTATAAATGTAAGAAGAAGGTCTTAAACGATCCGTCAAAATGGGTTACCTTCGAGAATACGCAGGAAGCGATTATCGACAAACAGACGTATGATACCGTACAGAAAATACGCGAAGGCAGACGCAGACCGACGCCGATGGGCGAAATGAACGTGTTTTCGGGAATGGTTTACTGTGCGGACTGCGGAAAGAAAATGTATCTTTGCCGTTGTTCTACTACGAAACAAAAGGAGTATTTCAACTGCTCGTCCTACCGCAAGCAGAAGAAATCGACCTGCACTTCGCATCAGATAACCGTGGAAGCCATTGAAGAAATCGTTCTGAGTTACCTGAAAAGAGTTTCCGACTTTGTCATCGATCATGAAGGAGATTTTGTGGATATTGCCATCCAACACTCCCGATTGTTATCCAGAAAGGAAGTTGCGAAAAAGGCAAGACAAGTATCCGAAGCCGAAAACAGAATAAAGGCTCTGAACAAGATCATTCAAAGCCTTTATGAAGATAAAGTTATGGGCAAGATAACGGAAGAACGGTTTGCTTTGATGTCCGAGGCATATGAACATGAGCAACGGCAACTGAAAGAAACGGTTGAAAACAGTCAAAGCGAAATCGACCGATACGACGAGATAAACGATAACATCAACAATTTCGTTTCTCTTGTGGTCAAAACGGGCAGAATCAAGAAACTTACGCCCGAAATCGTCAGACTGCTGATCGATAAAGTCATCGTTTCGGAAAAGGTAAAAACGGAAGACGGCTATAAAAGAACGGTAACGATATGTCTTACGCACGTCGGAGAGATAGATTTACCGTAAAGGGACAAGAAAACAGGCGCAAGCTATTTGCCTGTGCCTGTTTTCCCTAATGGTGTCACCCTGAGGGGTGATTTTTTTATGGTCCAATCCTTGAACCGAAAAAGTGCCGGGCTGATTTCACCTTTTATGGTGATTTCGCCCCGGTTTTTTTTCATTGCCTGTTTCAATTCCTGCGCTTATGAATACAGATTGCTCATACCTTGTTGACCAGTCGGATGTGATCGGCGATCATGGCAATAAACTCGCTGTTGGTGGGCTTGCCTTTGCAGTTTTGGACGGTATAGCCGAAGTACTCGTATAACACCTCGGCATCCCCACGGTCCCATGCGACCTCGATAGCGTGTCGGATGGCACGCTCTACTCTGGAATAAGTAGCGTTATATAGCTTGGCAATTGACGGATAAAGAACCTTTGTCTTCGGACTGATGTCGTCTCCGTCCATTACCGTCAGCAAAATCGCCATTCTCAGATACTGGTACCCCCGGATATTTGCCGGCACACCGATTTCATGGAGTATCTTCGTAATCTGTATCTCCAACTCCCTTTGCGAAACCGACGAATTTCTCCCGATTTCGGTAAACTGCGACTCACGTTTAACCATCAGCCGATTGATTCTCTCATCCAGTCGGTCATACTCAATGGGTTTGGTCAGGCAGAATTCGGCACCTTCCTCGGTTGCCTCATAGAAGAGCTTCTGATTGCCGAAATTGTCCACGAACAGAATAGCCGGAGCGGCAATCAGACTGCAAATGTCCCGAATCAGCCCGATGACATCCCCTCCCGGGAGATGACTGTCCAGCAGTACCATGTCCGGAAACTCTGCACCGATGGTTCGAAGTACCCCATTGATGTCTGATGCCATGCAGAGACTGCCGTAGCCAAGCCGTTTGAGATTTGTCACACATTCTATACGAAAGGCGTCGTCGCCGCTTCCGATCAATATTTTTGCTTTTTTGACATTATTGTCCATGTCTGTCCTCACTCTCCCCTGAATTCGATTTGTTATAGCCATATCCTACCATAATTTGACACTATTTTCAATTGGTAAATTGGTTAAACAATGAAAACCTGAATGTGGGTTTTTCGTTTGCAGTTTACCAAACTCTTGTTTTGATCGTCAAACAATTAACAATATGGGATGAATTGGAATACTGCGATACCTTACGGGAAAGCAAATAACAAGGAACGGGGCTGACGCAAATTTGCGTCAGCCCCGTAATGCGGATGCTGTGCCGGTAATTGCCGATCCCAAAAATCAGCAGTTCTCAGCAAAATACTTGATGGTGCGGACCATCTGGCTGGTGTAGGAGTTCTCGTTGTCATACCAGGATACAACCTGAACCTCATACAGACCGTCGCCGATGGGAGCTACCATGGTCTGAGTAGCGTCGAACAGCGAGCCGTAACGCATACCGATAACGTCGGAAGATACGATAGGATCGGAGTTGTAGCCGAAGGACTCAGAGGAAGCAGCCTTCATAGCAGCATTGATGGCGTCCTTGGTGATGTTCTCGCCCTTGACAACAGCGGTCAGGATGGTGGTAGAACCGGTGGGAACGGGAACTCTCTGAGCGGAGCCGATCAGCTTGCCGTTCAGTTCGGGAATAACCAGACCGATTGCCTTAGCTGCGCCGGTGGAGTTAGGAACGATGTTTGCAGCACCTGCACGTGCACGGCGGAGATCGCCCTTTCTGTGAGGTCCGTCAAGGATCATCTGGTCGCCGGTGTATGCGTGAATGGTGGACATAATGCCGGACTGGATGGGAGCAAAGTCGTTAAGAGCCTTTGCCATGGGAGCGAGGCAGTTGGTGGTGCAGGATGCAGCGGAGATGATGGTGTCCTCTGCGGTCAGGGTCTTCTCGTTTACGCTGTAAACGATGGTCTTCAGATCGTTGCCTGCGGGAGCGGAGATAACAACCTTCTTTGCGCCTGCGTCGATGTGAGCCTGGCTCTTAGCCTTGGAGCAGTAGAAACCGGTGCACTCCAGAACAACGTCTACATTCAGCTCGCCCCAGGGAAGATCCTGAGCCTTGGGCATAGCGTAGATGGTGATTTCCTTACCGTCAACGGTGATGGAACCGGGGGTAACGACGGTCTTGCCGTCTTCAGCAAGTACGGGTTCCTTAGAAGAGATGGTGTGCTTGTCCTCACCGATTCTTCCGCAGTAACCGCCCTGAGCGGTATCATACTTCAGAAGGTGAGCGAGCATTGCAGGGCTGGTAAGATCGTTGATAGCGACGACCTCATAACCCTCTGCGCCAAACATCTGGCGGAAAGCCAGACGACCAATGCGTCCGAATCCGTTAATTGCAACTTTTACTGACATTTCGATTTCCTCCAAAAAAATTTGAAATTAGCAGCAGTCTGCAGTGCAGAGCCTGCTTCTATCTTTTGCCTCTATATTCTACCTTATTTTTCCGAGTTTATCAAGGGTTTTTTTGAAAAATTTTAAATTTTGTTACAATTATAGCAAACCGAGTTCAAATTATTTTGTAATCTATATAAAATAGACAATTATAAAATAAAAACGGAGGTGTCAAAATGCGATACAGAACCGACAGGATTGGGCTGGATGACCTTTCGACCCCGATTCTCATCTGCGACCGTGACGGACTGGTGCTATACAAGAATGAGATCGCAGTCAAGCAGGTTCGGCTGCCCAAACGGAGAACCGGTATCCTGATTCACCTGGACTCTGCGGGAAGAGCTGCCTTCATGGACATGGGAGTTGATTCCCGTCCCCGGATGCTGACGGTCTATACCGGCGACAGGAATGCCAAGGCGTTCGTAGTACCCTACCGCTATCAGGAACAGGACGGCTCTCTTTGGGTTTTCCCCGGATTTTTGCAGACCAATCCCACCAGCGCACTGTTCTCGGCAATGGAAAAGAATGCGGAGAAAATTGCGGGGGATCTGTGTTCCATTTTTGCTCTGATTGCCGAGAAATCCGAAATCGGACCCGGCAGAAGTTACAATGCGGTGAACAAGAAGATCCGTGCAAAGCTGGAAAGACTGCTCGACACACTGCTGGAGGGCGATTCTGACCGTGTCAACTGGTCGGTTTCGGAATCTCTGAAAATCCTTTCCGGGCAGATTTTCGGGATTTTCCGCTCCTTCGGCTATATGATCGACTACAAGGACAAGCTGCCGCATAACCGGAGGGGAATGTACCTGAATTTCCGGAATTTCATTATCTTCTACTGCCATGCTCTGACCTTCTGCTGTGAGCTGACCCGAAGTCATCAGATCACGGTTGAGGTGACGGGGGATGAGAATGAGGAAAACTGCATCGTGCTGACCGCCGTATTCACCATGCTGTTTCCGCCTGTTTACATAGAAAACGGTACCGACTTCAGCGGACTGATTCCCATGTTTCCCGAACATATGGTGGATCTGCTGATCTTCGAAAAGCTGGTGAACCTATGCGGGTATCGGATTACCTATACCGTCAGTGACAAGCATCAGGATAACGTGACCTTCCGCTTTGTTGTTCCGCTGACGGAAAAGAGAGGACTTTCTGTCAAGCGTTCTGCCGAAAGGGAATTTCAGCTGCTGGAAGGCGATTGCCTGCGTCTGGTCGAGAGCCTGTTCGAGTACGCTTTCTTTCTTCGGGACGACGCCGAATAATCCTATGACCGGTAAACGGTTTGCCGCATCCAACCCTACGTTGGATGCGGCAAAAACATTTTTTATGAAAATCAGTTGATTTTTGAGGTGATGATTTCGGTATTTCCCGAAATGTGAACGGTTCCCAATCCCTTGGGCAGATAGTAACTGTCGCCCTTCTTGATGGGATAGCCGCCGATGTCGCCCTCGCCGTCAAGGCAGAGAACATGAAGAAAGCTGTCGTCAGCAGTCAGATCCTGCTCACCGGTCAGACGGTCAACCTTGAAGTATCTGCAGTTTGCAAGGGATCCTTCGGTTTTGCCTCTTTCGAAACGGATTTTGTCGATCCGGTCGGGGGTGTAGTCCACGATGACGTCCAGTGCCTTGTCTACATGAAGGGGACGAAGCTTGCCGTCCTTGCCGACACGGTTGTAGTCATAGACACGGTAGGTCACGTTGGAGGACTGCTGAATCTCGGCGATGAGAATGCCTGCGCCGATGGCGTGGACACATCCCGAGGGGATAAAGAAGACGTCGCCCTTGTGAACCTCAACGAAGTTCAGATACTTCTCCAGAGTTCCGTCCTTTGCGGCTGCGGCAAAGGTTTCCTTGTCGTAATCCTTCAGTCCGTAAACCAGCTTTGCGCCGGGATCGGCGTCAACGATATACCACATTTCGGTTTTGCCAAACTCGCCTTCCTTTTCCTTTGCATAGGCATCGTCGGGATGGACCTGAATGGACAGACGGTCGCAGGCATCGATAAGCTTGATCAGAAGGGGGAAGCCCTTCGCATCATCGCCCAGATAGTCTCCGAGAGTCATGCCGGCGTATTCGCCGTTCTCAATGACGTTCATGCCGTCGTAGCGGCAGGTCAGCTCCCAGCTTTCCGCCAGCTTTTCAAAATCGCAGACCTTTCCGAAATCCTTTTTCAGACGGTCGCCTCCCCAGATGATTTCCTTGAAAGCGGGGGAGAGTTTCAGAGGGTATTTTTTCATTTCCATAATGAATTCCTTTCCAACACAAGCATTTTTTATTTTGATTGAATAAATGAAATTTATCGGTACATACTTTGGGATGTAAATCTTTATAAAGGAGTTGTGTCAAATGCAAAACCAGAACAACAATCAGAACAAGAATCAGAACAACAACCAGAACAACAACCAGAACACCAACCAGAATAACAACCAGAACCAGAATCAGAACAATAACCAGAGCAATAACCAGAACCAGAACAAAAACCAGAATCAGAATCAGAACAGAAATCAGAATCAGAACCGTTCTTCCAACTGATTTTGTTATCCGGTTTTCCACCCTGCATTTTTTGCAGGGTGGTTTTTCTTTGTACCGCCTTTATTATAGCATAAGAAAGGTGTTTTGTCAATGCTTTCCAAAGGGGATTTTCCGGAAGAACGGGGCGAATTTCTCACGTATCTTTTGAAAGGGCACAAATATTTACAAAATGTTAAACAGTCCGTTACATCAAGAAAACTTTCATTCATTAAAATAGAGAAGATACAAGAAAATGAGAGGGCGCATCGGTATGTTCGGATATATCAGAACCTGCACGCCTGAGCTTCGGGTAAAGGAAAACGAGTTCTATAAAGCTCTCTACTGCGGGCTCTGCCGTGCCATGGGGAGACGCTCACCCTTTCTCTCCC
>JBJDZN010000046.1:0-2924 GCA_051868045.1 Eubacteriales bacterium
TCATATTGTGTTTGGAAAATGGGATACCTTACACGAATAAAGAAACGCATTATAAAGTTAATGATGCGGAGATTATTTTGTTAGACGTATAATTTTTTGTTTGTCAACTAAAAAGGAAATATCTTTTAAGGAGCTTATACTCAAAACAAAACCAGCCCAACCGGGCTGGTTTTGTTTTGGAGAGGTCGATCCCAACATCGCCCGGGCTTTGGCGAAAGGGAAGACCAATGGGGGGACAGGACTTTGGTAACGAAGAAATGCCGTGGGAAAATGAGACGAACGACGCCAAAGCTCGGGACGAATCGCCGCCGGAGCGAAGCGGAGGGCGGATTCCGATTGGTCCTCCAAATCCATTTTTAAAGAGAATAAGTAAAAGGGAATATTGGGGGTTGAAAAGTAATAGGTCTTATGGTATCATACCCTTCGGTGAGAGGATTGTTCATGCAAATTAATGTATCACCATTCGGCTACCTTTGAAAGAGGGTAGCCGTCTTATTTTTGAAAAAACGCCGAGGGGCTTTCACTCCTCAGCGTTCTTTTCCTACGGGACTTTTTTACAGCCCCATTTTTTATGGGATTGCCAGCCGCTTAGTAGTTTACCACGCAGTCCTCGGTGATGACCAGATCGACGGTGATCTCCTGCCCGTCCCGGATGACGGTCAGACTGACGGTGTCGCCGACACGGATACCCAGCATGAAGTCAATGATCTGGTACTGCCTCGTAATTGTGACCACCCGATTACCGTCCGTCACCGATTTCAGAATGTCGCCTTCCTTCAGAACGCCGTCGGCAAGACTTCCGGAGGTGACAGCATATACCGATACGGTTTCCTCAATGCGGATCTTGCCGCTTTCTGCGTCAAGCAGAGCATGGGAGTCGGCTGTCCGGACGGTGATGCCGAGCATGGCACGTCTGACGCTTTCGCCTTCCTGATTGTAGCAGTTGTCGATGATGTTCTCCGCAACCCCACGGACGACGGAGGCAGGGATGGCGTAGCCGATGTTCTCCACACTGCTGTCGCTGACCTTGGCATTGACGATGCCGATCAGTCTGCCGCTGGTGTCGAAGAGTCCGCCGCCGCTGTTGCCCGAGTTGACCGCAGTATCAATACGGATGACCCGGAAGGAAATGGGGGTGGTTTCGTCTGCTGCCGTCATGGTGATGTACTCGGAATCCACGCTGACCACACCGTATGTAGCAGAGATGCCCATGCCCTCGGGGTTTCCGATGGCGATTGCCTGCTGACCTACGCTGACGCTATCGTCGTCATAAATCTCCACCGCCTGAGGGAAGGAGGATTTCATCAGCTCGCTGCCCGTGACCGACAGCACGGCGATGTCGTAGTACATGGAGCCGCCCACATATTCGGCGGTGATTTCCATGCCCTCGGACTCCGAGCCGTAGAGGTACAGGGAGATGTCGTCGCTGATTTTATTGGCGGTGTTGGCATATGCGCTGTAAACGACGTGATAGTTGGTGAGAATCAGGGCATCGCCGGCGGACTTGTCCAGCCGGTAGATGACGCCGGATCCCTCCTGCGTATAGGCAGAGGAACTGCCCATCCCCGGGTAATAGCCCATGCCGTAGCCGCTTTTACGGGTGAAGTTGCAGATAATCCGGACGGAGCTTTGCAGACCCTTCACGGTGGCGGCTGAGATGTTCTCCGCCGTCCCGACAACGGTGACACTGCTGTCCGAGGTGCCGTCTGCGCCGTCCTTTCCGTCGGCTCCGTTTTCTCCGTCGGCACCGTCTTTGCCGTCGGCACCGTCTTTGCCGTCGGCACCGTCCTGCCCGTCAACTCCGTCCCTGCCGACAACGGTGCCGAGATTTCGGGAATCTCCGTTATCGTAGTTCAGAATCAGTTCGCCGTCCTCATTGATTTCGGCACTGCTGATGCCCACGGCGGTGCCGCATCCCGTAAAGGAAAGCAGCATTCCCGCCGCCAGACAGGTGCTTATGATTGCATTTTTCAATATGTTTCGTTTCATGATCCAGGATACCTTACCTTTCTGTCCTTTTCCGTTCTATGTTTATGGAAAATCCGATCTTTTTTTGTGTCTCCAGTATATCCCATGAATCTATAGATTGGGTTAAGAAAATGTGATCAAAAAATGAAAATTTGGATTTTTTCAAAAACTGGGCAGAAGCGGGAAGAAATTTTGCGGCAGTTTGCACAACAGAAAAAGCTCCCCCGTCAGGAGAGCCTTTTCACCGTACATCGGTTCATATCGGAAAGGTTATGGTTTGTTCTTCTCTACGATCTCACCGGCGTTTTTGTAGATGGAATCAGCCGGAACAACGCCACGGACACGGGACAGGGGATAGATGTTGGAATGTCTGCCGATCACTGAGCCGGGGTTCAGGACGCTGTTGCATCCCACTTCCACATAGTCCCCAAGCATGGCACCCATCTTTTTCAGTCCGGTTGCGATCTGCTCAGAGTCCGACTTCACCACCACCGGGCTCTTGTCCGACTTCACATTTGAAGTGATGGAGCCGGCTCCCATGTGGGATTTGTAGCCCAGAATGCTGTCGCCCACATAGTTGTAATGGGGGGTCTGGACGCTGTCGAACAGAATCACGTTCTTCAGCTCCACCGAGTTGCCGACCACGCAGCCTTCGCCTACCAAAGCGGCACCCCGTATGAAGGCACAGTGGCGAACCTCGGTTTTTGCCCCGATGATGCAGGGCGCACCCAGATAGGCGGTGGGAGCCACGGTTGCCGTCCGATGGACCCAGACTTCGGGTGCGATTTCGTCATATTCTTCGGCAGGAAGACGCTTGCCGAGGGTGCGGATCATCTCCTTGATGCCGCTCAGTGCCTCCCAAGGGTAGGTGAATGCCGACAGATAGTCGGCTGCCAGTGTGTGGGAAAGGTCATATAAATCCTGAATGGTGTACATAAAATTTACTCCTTGATGGT
>JBJDZN010000046.1:3024-27920 GCA_051868045.1 Eubacteriales bacterium
TGGGAAAGGTCATATAAATCCTGAATGGTGTACATAAAATTTACTCCTTGATGGTTCTGTCCTGATTTCTTGGAAATTTTTCGGTAAAGGTGGAAAAGATCTGACGCAGACCGAAATCCAGCAGGCGGTTGCATCGGTCGGCTAAGGGCTTCGGGACGGCGTAGCCGTAGGCCTCGGCGAGTCCGCCTGCAATGCACGCCATGGTGTCGGCATCCCCGCCCAAAGAGACGGCACCCCGAACGGCACTTTCATAGTCCGATGCCTCCAGAAATGCCAGAATGGCAGGAGGCACTGAATAGGAAGCCCGGCTGTCGAATTTGTAGTCCGCCCGAAGATCGGCGAGGGTCCCCGACAATCGGTAGCCGAAGTTCTTCTCGACATATCGTCGGATGTCCTCCTTGGTATACCGGTGCAGGGCGAGATAGGCAGCCGATGCCACCGCCTCTGCCCCACGGATGGCATCCTTATGACGGTGGGTATACCGACAGGAAAGCCTTGCCTGCCGCCGGACCTCTTCCGGCGTTTTATAGGCATAGGCAATGGGAATCACCCGCATGGCGGCACCGTTGCCGTAGCTGTGTACGGTATGCAGACCGTAATTTTCGGCAAATTGTCTGAATAAATTTCCGAATCCTGCATCGGGGTAGCGGCTGTAATATTGACGGAATCGATAGGCGTAGACTTGCGCCCGCCGTTTGTCGGCAAAAAATCCACCGGACGGCGGATCGTCTTCATCATAGTCATACAAAATGGCGTCGCAGACCGCCGCCAGAAGCACGGTATCATCGGTGAAGCCCGATCCGGCGGGCAGCATGGGGAAATGCGGATCCTTGGTGCAGTGAACCTCATAATAGGATCCGATGATGTCTCCGTAAACGGCACCCAGCATGGCGGTCCTCCTTTTTCGATGAGTTTTTGTATTTGGCGAAGAAAAAAGCGCATCTTTTTTCTTCGATTGAATATTCTTCCCGGCATTTGGCAAATATTTCTTCAGAAACAGCTGACAAGGGAGGAATTTGGATGGAACAAAAGCAGGAAAACCGAGCGGCGGAAATACCCAATCAACCTGTCTACCAGCCGCCAAAGGCGCAGATTTGTGAAACGGCGGGGGCGGATGTGGTTCTGCTGTCGGTCAGCAGAGAAATGGGCAGCGTGAAGGAGAGCCGATGGCGGTGGTGATCAGAGTCTTGCTTTGAACAGCGCAGCCTTGATGGCATCCAGGATTCCCTGACAGCTCATCGTGGCACCGCTGACGCTGTCTACCTCGGACAGATCGGGATTTTCTTTGTTCAGCACCGCCGATTTGATGGATTCATAGGCGGGTGCAAAAATGCTTTCGGTCTCGCACTGGGCGATCAGATCAATGGCGATAATTTTGTCGTTGTCCAGGGTGACCGTCAACTGAATGGGACCGTTTTTTCCGTAGCCGATCCCTTCAAAAGTGCCGCCTTTGTAGATCGTTCCGTCCTGATAGGTCGGGGCGGTGTCGGGAGGCTCGGGTGCGGACGTCGTGGAGAGGACGGTGTCCGAAGAAACGGTGCTATTGGTGTTCCCTTCGCTGCATCCCGCAAGGAGGGCAGTCAGGGCAATCAGACAGACGATTCGGCAAAATGTACGGCTCATGGCAAAATTCCTTTCCGCAAACAAAATCAATTCTCCTCATATTCTAGCATATTTCCGTGGAAATGGCAAGACCTTTTTGAAAAAAGAAGAAACTTTTCCGTGAATTTACCTGAAAGTAGTTGCAATTTCGGAAGGGAATTGGTATAATAAGGATATGAAGTCCCGAAAACCTTTTTGCCGGAAGGAGAGAGAGTCATGGAACAGCAGTTCAAAGCCTATGCCGTGATTCCCGGGCACCCCAAATACGCCCGGATGATCGAAAGACGCACCCCCATTTATGAGCGGGAAGGGGACATCCGCACCCCTTTTATGCGGGATTACACCCGTGTGCTTCACTCGCTTGCCTACCGCAGGCTCCGGCACAAGACTCAGGTGTTCTACAACGTGGGCAATGATCACATCTGCACCCGGATTGAACACGTTTCCCATGTGGAATCGGTCAGCGAGACCATTGCGGTCTATCTGGGGCTGAACCGGGACCTGACCCGTGCCATCGCCACCGCTCACGATCTGGGACACGCTCCCTTCGGACATCAGGGAGAGCGGGTCATCAATCGGCTGTCCAAAGAGAAGCTGAACCGTGCCTTCTGGCATGAGCAGAACGGGCTGTATTTTGCCGATTATCTGGAGCTGCTGGAGGATGATCAGGGCATCCATCGCCCTCTGAATCTGACCTATGCCGTCCGGGACGGGATTCTCTCCCATTGCGGCGAGGTGGACGAGAACGGCATTCGCCCCCGGGAGGAACTGATCGACCTTTACGATTTTACGTCGCCGGGGCAGTATCAGCCCGCCACATGGGAGGGCTGTGTGGTCAAGATTGCCGATAAGATCGCCTATCTGGGGCGGGACATCGAGGATGCCCTGCGGCTGGGGATTCTGTCCGAGGGCGATAAGCAGAATCTCTGCGATATTGTGGGCAGTTCGACCCTGAATACCACGGTGCTGATGAACGATTTTGTCCGGGATCTCTGCCTGACCAGCAATCCCACCGACGGTATCTGTCTGTCGGAGCCTGCCCTTCGGCGGATGGACGAGATCAAGCGGTTCAACTACTGGAACATCTACGCAAATCCCGAGCTGATTCCCTTCGGACGCTATTCCGAGCTGGTGCTGACTCAGATTTTCGAGACGCTTCACGCCGCCTACGACGGGGAGAATACCTTTGAGCGGCTGAACACGCCCTCCAGGCGCAGTCGGGAGCTGATGCACTCCTTCGCTCATTGGCTGGATCGGTTCTGCACCATTCACGAGCATCCTACCTATGCCACCGAGCCGATTTTCGGGAATCTGGAGAGTCCGGAGATCTACGACGGTGCCATTCTCGATTACATATCGGGCATGACCGACAGTTATGCCATCAAGGTCTTCAACGATCTCATCAGCTTTTAAGAGGAGATGGAGATAAGGATATTTTCCGGGGAAAACTTTTTTGAAAAAAGTTTTCCCCGGACCCTTTTCCAAAAACTTCCAAACAATATGGGACTACCCGCCTGTCGAGAACGAGTCCTCATCAAGATCAAGCCCCATCGGGGGAAAGTTCGTTATTGGGGAGATGAGGCTGCACGGCGGTCTTTGTCGGCGGGCGTCTTTATTGCGGTTATTTTATTGCCACGAACGGATTTTGTTGAAAAATATCTTGACAAATCGCCGAAATTATTGTAAAATAGGAAAAACAAATCTTATAGTGATTGGAGAAAGGACATACTTATGCGCTTCAAAAAAATGAATCCGGTACAAAATCCCCAAAATCTCACAAATCCTCGGTTTGCACTGCAAAACAAGCTAAACATCAGCCGTGGCAACCTGATGCTGGTCATCCTTTTCACGGTGATCAACTGTGCGCTGCTTATCGGCGGCTCCACCACCTATTTCCTGTTCTCGGCGATTGTTCCCTATGCTCTTATCGCAACTTCCCAGTACCTGACCGGTTTTGCCCCCCTCGAAGCCTATGAAGGGGAGTATGCCTTTGAATTCTTGCCCGCCATGGTTTTCTATGTTGTCATTGCCGTGGCAGCAGTCATTGTCTTATGCTATCTTGTCTGCTGGATTCTGGCAAAAAAGCACGCTTTTGCTGCCTTTCTGACCGCTTTGATCCTCTTCGGTATTGATAGTCTGTTGCTGTTTCTTGACACTGTGTTAGGCGGTTCCATTGATCTGTCCGTGCTTATTGATGTTGCCGCCCATGTCTGGGTTATCTATTATCTGATCCTCGGACTGTCTGCATCCGTGAAATTGAAGAAATTGCCTCCGGAGGCAGAGGTGCCTTCGTATGAGGGAAATCCCGAAATCGGTGTCAATCCCGATTTTGCAGCAGATTCCCGGAATGCGCTGACCGGCGAGGATCCCGATTATGCTGAATCTTCCTCTGAGCAGATTCCTCCTGCGGAGGTCGGTGCGGAAGGCACTGACGAATCCGAATCCGTCGAGGACGGCGGCTCTTCCGACGAAAACCAATAACCGGGAAGACGGGTCCGTAAAAGGAACAGTCCCTCCGACTGTGCAAGTGAAAGCACAGTCGGAGGGACGTTTTTTGCCTTTTATGAAGTTTTTACAGTCCGAGATAAATCAACCTATCTCAATCTATTCCTTTTTCAGCTTACTCAAAGTCGGGCGCAGGGGGCGGAAGAAGGTTCCGATGATGGAGGCGATGATGATGCCGGCGGCGATACCCACGCCAACCTGAAGGGTCAGCGTCCCGTATTGGGTGAATCCCACCTGATCCCCGTCAACGAGAGCCACAAGGGTGGAATAGATGGTGGCACCGGGAACCAACGGCAGGATGGAGGGCGTCAGAAAGATGGTGGAGGGTGTCTTCAGGATTCTCGCCAGAATCTCGGAATAGGCGGTGGCGCAGAGGGCGGCAAAGAGATTGGAAGTAAAGGCGTTGAACAGGAGAAAATCGGTGGTTGTCCGCCAGACCAGCCAAGCCAGAAATCCCCCCAATGCGGCGAAGGGAAGCATCCGGAGCCGGATGCGAAAGATCAGCGCAAAGGTGCCGGTTCCGATGATGATGGAAATGCCCTGGGTCAGATAGAGTCCGATTTGTTCACTCAAAACAGAACACCTCCCAGCCAGACGGTGACTACCAGTCCTGCGGCAATTGCCACGGCGGCAAGGAAAACCTGCATCAGACGCAGGGCTCCCGCAATCAGGTCGCCGCAGAGCAGATCCCGAATGGCATTACCCAATGCCAGACCGGGGGTCAGCAGCATGACCGTTCCCATCATAATGTGCCCCACGTTGTCTCCGATGTGGAACTGGGTGAGCAAAAGGGTGATGATGCCGGCAGCCGCAGATGCGATGACACCGTGGGCGACCGAGTTCATCCAACGGGGCTTCAGGGTGTCCAGTACGAAGAGAACCAGACCCACCAGACCGGCGGCAAAGGCATCGAAAAGGGAACCGCCGAAGAATATGCAGAAGGCAGCGGCTCCTCCGTAGTAGCAGAGCATCGTGAGAAGCCGTCTTGGTTTATCGTCTTTTTCAGCATCCCGGTACAGTCCCTCCAACAGGGCGGGATCCGGCTTTTCGGTGCAGATTCTGCGGGACAATGTGTTATAGGCATCCAACTGGCGGAGATTGTTCTGCCAATTGTGGATACGCACGATCTGGGTGATGTAGCGACCGTCAGGGGTGCGGATGGTTGCCTGAATTTCGGAAAGGATGGCGAAGACTTCCATCTCCTCGATGCCGTAGGCGTGGCAGATGAATTCCACCGTTTCCTCGGCACGTCGGACCTCGCCGCCGCATTCCACGATTCGGCGGGCGATATTCAATGCACAGGCCAGAACCAGGTCCGCCTGCCCTCTGTCGCAGGTGATGGTAGCGGGCGGCGTCAGACTTGTTTGTGTCATAAAACCCTCGTTTTTTGCTCGATTTTTATTCATTCCGTTATCGGAGGATACCCTATTGTACTCCCGAAAGTCGGATTTGTCAAGGCAAAATCGAAAAAAAGAGTTTTTTTCGAAGAATGGGGTGACTTTCGTCCCAAAGTCTGCCGATGAATCCCAAGGGGATCAATGATTTGTCCGTGAGACATATCCCGCCTGCCTCCCCGAAAGAAAGCTGCTGTACGGACAGCCCGCCTCTTTTCAAAAATGCGGGATGGCTTCATTACCGCCCCCTTTTTCGACCACTTTTACAGTAGGACGGGTATATACTGGGGTTATCCGGGCGGCGGGGAGTGTGAACCATCATGGAGCAGACAATCTATGGGGATATTTATTTTCTGGTCAACTTCTCCATGGACTTCCTGTCCCTGTGGCTGACGGCAAAGATTTTGCACCTGCCTCTGCGTACCCTAAGAGCGACCCTGTCGGCGGCAATCGGCGGGGTGTATGCCGTACTTGCTCTGCTCCCCGGACGATATGCCGCCGTTGGCTGGATCATCGAACTGCTTTTGCCTGCCCTTCTTTGCTACCTATGCTTCGGTTCCTGCAAAATCGGACGGTTTCTCGGTCGATACGTTATCTTTTGGGGCATCTCTCTTCTGACCGGCGGCGGCATGACCGCCCTCTACTACGGCATCAACCGCATCCGGGGCAACCGTCAGATTGCGGTCAACGGGACGGTGAAGGAGGTTTACAACGAGATTCCTCTGTGGGTCTTCGCACTGCTGGCATTGATCTGCGCCCTGATTTCGATGATCTGGGGGAGAATTACCGGGCGGATGCGGGGCAGAGGATCGGCGACGCTGACGGTACAGTTCTGTCGGGACGGGCAGGAGGTCGTCCTGTCTGCGCTGGTGGACAGTGGAAATCTGCTGACCGAGCCCTTCGGCGGTCTGCCTGTGATTCTGGTGGGCAGGGAGCGGATGAAGGAGATTTTGCCGGAGCCGCTTCTGCCGGTGCTGATGGGGAGCGGCGATCTGTCAGAACTGAATCGGGATGCCGCATCACGGATTCGGCTGATTCCCTACCGGGGCGTGGGCGGCGGCGGTCTGATGTTCGGCTATCTTCCCGAAAAAGTTGCCGTGGACGGTCGGGAGGTTGCCGCCTGCCTTGCCGCCGAGCCGGGGGTTCGGGATTTCTCGGGATATGAGGCGATCGTGCCCTCCTGCCTGTGATTTTTTATCCGAAAGGAATGGTCTATATATGAAACTGCTGTTGAAAATCCGACTTTGGATTCTGAACCATTGGGAACTGTCCGATTCGGTGGCGATCGCCTATCTCGGGGGCGAGCAGAGTCTGCCCAAAGCACTGACACCTGCCGAAGAGGCGGAAATTCTGGCGAAACTGCCTGAACATCCCGAACTGAGGCAGACTTTGGTGGAGCGGAACCTGCGGTTGGTGGTCTTTTTGGCAAAGAAATTTGAGAACACCGGAGTGGGGCTGGAGGATCTGATCTCCATCGGCACCATCGGGCTGATCAAGGCGATCAACACCTTCCATCCCGATAAGAACATCAAGCTGGCGACCTATGCTTCACGGTGTATCGAAAACGAAATTCTCATGTTCCTGCGGAAAAATCAGGGTCGGCGGGAGATTTCCATCGACGAACCCTTGAACGTGGACTGGGACGGCAACGAACTGCTGCTGTCCGACATTCTGGCGGGGGACGAGGACTGCGTCTACCGGCGGGTGGAATGTGCGGAGGAGAAGCGGGCGATCTATGAGGCGTTGGCGAAGCTGAGTCCCCGTGAGCGGCAGATCATCGAAATGCGGTTCGGTCTGAAGGGGGGAAGGGAGAAGACCCAGAAGGAAGTCGCCGCCGCTCTGGGCATCTCCCAAAGCTACATATCCCGCCTGGAAAAACGCATCATCGACCGCCTTCGGGAGGATATTGCGGAGAAGGTATGAGGGGATTTATTGGGGGGAGTTTTTTCCGGGGGGACTTTTTGAAAAAAGTCCCCCCGGACCCCTTCAAAAACTTAAAAAATGAAAAAAGGTATTGACCGAAGGGAGGACTTTCGTTGCTCTCGTCTTGTCGCATCCGGCGGCCGGAATTACCGGACAAGTATTAATATATTTCTCTTTTTTCAAAGCTTTTGAAGGGTTTCAGGGGGACTTTTCTCGAAAAGTCCCCCTGGGTTTAATCAATTCTCCATAGAATCCAGATATGCCATATACGCAGTGTAGTCCTTTTGCATTTGTTCACTCAACTCATGCCAATCCGCAAGAGTGACGAAAGGCGGGAGAATGTGTTCATGGGAGTAAAAGTCTTTATCAAAAGCATGATAGCGAATCGGATCGGAATCCAGCGGTATGATATAAATACTGTCCGTCGGTTCTTCATCTTTCTGAAAGCATACGCCGAAATGCTCTCTGCCCTCATAATCGGTGTATTTTACAATGTCACGGTCGTGTGTAAAGCAAGGGAACAGGATTTCATCGTAACAGTGTGGACATATCCTGCTGCAATCCATACAGATGCCGTTACAGTCCGCATATGGCGACGGCTGACGGTCATCATCCACCGACAGGACAACCTTATTTGGTCCCAGCAGACATTCGCCTGCCCGATCGTTATCGAAAGCTTGTCCGGCATTTCCGGTGTAAATTCGTCTTTTGACGATTTTGTATCCGGACTTCTCCGTTTCTTTTGTGTGATATTCGTCGAAAAACCAATCAATGCGGTTCAATGCCGCTTCATAGGAGGCACAAATAGATCGCTCGTCGCATTCATCGGGGGTGACTTTCATGTGCAATTCGTAAATACAGCCGTCCGACTCTTCGCAAAAGCATTTGAAAACTCGCTGTTGCCACTCGGCGTATTCACGGGCACATTGGGCGATTTCGGGGGACGCTGTCCCGGAAAAGTCATGGAGCAGTTCCGTTCTTCGGTCAAATGTCGGGGCATAGCCGTATATGATGTTCAGAAGGTCGATCTCCGAAAATCGATAGTTCTCTTTGCGGATTTTGTTTTTCAGGCTTTGGGAAGGCAATAATTCAATTATCACATCGTCCATCATGTGTCTTCCTTTCTTTTGGAGTTGTTTTTTCCGGGGGGACTTTTTGAAAAAAGTCCCCCCGGACCCCTTTAAAAACTTAAAAAAGAAAAAAGGTATTGACCGAAGGGAGGACTTTCGTTGCTCTCGTCTTGTCGCATCCGGCGGCCGGAATTACCGGACAAGTATTAATATATTTCTCTTTTTTCAAAGCTTTTGAAGGGTTTCAGGGGGACTTTTCTCGAAAAGTCCCCCTGATTTTAATTCTTTCTTCCTTACTTCGTCCAGCCGGAGACGCTGTTTCTGAAGGCTTCCAGGGTAGCGTCTGCTGTCTCACGGGAGTCGCCGTTGACCAGGAGGTAGATCTTGATCTTCGGCTCGGTGCCGGAGGGACGGATGACGACCACGTTGCCGCCTTCTGCCTCAAAATAGAGAACGTTGGACTTGGGCAGTCCCGTGGGAGCGGTTGCGCCGGTGACCAGATCGGTGATGGTCTCGGTCTGGTAGTCCCGCATGGAGACGACCTTTCTGCCGCCCAGCTCGGTGGGGGGATTCTTGCGGATGGACTCCATCAGCTTGCCCATTTTCTCCAGTCCGTCCAGACCCTTCATGACCACGTTGACGGTGGTCTCCTTGTAGTAGCCGTACCGCTTGAAGAGGGCTTCCATAGCATCGTACAGGGTCATGCCCTTCGCCTTGTAGTAGGATGCCATCTCGGTGATCAGCATAACGGCAACCACGCTGTCCTTGTCTCTGGCGTAGGTGCCCTTCAGATAGCCGTAGGACTCCTCAAATCCGAAGAGATAGTGTCCGATGCCTACGTCGTCGTGCTTCTTGATGACCTCGCCGATGAACTTGAAGCCGGTCAGCACGTTGAACAGTTCCACGTGATGCTCCGCACAGATCTTTGTCGCCATCTCGGTGGAGACAATGGTCTTGACGGCATAGGGACCCTCGGGCATGGTGCCGGTGTTCTCATAGGCGGTCAGAATGTAGTCCAGCAGGAGCGCACCTACCTGGTTTCCGGTGATGGTGACGAACTCGCCGTCGGGCTTCCTTACCATAATGCCCACACGGTCGGCATCCGGGTCGGTGGCGATGACCAGATCGGAACCCACCTTCTTGGCAAGCTGAACGCCCAGAGCCAGTGCCTCGGGATATTCAGGGTTGGGAGAGGCAACCGTGGGGAAACTTCCGTCCAGAATCATCTGCTGCCATACGGTGTACAGATGCTTGACTCCGCACAGACGCAGAACCTCGGGAACCAGACGGTAGCCGCATCCGTGAAGGGGGGTGTAGACGATCTTCAGATCGTCGGCAACGGCGGGGATGGCGTTCACGTCTACCCGCTGGGCGATGACGTTCTGAATGAAGGCATCGTCGATCTCGGCACCGACGATGGTGATTCTGCCGTCGGCAACTGCCTCGTCGAAATCAACGGTTTTCACGCCGTCAAAAATGTCGGTTGCGGCAATATAGGAGGACACCAGATCTGCCTGCTCGGGGGAAAGCTGTGCGCCGTCTTCCCAATAGGCTTTGTAACCGTTGTATTCCTTGGGGTTGTGGGAGGCGGTGACGTTGACGCCTGCCACGCAGTGAAGCTCACGGATGGAGAAGGACAGGACGGGAGTGGGACGCAGAGCGTCAAGGAAGTAAACCTTGATGCCGTTTGCCGCCATGACAGAGGCGGTGATGCGGGCGAAATCCTCACTGCAAAGACGGCTGTCTCTGCCGATAACGATGCCGTCGGCGGCTCTGCCCTCTTTCAGAATCAGATTGGCAAAGCCCTGGGTGGCATGGGCAACGGTGTAGGGGTTCATGGCGTTGGTGCCGGCAACCATGGTTCCCCGGAGTCCACCGGTACCGAACTCCAGATACTTGAAGAAGCGGAACTTGATTTCCTCATCGTTCCCTTCAATGGCGGCAAGCTCTGCTTTGGTGGCGGCATCCACCTTGTCGGATTCTCTCCAGCGGCGGTAATTTTCCAGATAGTTCATATCATTTCTCCTCTCGATGGTTGATTTTAAATTTGGGAACCTTTTGATTTCAGGCGTTATCCGGCATGGATTTCAGCTCAATCAGTGCCTTGGACAGCTGATCGGGGCAGGAGGTTCCTCTGCCACGGCAGTCGATGCCGGACAGGCGGGAAATCGCCTCATCAACGCTCATGCCTTTGACCAGTGCGGCAACACCCTGGGTATTTCCGTGGCAGCCGCCCTCAAAGCGGACAGATTGAATAATGTCATTTTCTACGCAGACCTCGATGGCTCTGGAGCAGGTTCCTTGTGTCTTATAAGTGAGAGTTTTCATGTGGATTCTTTTCCTTTCCAATATTTTTAATCATTTTGTTGCGTTTCTGCTTTTCAATTTACGGTTTTTCCGAACGGTCCACGGCAGTCAGCCGTTTGTAAATTCCGCAGATTGAAAATGCCGGCACGGCAAGGGTCAGAAACAGCAGGATCGCTGCCGGGTCAACTTTCCCGATAAACAGGCGGACCAGACAGGCGTCCTCTTCGTAGATGGAGTAGGGCAGGGAGGTCAGATACTCGCAGACCACACCAAGTTGATGAAGACCTTCCAGCACCGGAAGAAGCTGTCCCGACGGCAGATGCAGACAGACATCCATCCGATCAGAAGTCCGGCTCCGGATCAGTCGGCTGCCGTACAGGTAGAAGGTGGATTCGGTTTCCTCCCCCCGTCGGATGTCGCAGGACAGGACGCTTTTCAGCTCATATCGTTCTGCCAGACGCAGAAAGGGTAGCAGCAGTCCCTCGTCACTGCCCGATGCAGGCAGAATGCAGAAGTCAAACCGACCGGAATAAACCTCCTCGCAGGCGGCGGCGAAGCTGTCAAAAGGGGTCGCCGTGGACATGGGAAGCTCTCTTCCGAAGGCACGTCCCGCAAGTTCTGACAGTGCCGTGGGGAAATAGGCAATTTTCGCCCGCTCAACTCGTCGGACGGTCAGCTCCGGCGGATAGTGATCGCTTTTGGCGGCTATCATCTCGGACAGTCCGGCAAGGGATCTTGCCGCCGCACCGTCCAGAATCCGTCCGGCGAAGGCTTTTCCACTGTCGGGGAGCTTTGCCAGGATCTGTCCCCGGAGACGGTCAAATTCCTCCCGAAGGGAGGAAAAGGCGGTCTGCAAGGGATCGCTCTCGGCATCGCTGTCGGCGTCCATGGGAAGGTGAAGGGGGGTCAGCAAGGAAGCCAGATCGGCAATGTGGGACTGCCGGATCTCCAAAAGCCCGGTCAGATGTTCCTCGTTCTCGTAGAGATTGGACAGTACAATGTCGAAATCATCCATGACCATGCCCTTTCTGCCCTATAGGGCGACCCTCATGGAAAGCGTCTTCCCCATTTCTTCGGAGTTGAGAAACCTCAACTTTCTGATTCTATTTTATACCAAAATGTGCGGATTGTCAAGCGTATTTTGTCATGATATGAAAAAACTTTACAAAAAGGTCGGATTTCCATGGAATTGTAAGGGCGGCGGAAAAATTTGACGGGCAGAGAAAACGGCAGGAACAAGTTGGAAGAAACGGCTTATACTGACAGTGAGAAATCTTTTCCCGCCATGTTTAATCGGGACAATCGAGGGAAAAAATAGAATCAAGGACAAAGGAAACAGACGGAGAGTGAACATGATGTTGACAGTCAAACGAGGAGACATTTACTATGCCGATCTGTCCCCGGTCGTGGGATCGGAGCAGGGAGGACTGCGTCCTGTACTTATCGTGCAGAACGACATCGGGAACCGATACAGCCCGACGGTGATCGCCGCCGCCATCACCAGCAGGTTGTCCAAAAACAAACTGCCGACCCACATTGACGTGTGCCGGAGCGATACGGTGGATGAGGAATCCTTCGGGCTTGCCAAGGACAGCGTCATTCTGCTGGAGCAGATCCGCACGTTGGATAAGCGTCGGCTCAAGGAGAAGATGGGACATCTGGATGAGCGGATGATGCGGCAGGTGGACAATGCCATTCAGGTCAGCTTCGGACTGTCCGATGCTCCAACAGCCATGGGGTGAAGGCGAAAAGACAATGAAAAAGGACTGTCACAAATGGTAACATTTGTGACAGTCCCGGTTATACAGACCAATTTACAGATTAAAACAGCGTCTTTTGCCCGAACGGAATATTCTCGACCTCATCCACAGAAGAGTCAGTGAGAACGTCTTTGGATTCCAGTATGGTGATGGTCATTTCGGGTGCTTCGTAAATCTTTTGGGTATCCATATCAGTTACCTCCCATTATTTCGTCATAGGTGTGTAAAGCGGTAGAGTAGATTTCACCCTCTGCGGTGATCAGTTCAACCGCTACAGTTTCGAATACCATATCATTGCCATATACAACGAAACCGTAGATTTCGCATCCCTCTTCGGCAGTGAAAACTTCACCTGCTGCCATAACCTTGCTGTAGGACTCTGTAATGCCGTTTCCGTCACTGCGGTCATTTTCACCGACCGTACGGCTGATGACATACTCTTCGCCGTTCAGTTTGGTAAATATGACTTTCACGGTGTTGCCGGTTACCTGCTCTGCGTTGGAGACAATCAGGAAGCGAATGGCAGTCTGTCCATTGACTGTTCCGAGCTGAGCCAGTGCGGAATGTCCGGTAGTGGACAAAGTATTGTTGGTTGTGTCGCAACTGTCGAAAGGACGCATAATCACAACCTGCTTAGCCGTTTCGGCAATGGTTTTCGAAGAAGCGTTGACCGCAATGAGAGTTTCGGAGGTGACTTCATTTTCAGCACCCGCCAGTCTGATTGCACCGGTAACGTTGGCGATTTCGCCGTTGACATCGCTGTTTGCGCTGCCGTAGAGGATGCCGACGGTTGCGTCCGGAGCATCGACGGTTACATTTTTGAAGGAGATGTTGCTGACGAGGTCGTCGCTTGCCGACCACTCTCTCTTACCTGCGATGCCGCCCACATAGGCAATACCGTTGACGGTAACGGTAACATTGTCGAGGGTGATGCCGGATGTTTTGCCTCTGTCGACAAGACCGGCAATTGCGCCGACGGCAACATCAGCTGCCTCGGTAGCGGTAGAAGTGACGGTGATGGAGGAGTTCTTCAGGGTGACATTCCGGATCGTTCCGCTACAATTGTTGTTGGAAAGTTCGTTTGCCAAAATACCGTAGTTTCCGCTTGCAACGTTATTGACTACTCTGTTGATGCCGGATATGGTATGATTTTGCCCGTCCAGGGTAAGGGTGATTGCATTGAACGGAACAAAATCGGTTCCGGTCATGTCAAGATCATCAGTGATTCTGACTACTTGATTTCTCAGATAGTTTTTGCCAACCTTGTTTGCGTTAGCAATCAAAGTGTTGAATTCATCGGGAGTGGAAACCGTGTAGCATCCCTGTACAGGTACCTCTTCGGTGCTGACAGTGACATCGGAAATGGTATTGTTGGTGGTCTTGGAGCACAGACCGTATCCGGTGCCGGGGAGGGGCTGAGGATCGGTGTAGGCGATAACCAGAACATCGTTGATGTAAATATCAATTTTTCCGTTTGAGTAGGATGCTTTCAGGGTAAAGGAATCGTCATAAATGGATCCCTTCGGGATTTCATAATCAAATTTCCAGCCGGCCCAACTTTGAGCATTTCTCTCAAGACCGATGTAAATACGGCTGTTATTGACAGAGGCGTCTACCAGATAGTAGAGGGCTTCTCCCTCACTGATAATGTCAGACCGATTCATATTGTTGACGCCGAACATGAAGCCCTGTTCGCCATCCTGAGTTCCACTGAACGTTGCACTAAGGGTGACGGTATTTTCAGTATTGCCCAAAATCCAGGTATTGAAACTGGTGCCTAAGTCATTGCCGCGATTGGTCAAGGTATAGGCTGTTCCATTGTTTTCCCATGTTGCTTCGCTGTTAGTGCCGGGTCCTTCGGGAACATTCTGAATCAAGTCGTTCGTCGGACCGGCAATAGGCGTAACCGATTCGGCAGCGGTGGCAGCTTCAGTCTGATCGCGGTACAGTCCGGCTTTGGAAACGGACAGAACGCCGGGGTTGGGGTAGCAGCCAACCGGTCTCCACCAGTTGTCGGTATACATAATGCTGCCGTCCTCTTTCTTGGCGTTGATGTCATCGCCGACGGTCTTCCATGCGATACCCAGCTGAATGGTACCGTCGTCACGGAGTAAGAATTTGTAGCGGGGAACCAGCACCTCGGTGATGGTGTGGTACACGGTCTCACCGTTGATTTCCTGAACGTTCATGACATAGTCATAAACCTTGGCTTCCTGTGCTCCGCCGCCCCAGGCGGAAACCCAGCTCTGTGAGCCGTTGATGAAGAACTCAAAGTTGGTGTTCTCCCACCAGGTACCTGCGGTGGTGGTGTAGACATCATGGTAAGCGTCGCAGGCAAGATAGAGGTCGCCCTCTTCAGTCAAAACGGCATAGAAGGTTGCCTTTTTGCCATTGCTGACATCCTCAACTGCCTCGGAGTGAACGCCTTCCCAGTCGGAAAGATCACCGTCGAGGGTGATTTCACGGGTGGTTGCAGGTGCTTCTGCTTCGGTAGCCGTAGCAAACATGGGAACCGAGGTTGCGCAAAGGCTGCAAAGCAGTGCAATTGCAAGAATTCGTTGGAACATGCTGTTTTGTTTCATTGCGTTTATCCTTTCTTTGCCGCAGATTTTTTCGAACGAAAAACGGCATTTTGATTATGTAATCATTATACCATGCGGATTTTCAAAAATCAATTGGCAAACTGTAAGGATTTTCAAAAATATATTTGTGCATATTGACGGGAAAATGCGATAAGCAGGAAGATCAGCACAAATAAATCCACGAAATTCTGCTCGGATCCCTTGACATTTGCCGCCTGATGGGTTAAAATAAAAGAAAAAGGGGTGGCGGTATGCAGATTGTGTCATCAGACGAGGCTTTTGCCCGTATGGTCCTGCGGGTGTTGGAGGATGCGGGCTATCGGCAGATCACCGTCGGCAGTCAGAGAACAGGATATTTCGATTATGCCGTGGTTGACCTTGATTTTATTCCCTCACCCAGACTCGGGGAGCATTGCATTACCGTTTCCCGTGACAAGGGGAAGGGGACCGACCTGACCCGTCCCTTTCTGACCGACAGTCTTCGTCTGCTTGCCGGACGCATCTTCGGTCCCCCGGAAGCCTCTCCCCATTTCGGCAGTCCCCTCCCGGAAGCGGCGGACACTCCGGAAGCGTCCCGGTCTCAAAATCCGGAATCCGTTTCCGAACCGGAAGGGGACCTTCCGATCAAGGAAAACCCTGACGAACTGCCCCGTCTGTCGGAGAACGGAGTGACCGTTTCGGATCGGGAGATTCCCCTGTCCCCAAAAGAACGGGCATTGTACGCCCTGCTGCTTTCCCGCAGGGGGAAAGTGGTGGGACGGGATGAGATTGCCGCAGCGATTTTCGGGGATTCGGTGGGGAACAATCCCGAGGTTTACATCAGCTACCTGCGGAAAAAGCTGGACTATGCGTTGGGGCGGCACCTGATCCGGACCGTCCGTGGGAAAGGATATCTGATTCCATGAGTGTACTGATCATTAACGGAAGACTGCCCGATTTCGGACAGCGAAAGTGGATTCCCGGCGATCTGCTGACCCTTGGCGGGAAGATTATCGCCATGGGAGAGGTCCCCCGGAAGAAGGGGTACACCCTGGTGGATGCGGAGGGAAATCTGCTGCTGCCCGCCTTCTGCGATCTGCGTACCCACGTCTTTGCCCCGCCCTATATCCGCACCGAGAATGAAAAATGTCTCTCTGCCAGCGCACAGGCGGGCGGTTACGGGACTCTGCTGGCAGCTCCGTTGGCACCCCATCCGGTTGTCACTCCCGAGCAGGTGGAGGCGGTGGCGTCCATGAGCAGTAAACGGGTACGGGTTCTGCCCACCGCCGCCGTCTGTGACGGGGCGGGGAAGCCGTCCGATCTGTCCGCCCTTCTGGAGGCGGGAGCCTATGCCTTTGCCGATGACGGTTATGCCGACACCGATACCCTCTTGCGGGCGATGACCTTCTGTCGGGAAACCAATCGGCTGATGATCTGCCATGCGGCGGACAAATCCCGGAAGGACAGCGCACTGGATGAGGCACTGTCCACCGCAAAGCTGTTGGTTCTGGCGGCGAACACCGGCTGTCGTCTGCATATTACGGGGGTCTCTGCCGCCGATGCGGTGGAGCAGATCCGGCTGGCGAAGGGAGAGGGGGTCTTTGTGACCTGCGACAGCTGTCCTCCCTATTTTACCATGACGAAGGCAGACCTGCTGTTCTACGGCAGTCAGGTGAAGCTGTCCCATCCCCTGAGGGAGCGGAAGGACAGGGATGCGGTTCTTGCGGGACTTTCGGACGGAACGGTGGATGCCATTTCCACCGATCACACGCCGGTGGAGTCTGCGGACAAGGCATTGCCCGCAGATCGGGCGGCTGCCGGAATGCTTGCCCTGCAAACCACCTTTGCCGTCAGTCTCTGTCATTTGGTGATACCGGGGCATATTGATCTTTTCCGTCTGGCGGAGCTGTTGTCGCTTGCTCCCGCAAGAATTTTGGGTATGGAACCCGGATTCAGGGAGGGGAGCGCATGTTCGATTGCCGTCTGTGACATTGACCGTTCCTACCCCTTCACCGAGACCCTGCTCAAAAGCCGTCATTCGGTGCGCAACACGCCCTATCTGGGGCAGATTCTCACCGGTACGGTAGAACGGATGATATAGGAAACAGCATATCTCGGGGTGCCTTTTTCCAAAAAGGCACCCCGAACCCCTTCAAAAACTTTCCATATTAAGAGCGCAAGCACAAAGGCAAAAACAAAGAATCTCCCTCAGAAAGGGAGACTCGTATTCCGTTATTTCGCAATCCTTCACAAAATGCCCCTTCCGTCGGCTTTGCCGACAGTCAGATGCGTTTTTTTGCTCACGCCTCAACCGGCGTCACCGAGAAGACACATCCGGGAAAGAGGTCTTCCAGAAAGGTCCGGATGTTCTCCGGAGTGTCAGTGGGAAAGTCAGAGTTCAGAATCCACTGTCCCTGTGCAAGAACGGCACCGCCCTCGCCGACGGTAAAACAGACGGCAATGGGCATTCCGTTTTCGAAGATGTACAGATAGACGGTGTCCATCTTCAGATCACTGTCCGAAAAGAGCCGTTCTGCCGTGTAGACAGAGGATGCCGCCAATACGGATGACGGCAAAAACAAGCCGTTTGACTGGAGATTTACACGCTTCCAGATATAGGTGGGTACCGTATCCTCGTAGATTCCGTACA
The DNA here is from genome assembly GCA_051868045.1 of Eubacteriales bacterium. GTDB lineage: Bacteria > Bacillota > Clostridia > Oscillospirales > CAG-272 > CAKSQF01. Next base: position 20,797 of record JBJDZN010000046.1, read on the forward strand.
GGGAGGGATTGTCCAGATCACTTTCCGGGTAGCCTGCCGTCAGGATCAGCTCGTCCATATTCTGAGGAAGCCCGATCTCGTAAACCGTGTGGTATTGGGTATAGTCGCCCGCCCGGATCTCGCTCAGAAAATACTGTGCCTCTGATTCCGTAGAAAAGGTCGTTTTGACGATGTCACTGTTTGCCACCTCATTCATCAGGAACACGACCTCCATTCCCCGATCGGTAAGGGGAATTTTCTTTTTTCCGCAGGCGGGAAGGGCAAGAAGCAGAAACAGACAGAGCGTTAAACTGAGAATTCTCTTCACGAAAATACCTCCTTGTTTGGTGGGACCGTTAAAAATGGGTTTCAATGTAGCTTTTGAATTTGTCAAAATCCCGGATGCCGTAAAAGTGCAGATTCATCTCCCGAATCTTCAGGGAACCGCAGTTTTTGCGCTCTTCGAGGGGACTCTGAGTCATGATAAAGGCATTTTTGGAGAGATTTTTCACAGTGAAGGTCTGCTGATGCCGCCGACCTTTGATCACAAGGGTGTCTGCGTTGAAGGTAAAGGTAAAGGATGACACCGAGTACAGGGTGACGGGCAGGGTAATCAGGGCGCAGAGCAGAATCACACCCTCCAGAAACAGAAAGAAGGGATAGGTGACGGCAAGTGCCAGAAGGGAAAGAAGCATCATGGCACCAAAAGCGGCAATCAGCGTTATGCCATAGACGGCAAGAGCATATCCGGGATGGGTGGTAGTCCGAAAATCGCAGTTTATCAATTCATTTTCCATGGGGAAAAGGATCCTCCTGAATAAAACCGTTTGATAACCTACAGTATAGCATAAATTTTGAACCTTGTCAAGTCCCTTCCCGACAGAGAGAGGAAGCAGGGCGTCCTCTTGCCGAAAAGAATGAGGATTCGGATGAGGAGTCCGTAAACCTTCTCAAGAAAGGAGACGTCTTTCATCTCGGTTTTTTCCATCCCGAAAAGAGCATGGCACCGAAGTAGGTGACGGTGTTCTGCCCATGGGTGTACCTCATGCCGCAAGAGGCGGCAAGGGCGGACACGTCCACGCCGTAGGTCTCCAGTGAGGAGATGGCAAGATCGGGATGACGGCAGGGCAGATTCTCCCGCTTGGCGCAGATCGGGCAGACGTGACACCCGCCGGCTCCCAGATGCAGAACCTTGCCAAAGGCGTCTTCGGGGAATGCCTTCCTGATTTCCCGGGTCAGCCGACTGTGGGATTCGGCGGCGGTCATCATGCCCTCGAAATCGTAGCTGTCCTCCAGTTGACTCACGCTCTGATAGACCAGCGCAAAATCATAGCGGCGAAATTCCTCCATCAGTTGACCGATCTCCCCGGCATCCGGGGGACACATCCAGCATTTCCCGTAGTTTCCGCAGACGTTGTCCTGGCACATCCGACGAAAGATCGGGTCCAGCCGGACGTCGGATACCCGGATCACCGCCGCCCGACAGGCACCTTTGCAAAGTGCCTTGGCTATCATTGGCTCAAAGAGCGGATCTTTCTCACTCATCGCATTTCCTCACGGCAAGGTTGCCCGCATTCGGATAAAAAGACGCTTACTTTGCCAGGGCGGCGCACAGCTCCACTGCCGCATCTGCCGCACTGGCGGCATCGGAAGTGTATTTGTCGGCACCGATCTTCCGGCAGAATTCTTCAGTAACGGGGGCACCGCCGACCATGATCTTCACCTTGTCCCGGATGCCCGCCTCCTCCGCCTTCTTCACCACGTCTGCCATGACGCCCATGGTGGTAGTCAGCAGGGAGGAACAGCAGATGATCTGGCAGTTCTGCTCGATGGCGGTCCGGACGTAGGTATCGGGGGAAACGTCGGTTCCCAGATCGACGACCTCCAGACCCTTGCCCTCCATCATCATCTTGACCAGATTCTTGCCGATGTCGTGCAGGTCGCCCTGTACGGTGCCGATGCAGACCTTTCCCGCGGATTTGACGCCTGCCTCTGCCATCAGGGGCTTCAGCACCTGCGCTCCCATGTTCATGGCTCTGGCGGCAATCAGCACCTCGGGGACATAAACCTCGTTGTTCTTGAACTTCTCGCCGATGATGTTCATGCCGTTGAGCAGTCCTTCGTTCAGAATCTGCTCCACGGGGATTCCCTGTGCCACTGCCTGGCTGACCAGGTCCCTGACAGCCTTTGCTTTGCCTCGCTGAAGGTTTTCCGAAATTTCCGTAAGAATACTCATGGGACAATCTCCTTTATGCTCCTGGTCGGAGCTGATTTTTTATGATTTTTTGCGGGACTTACCGGGTGTCATGCTTATTCCGACGCCAACAGGCGGTAAAGCCGCATAAGACTTTTGGATCCCTGCCGTTTTTGATGTTTGCCTGTGAAAAACGGGATAAAAGGGAATTTAATCCGGATATTTCCGCATTTTCTTCCAGATGGAAAGAATCATGTCGTACCTCTCCGGCGGCATTCCCTTGAAGGGAATGTTGCTGGTGGCGAAGATGTATCCGCCGTTTTCGCCGCCGTATTTCAGACAGTACTCGGCACTCGCCCGAACCTCCTCATCGGTGCCGGTCTGGAGTGCGGCGCAGTGAACATTGCCGCAGAGTGCCACCCGATCGCCGTAGCGTCGTTTGACCTCCCGTATGTCCACCCCTGCCATGGGGTCCAGCGAGTGAAGGGCGTGGGGACCTGCCGATACCAACGAGTCGATGATGGGCATGATGTTGCCGTCGGTGTGCTTGATCATGTACATTCCCGATTCCCGTCCTGCCTGACAGATTCGGGCAAGGAAGGGGGCGATGAATTCGTCGAACATGGCGGGGGACAGAAAGGGTCCTGAATTGTAGCAGTAGTCTGAGCAGAGCAGGGCAACGTCCAGCCCCGCCTCATGCTGACGCTTGTTTGCCTCGATGGCGGCTTTGCACATCCGATCGGCATCGGCAAGGACCTCCTCCGGCTCGTCGGCAAGACGGTAGGCAAAATCGTACATCTCCGACCCGGAGGGAATGGCAAAGGTGCCGTCCCCGTGTCCGCCGAAGAGTCGGGTGTCCCCGAAATGCTCCCGCAGGCGTTTGCGGAAGGCTTTGGTGATGGGGGAGTTCACGTCCCACCACTCGGGGCAGTAGACCGGAATGATGCAGTAGTCAAGACCGGGTCGGGCATCCTTTTCGGGATCGCCCGACAGGGCGGCACCGCCGATGTCGTAGGCAGTGCCCGTTCCGTAGACCCGGGCATATTTGTCGGCGAGGTCGATGGCAGCCCGCTCGATCTCGGCGGGGGTCAGGGTGACGTACACGTCACGGTCGAAGCGACGGTCGTACAGGGGATAGCCGAAAAACTCTTCAGACAGTTGGAATTCCAGCTCGAAGGTGGGAATTTCGTCCGGCTTTCCCCGATTCAGGGCGCAGATTGCCCGTTTTGCCGGTGTCCAGATTTCTGACATGGGTTTTCTCCTTTGCTTTATGCGTAAAATGGCTGAATTATTGAATGCTTTGCCGCCGTGTCCAAATGGGAGCGGGTATGGCAACGCCCGATCCCGTCAACATCATGGAGATGGCGGTTTTTTCTTGTGCTCTTGCGGATTTGTCGGAAGGATCATGCCCCGACGATTAAGGCGCAAAACGGTTCTCCTTATTTCTGATGAATTTCCTGTTCTACGGCATCCTTTTTTGTATAGACCAGGCTTCCCTTGATCTTTTCCACCTTGAAATTCAACTCTTCATAGGTGAAAAGCGAAAACTGCCAATCCACCGGATAGGAGTCGAGATAACAGAAGATTCTGTGCATAATTTCGTCCCGCCGATCGTCGGTTCCGCCGTTAAAGCGGATGACAAAGGCACTGGCGAAAAAGCTGTCGCTGACGGTCTTCCGAACCAGATAGATGTTTTGAATCAGCCCTTCGTCAATCGACAGAATGAAGGACAGAATATTCTCCAGCATTCCGTCAGGCAGATTTTCCTCGGTCAGATGATCGGATTTTTCAAGACGGTTGATTTTGCTGTCCTCATCCTTGTTCTTTTGCGCCAGTCGTGCGGCACGCTCCCGGTATTCCAGAAGCTCTTTCTCCCTGCCGGTGTAACAGCAGAACTTTCCGATGGTATCAAGCCCTTCTTCAAGAAAGTTGGCGTTTGTCTCAACGGCACGGTAGAGGTACGCCATGCCCGACTCGTCGTATCGGTGGAGCAGGAAGCATCCCTTCATGAAAGAGGCGTAGACGGAGGAATTTTCGTTCAGCTCTGCCAGAACCCGGTCGCAGAGTTCCTCTGCCTCCCGGTTTCGCCCAAGGTCCCGCAGATCACAGATCAGATCGGCGTAGTTTTCGGCGGAAATCGGCATCCCTTCGTCCATCCATTTGTTGATGCGCTCCAGGGGCTTCAGATAGTACCGATCCCTTTCCTGAGCATGGACCTCCTTCTTGCTGTTGCAGAGCATTTCGTCCAGACAGTCAAGGGCTTTCTGACACTCGCTTCGGTATTCCTCCGAGCTTTGGTCTTCTGTCAGCGAGATTTCGTTCACGCCGAGGGTTTCCAATCGCATTTTCAGCGTGGGATGACTGGAATTGTTGGGCAGAATCTCCTTCTTTGCCAGCTCATTCCAGAAATCGCTCCGCTCCCCGATGGCATCTTGGATCGCCTGTATGTTTGTGCGCAGAAAATGGGGATTCGGGACCTCCGAAGCATAGGCGGAGGGATCATATCCGTCCCTGTTTTCCCATAGGTACATTTCGTTGTATTTGAGCTTCAGCAGTGCGGATGCCGCCACTTTGGCATTGCCGAATTCTGCCATTGCCCGGTCGGCTTGGCTCTCGATCATCAGGGACGTGGCATAGGAGTAGATGAAATAGTAGAAGAGATATCTGCAGTCCGAAAAGAAAAACAACCCTGAAAGAATGTCTTGCAGTTTGGAATTCTCCTGATAATGGTTGGTGACCCAATATTGGTAGGTCATTTCACGGGAGCTTGCGGTGTTTTCTTGCGAAACGTGGGAAAATTCGTGGATAAAAATATGGTAAAGTTCATCTTCCGACATCAGACACAAAAGGTCGATACCCACATTCAGCCAATATCCCCGTTTGTTTCGGGCAATCCCGGCATTGCACCCGGTAAAGAAGCGGATGCGGATGTCGCCGTTGCACCGGAAATGTTCAGCCGCCCGGCGTGCAAGGGAATAAATCTTCGGGTACTCCGCTTCTGAAAAACGGGGATCCGCATATTCCTCCGGAACCTTCGGAGAACGGCGGATTCTGCCGTAGGCGGCAAGAAAAACAAACCACGAACAGATCCGGAGCAGCCAGAAAAGGGGACAGTAGGAGAAGAACAGCGTTCCGCCGAAGAAGGCGATCCCGCCGGCAAGGAGCCATAGAAGCACCCCGTATCCGTCGGTCAGATGTCGGATGAGCCGCAGCTTTCTTTGCAGATCAGATGCCGTTTTTTCGGCTTCTTCCCGGTGCTTCACCAGATAGTTGTTCATTTCCGCAACCTTTTTTTGATTCAGTTCCTTGACAAAGTGCTTGCTCAGAAGGAGGTTGATGCCCCACAACAGGACGGGCAGAAGGATAAGAACAACGGTAATGCCCACCGCCATGCCGATTCCGGGTGCATCTTTCGGTATGCCGCATTGTGCCGCCACAAGCCCAGGAACGAAGAAAATCACGGTACTTACATAGGACAATATCATGGAGATGACTGTTTTTTTCATGGCAAAATCCTCTTAAAATGGTTATTCGAACGTTTTTTTTGATTGTACCATAAATCTCCGGGATTTTCAAGGGGTTGACACAAATTTCGTCGCATAACCGTTTTTTATTGTAAGAGCGGCTTGTCGGATGTGACCGTCATCCGAAAGGCGATATAGGCTGAACCTATAACTTATCATCTTTATCTAGTATTTGACATTTCGTAAATTCAGAGTATAATAAGACCGTCGAAGGGATTTGACGGTCTTGTTTTTCATTCCAAAGCAATTTTTCGGGAGGAGGTTATATCATTGGTAAACAGCAGTCGGATACTGAAGGAATTCGAAAAAATGGTTTCCTTTGACAGCGAGTCATTTGCCGAATATGATATAAAGGAATACCTGAAGGATAAGCTGATCGGTCTGGGACTTCGTGTCATCGAAGACGAGGCGGCATCAAAGCTGGGGCATGAAAATCCGAAATCGGCGGGAAATCTGTACGGCTTTCTGAAAGGGAACACGGATGGCGAACCCATTCTTTTCTCGTCCCACATGGACACCGTATCACCGGGAAAGGGCAAAAAGGCTGTCCTGCATGAGGACGGAAGAATCACCTCCGACGGATCGACGGTTCTCGGAGCGGACGACATTTCGGGATTGGTTTCCATTCTGGAGGCACTGACGGTGATCGTGGAAGAGGGACTTCCTCATCCGGATCTGGAAGTCGTGTTTTCGGTGGCAGAGGAACCCTTCTGCAAGGGGATCTCGGTCCTCGATTTTCGAATGCTTAAGTCGAAAACAGCCTACGTCCTCGATCTGACCGGAAGGGTCGGAACCGCAGCAGTGAAGGCTCCTACCATTCTTACCCTTGACATATGGACAAAAGGAAGGGCTGCACATTCGGGTTTTTCTCCCGAGGAGGGGATCAACGCCCTGACGATTGCGGCAAATGCCCTTTCGAGAATCCGGACGGGACGTATCAGTCCCGACACGACGGTGAACTTCGGTATGATTGAGGGCGGAACGGGCAAGAACATCGTGCCGGCATCCGTTCACATTCAGGGCGAGATCCGAAGCCTCGTACATGAAGAAGCCCTTTCCGAAGCCGATCGGATCCACGAAATCTTTCGGGAGGAAGCCGAAAGCATCGGCGGAAAAGTCGGATTTGAAACGACGGAAGTCCTTCATTCTTACGACGTGGCGGAAGATGAGGCGGTCAGAAGACGTTTCGAAAAAGCCGTCTCCCAACTGCACCGGGAAAAGCCGACATACGTTACGACGCTGGGCGGAAGCGACGGAAATTACTTCAACAAAAACGGAATCCGATCCATCGTTGTTTCCAATGCCATGCAGGACGCACATACCGTTTTTGAATCCACACAGTTGTCTGAGCTGATAAAGAGCGCAGAACTGACGCTGAAGCTTATGACACTCAGGGAGGGTTAACAAGATGCATCTTTTAAACTATA